>NZ_JBVKAT010000011.1:80040-243065 GCF_055598485.1 Streptomyces sp. NPDC107521
GGGTGCCGGGGGTGCCGGGGGTGCCGGGGGTGCCGGGGGTGCCGGGGGTGCCGGGGGTGCCGGGGGTGCCGGGGGTGCCGGGGGTGCCGGGGGTGCCGGGGGTGCGGCGCGGTGATCGGGTTTCGTGGTCGGGCGGGGGTGGGGGCGAGGGTCGTGCGGGTCCGGCGCGCCCTCCGGCGGCGCGTACGCTCGCGCCGGTCGCCGTCAGGTGGCGTCGGGGTCGTACGGCGTGCCGGTGCGGGCGCCCTCGTCCGGCCCGTTCCCGGCCGCCGGCGCGCCGCCCGGCGGGGTCCCGCCCAGGGAGGCTCCGCCCGGCCGCGTTCCCCCCGTCGGCGCCGTCCCGCCCGTGACGTGCTCCCGGGCCGCGGGGGCCGGTGCGGGCTCGCCGCTCGCCGCCTCCCGCAGGGTGTCCCCGATCTCCGTCAGTTCCCTCCTCGGGTCGAGCGCCTCGCGGACCCCGTCGAGCCCCAGCCGGTCGTCGTCCAGGAGGTGCCTGCGGACGAGGGTGTCGGGCCGCCGCAGGTCCTCGAAGCGGAAGTCCTGGAACTCCGGACCCAGTTCGGCGCGGATGTCCCGCTCGGCCCGGTCGGACATCTCCCGCACCGCGCTCAGGAACCGCCGCACCGTCCGCAGCGAACCCGCCAGCCGCTCGGGGCCGAAGAGGAGCACGGCGAGCGCTCCCAGCGTGACCAGTTCCATCGGACCGACATCGGAGAACACCGTGACACCCTCACTCTCGCCCACCCTCCACCGCGCGCCGCGGATTCCTACACTTTAGAGATTGCGCAAGTGTAGGAATCATTGGGGGTGCCGGAGTGGGGTCGGCCCCGGGGGCCGGCCGGGCGCGGCCCTGGTCAGGAGTTCCGCAGGAGGCCGTCCACGATGCGGTGGACCATGCCGACCACGTCCTCGTCCCCGAGCCGCAGCGCCGAGTTGGCCGCGCACAGGGCGGCGTCGATCTGGAAGACCGCGAGCCCGACGTCGAGTTCCGCGATCTCCCCGGCCGCCACGGCGGTGCGCAGCTCCACCGCGAGGGCCTTGCGCCACTCCCGCTCGTGACGCACCAGGGCGTCCCGGACCGCTCCCCGCCGGCTGTCGAAACGGGCCATGTTGGCGGCGCGGAAGCAGCCGCCCTCGAGCAGCGGGATCCTGGCGTACGCGAGCCAGTGCTCGACCAGGGAGCGCAGCCGCGCGGCGCCGGGGGGCGCGGTCCGCGCCGGACGGACGACCGCGTCGACGAACATGCCGCGCGCGAAGTCGGCCGTGGCGAGCTGGAGCAGTTCCTTGCTCCGGAACAGGGTCTGGATACCGGCCTTGCTCATCCCCGTGTCGATGGCCAGGCGTCCGAAGGTCACGTCGTCCAGCCCGTCGACGGAGGCGATGTCGACGGCGCGCCGCAGTACGGCGCGGCGGGTGCGTGCCCCCCGGAGGAGGCGCTTGTCCGTGGTGTCCGGCGCTTCCCCGTGCGCCGGTCGCTCCCCGTGCGCGGGGGCGGTGCGCGCCTCAGTACCCATACGGCCGATCGTATCCTTTGGGGACGGTCCGGAAGGAGCCGGGCGGGTCCCTCCGGTCCAGGGGGCTCCGGCCCGGGGCGGGCCCCTTCGGCCCCGGGCGGTCCTTTCGGTCCGGTCGGTGCGGCCGGAGGGGCAGGCGGGTGGCGAGCGCCCGGGTCATCTCGCTCGCCAGGACGGCCTGTCCCGACGTGGCGAAACGGGCGCCGTCCGAACTGATCAGGTTCTCGCGGGCGTTGACGGGGTGGTCCCCCATGTCGACCACCACGGCGCCGTGTTCGGCGGCCGCGGCGTGCGTGAGGGCGTTGAGGGCCGTGACGCGCTCGGACCGGTCGGCGAAGACGGGCACCGCAGAGGAGCGGCCCAGGGTGAACGTGGTGAGCAGCGCGCCCGTCGCGGCGGCCCGTCCGTGCAGCGCGCGCAGGTCCCGTTCGATCCCCGCGAAGTCGGGGGAGCGGCGCAGGAGGCCGTTGGCGCCGCAGGGGAGGTGGAGCAGGTCGGGGGCTAACTCCCGCACCGCGTCCATCTGATGGGCGAGGGTGTCGGCCGTGGTGGCGCCCGCGGTCGCCGTGTTCAGCCGGGCCGGATCGGGGCGCACCCGGGTCAGGATCCGGCCGAACCGCTCGGACCAGCCCAGGTCCCCGTACCCGGCGCCGCTGTCGCCGATCCCCGCCGACAGGCCGTCCCCGGCCACGGCGTAGCGCCGCCAGGGCATGCCGAAGAGCAGCGCCGCGGCGTCGAGCGGGGCCAGGCGGTAGGGGTCGGTCTCTTCGGTCGGGGGCGTCGAGGCCACCGGTAAAGCGTGCGGTCGACCGTATGTCTTGTCAGGGGAGCCCGCCCCGTCGGCCGGATCGGGGCCGGACGGTGGGGCGGTGGCGTGGAGTCAGTCCGGGCGCGGGGAGTCCGGGGCCGGGCGGGGGCGGGGGGTGTACCGGGGTTCGCCGCGGCGGACGGAGCCGGGGGCCCGGGCGACGGGGCGCTTCACATGGGCGGCGGACGGCAGTTGCCACGGCACGCTGGTCACCGTGACGCCGGGGATGAAGAGGAGCCTGCTCTTGAGCCAGAGCGCGGAGTGGTTGTGGAGGAGGTTCTCCCACCACCGGCCGACCACGTACTCGGGGACCAGGACGGAGACGACGTCGTGGGCGCCCTCGCGGTGGAGGGAGCGCACGTACTCCACCGCGGGCCGGGTGATCTCGCGGTAGGGCGACCGCAGGATCTTCAGCGGCACCTGGATGCCGAAGTCGTCCCACTGCTCCCGCAGCGCCGCCAGCGACTCCTGGTCGACCGCGACGGTCACCGCCTCCAGCGTGTCGGGCCGGAAGGCGCGGGCGTAGGCCAGGGCGCGCAGGGTCGGCTTGTGGAGGGTGGAGACGAGCACGATCGCGTGGACCCGGGACGGCGGGACGCTCTCGGCGCGGGGGTCGGTCACCGCGAGTTCGGCGGCGGTCCGGTCGTAGTGGCGCCGGATGCCCCGCATCATCAGCCACAGCAGGGCCGCGGCGAGTACGGCGATCCAGGCGCCCTGGGTGAACTTGGTGGCCAGCACGATCACCAGGACCAGGCCGGTGATCACGGCGCCGGTGGCGTTGACGGCTCGGGCCAGCCGGTGGCGGCGGCGCCCGACGGGGTCGGTCCCGGCCCGCAGCACCCGGTTCCAGTGCCGGATCATGCCGGTCTGGGAGAGCGTGAACGAGGTGAAGACGCCGAGGATGTACAGGTGGATCAGGTTGCTGACGTTCGCCCGGAAGCCGTAGAGGAGGAGTCCGGCGACGGTGGCCAGCGCCAGGATGCCGTTGGAGAAGACGAGCCGGTCCCCCCGGTTGTGCAACTGGCGCGGCAGGTAGCGGTTCTCGGCGAGGAAGGAGGCGAGCAGCGGGAAGCCGTTGAAGGCGGTGTTCGCGGCGAGGATCAGGACGAGGGCCGTCGCCGCCTGGATGTAGTAGAAGCCGGGGCTGGTGCTGCCCCCGAAGACGGCCGAGGCGAGCTGGGCGATGACGGTGCGCTGGGTGTGCCCGCCGCAGCCGGCCAGTCCGACGAGTCGGCAGGGGTCGTCCGTGATGTGGACCTCGGCGATGATCGCGAGGGTGGTGATCCCGGCGAACATGGTGACCGCGAGCAGCCCCATCGCGGCCAGTGTGGTCGCGGCGTTCCTCGACTTGGGGCGGCGGAAGGCCGGCACGCCGTTGGAGATGGCCTCCACCCCCGTCAGCGCCGTGCACCCGCTGGAGAAGGCGCGCAGCACCAGCATCACCAGCGCCGCGCCGGCCAGTGACGCGTCCCCCTGCGCGGGGGCGATGCCGTAGCGGGCGCTCTCGGCGACGGGGGCGTCGCCGAGGAGCCAGCGGAGCAGCCCCGTGCCCACCATGATCAGCACACCGCCGGTGAACAGATAGGTGGGGGCGGCGAAGACCCGGCCGGACTCCCGCACGCCGCGCAGGTTCATCGCCGTCAGCAGGGCCACGAACCCCAGCGCCATCAGCACCCGGTACCCCGCCAGCGAGGGCAGCGCCGAGATGACGTTGTCCACCCCGGAGGCCACCGACACCGCCACCGTCATCACGTAGTCGACCAGCAGCGAGGCCCCCACCACCAGCCCCGCCGAGGGGCCGAGGTTGGTCGTGGCGACCGTGTAGGAACCGCCGCCGCTCGGATAGGCGTTGACGACCTGGCGGTACGAGAGCACCACCACGGCCATCAGCAGCACGACCGCGGCCCCGATCCAGGGCGTGAAGTGCAGGTAGGCCAGTCCGCCCAGGGTGAGGACGAGCAGGATCTCCTGGGTCGCGTAGGCGACGGAGGACAACGGGTCGGACGCGAAGATCGGCAGGGCGAGCCGCTTGGGCAGCAGCGTCCCGCTCAGTTCCTCACTGCGCATGGCCCGCCCGATGACCAGGCGTTTCAGCGTTTCGGTCACCCTCGGCACGGCGTGATCGTAGACCGGTGCCATGGGCACCGGGGGCGGCGACGCGCGGTGCGGGCGCCCGGGCGTCCGGTGCCGCCGCACCGCGCCGGACACGGTTTCGTCCGTCGGACACCCGTGCGGTACGGACACCCGTGCGGTACGGGCGCGGGCGACGGGAGGGGCCCGGCGTCCCGGCCCGGGGGCCGGGACGCCGCGGCTCAGTTCCGGGTCATCGCGGCTCCCGGTGCTGGGCGGGAAGGACCGGGCGCGGCGCGGGCACGGCGTCCGTACCGGGGGCGGGGAGCCCGTACTGCGCGGCCTGGGCGGTGAACATGCCCCGGTACACGCCGTCCGGGTGCCGCATCAACTCCTCGTGGGTGCCGTCCTCGACGACCCGTCCGCCGTCCAGGACGTAGATGCGGTCCGCGTTCATCGTCGCGGCCAGCCGGTGCGTGACCAGGACGACCGCGTGCCCCTCCCGGGCCAGCGACCAGAGCCCCTGGAAGGCGGTGATCTCCGCGTGCGGGTCCAGCGCCGAGGTGGGCTCGTCGACCAGCAGCACCGGAGCGCCGCGGTACCGGGTCCGCGCGCTGCCGAGCCGCTGCCACTGCCCGCCGGAGAGCTGGACGCCGCGCTCGTACCCCTTGAACACGATCGAGTTCCAGCCGTGCGGCAGGCCCTCCACCAGATCGAGCACGTCGGAGTCCCGGGCGGCCGCCCGCACGCGGTCCATGTCCCGGGGGCGGTCGCCCGCGCCGATGGCCACGTTGGCCGCGGCCGTCATCTCCCAGCGCGGGAAGTCCTGTCCGAGCAGGCCGACCGCGGCGAAGACCTGCGCCCGGTCGGCCGCGCGGAGTTCGACGGACCCGCCCGAGGCGCCCTCCCACCACACGGAGCCCTCCGTGGGCAGCAGCAGCCCGGCGAGCACCTTGGTCAGCGTGGTCTTCCCCGACCCGTTCGCCCCGACCAGGGCCGTCACCTCGCCCCGGCGCACCCGCACGCTCACCCCGTCGAGCGAGGGGGCGGCCGCGCCCGGATAGGTGTACGACACCCCCTCGGTCCGCACCTCCCGCACCGGCGAGGGCAGCGGTGTGCCCGTCCGGGGGATCGCGTGCCGGGACGCCGTCTCGATGGCGTTCTCCGTGTCGGTGAGGAAGAGCAGTTCCTCGTAGAGCCGGTTGACCTGCTGCACCAGGGAGGTCAGCCGCGAGGTCGAGGTGCGGATCGCGATCACCGCCGTGCCGCCGACCGCCAGCGGGAGGCCGCCCCCGGCGAGCAGCCACCACAGCATCCCGTAGCAGGCCAGCGAGGCCGCACCGGCGAAGCCGCCCGCGACCAGATCGGTGCCGGCCTGGGCGCGGGCCAGTCGCCGCTGTTCCGCCTCCGTCTGCCGGGACATCTCCTCGTAGCCGCTCAGCAGCCTGCTCCCGGCCGCGTGCACCCGGATCTCCCCGGCCGCGTGCGGGCGGGTCAGATAGGCCAGCAACGAGGCGACGGCCCGCCGGTGGTCGACCCAGGTGAGCCGCGACACGTGGTCGCGGCGCGCCGAGCGCACCGCCCCCCAGCCCTTGGGCAGGGCGATGGCCAGCAGCATCGGCAGCAGCGTCCAGTGCAGCGAGGCCAGGACCACGGCGGCCGCGGCCATGCCGATCACCACGTTGCCCACCCCCACGGACAGTCTGAGCATGCTGCGGGCGGAGTCGGTGCCGAACCGCCCCGCCTCCAGGATCCGCTGCACCTCGGGCCGCTCGGTCGCCTCCACCTCGACCCGGGTGACGGCGGTGTAGTACCGCGCGGAGACCGCCCGTTCCACCTGGGGCTCCAGGCGGCCGGACATGGCCGTCGACCAGGCGGCGAGCAGGGCCGTGGCCACGGCGGCCGCCGCCAGGACCGTCAGGGACGGCAGGGCGTCACGGAGCTTGCCGGCGGTCGGACCGTCGGCGAACAGCCGGGCGAGGACGCCGTTGACGGCCACCAGCCCCCATCCCGCCGTCACGCCCTGGCCGAACTGGGCCGCCACGACGCCCAGCAGCGCCCGCCGGTCGGTGCGCAGGCCGGTCCGCAGCACCATCGCCATCATGCGCGGCAGCGCCGCCGCCATGTGCCCGAAGCCGAGGCGGGTCAGCGGGCCCTCGTGCCGGGCGTAGCCCTGGTCGTGGCGGAGCCGGCCGCCGTACAGCTCCCGCTCCGCGTCGGAGATCGCGGCCCCCGCCCCGGCGCGTCCGCCCCGTACCCCCTTCCGCCCGGCGCCCCGCCTCCCACCGCGCGCGGCGCCCCGCTCCGTGTCCCCGCTGTCGTCCCGCGGTCCGTCCTGCTCCGCGTTCTCGTGTGATCCGGGTGAGGTCAACGTCGGCCCTCCGATCGACGGTCGTGATCCGGTCGCCGGGTCCAACGACCCGTCCCGGCTTTCGAACACATGTCTTTCGGTCGCGCCGCGGGCCCGGGGCTGAGCGGTTCGTGAAGGTGCGGCGTACACCGACCCTTGCCCCGTGGGCTCTCCGGGCGTGAGCCCGATGGCCGAAACGCCGAGGGTGGCCGCGGCGGGGGAGCGCCGGGCCCCGGAGCGGCGGCGGACCGGGGACGTGTCGGAGTGAGTGACGTGGCGTCAGATGTGCGGGACCGGCGCCGTCTTCGGGTGTCCACCGGTCCGAGTCCCCGGCCGTACCGGGGGTGTCCGGCGCCGCCGGGTCCGCCGCCCCGGGGAGGCGGGACCGAGCCCCTGGAACGCCGAGCCGGTGAAGACGATGTGACTGTATGTCGGCGACTGCCTTCTCTCGGTGGATCTTCGTCCCGTAACGTGGTGCCGCCTTCCCCGCCTCACTCCCTGGAGTGCCCGCATGCCCGCTCCCGCCGCCCCGCCCGCCCCGGACGGAAGACGTTCCGATGTGAGCGGCAGACTGCCCGCCGTCCTGCTGATGGCCGGAAGCTGTCTGCCGATCCTCGGCGCGGTGCTGCTCGCCCCCGTACTGCCCCGGATGCAGGACCACTTCGACGACGTCGCCGGGAGCGCCGCCCTGGTGCCGCTGGTGCTCACCGTCCCGGCGCTGTCCCTGGCCCTGCTCGCGCCGTTCGCCGGGTTCGTCCTCGACCGCTTCGGCCGCAAGCGCCTGCTGGTCGTGGCCACCGTCCTCTACACCGTGTTCGGCACCGTCCCGCTGTGGATGGGCTCGCTGCACGGCATCCTGGTCAGCCGCGTCCTGCTCGGTGTCACCGAGGCGGCCATCATGACCGCCTGCACCACGCTGATAGGCGACTACTACACCGGCAGGGTCCGCGACCGGTACCTCGCCCTCCAGACCATGTGCTCGGCCGCCTCCGCCACCCTGTTCTTCGTGCTCGGCGGCGCGCTGGGCGCGGCCGGCTGGCGCGTGCCCTTCTGGCTGTACGCGGTGGGCCTGCTGCTCGCCCCCGTGATGGCCAGGGCGCTGCCGGACCCGGCGCCGTCGGCCGCGGCACCCGGTCCTCCGGCCGCCGGGGCGGGGCGGCGGCCCTTCCCGGTGCGCCGCATGGCCGGTGTCTGTCTGCTGACCGTCTTCGGCGCGGTCGTCTTCTACACCGTGCCGGTGGAGATGGCGTACCTCCTCGACGACCTGGGGGTGGAGAACACCGGGGCCATCGGTGCCGTCACCGCCGTCGCCAGCGCCGCCACCGTTGCAGGATCGATTCTCTTCACCCGGCTCACCGGGGGTCCCCGGCGCCGGCTGCCGGCCGTCTTCCTGCTCTGCGGCGCCGGCTTCGTCGTCATGGGGCTGGCCGGGAGCCTGCCGCTGCTGATCGCCGGCGCGGTGCTGAACTGCGTCGGCACGGGTCTGCTGCTGCCGTCGCTGCTGACGCTGGCCATGTCCCGGCTGGAGTTCGCCGACCGGGGCCGCGGCACCGGGCTGTGGATGTCGGCGTTCTTCCTCGGCGAGTTCATCTGCCCGCTGGTCCTCCTCGCGGGCAAGGGCGCGCTCAGCGGCCTGGCCGCGGCCGTGGGCGTGCTCGGCGGGGTGACCGCCCTGCTCGCCGCCGTTTTGCTGCCCCTGGTCCGCCGCACCCCGGAGCCCGGGGACGGGACGGCCCCGGCCGCCGTTCCCGGCGCCGCCGCGCCGCAGGCCGCTCCGGGGACGGCCCCGGTCCCCGGGACCGCTCCGGCCGCCGTCGCCGAACCATCCTGACGGACCGCGGCACGCCGTCGAGGGCCCGCCCCGCCGGGGGCAGGGCCCTCCGCGCCGTCAGGGAGCGGGCCGGGAGGCCGGTGAGAGGGTCGCGTCGCGGCCCGCGCCGAGCCCGATGACGGCCATCAGCACGCAGAGTGCGACGAGCACGGCCAGCGGCACCCCCCAGCCGCCGGTCACCTGGTACAGCACCCCCATCCCGAACGGTCCGGCGGCGGCGAGCGCGTAGCCGATGCCCTGGGACATGCTGGAGAGCCCCGCCGCGCTGTCGCCGTCCCCGGCGCGCAGGCCGATGAGGGTCAGCGCCAGGCTGAAGGCGGCGCCGCCGACGAGGCCGAGGACGAGGGCCCAGAACCAGAGCGTCCACATCGGCGCGAGCACGACCCCGGTCAGCCCGGCGGCGGTGCCGAGGGAGACGGCCACGCAGAAGCCGCGCTGACCGCGCCCGCCCCGGCCGACGAAGAACGGGACGGCCATGGAACCGGCGGCCTGGAGGAAGGTGATCGCCGACATCATGTACCCGGCGGCCTCCTCGCCGAGCCCCCGGTCGACGCAGATCGCGGGCAGCCAGCCGAAGGTCACGTAGGCGAGCAGCGCCTCCAGCCCGACGAAGGCGGTCACGAGCCAGGCCAGCCGGTCGCGGAGCAGCGGGGCGACGGTGGCCCGCCGGACACCGCCGCCCCCGCGCACCCGGTGCCGCCCGTACGGCAGCCAGGCGAGGGCGCCGACGGCGACGGGGACGGCGAGCAGGCCGAGGGAGCCGCGCCAGTCCGTGCCCGCCACGCGCTCCAGCGGGATGACCGCTCCGGCAGCGGCGGCGCCGCCGAAGGTGAGGGCCATGGTGTACGTGGCCATCATCAGCGGCACCCGGTCCGGGAACTCGCGTTTGATCAGGCTCGGCAGGACGACGTTGGCCACCGCGATGGCCCCGCCGATCACCACCGTCCCCCCGTAGAGCAGGGCGGTCGGGGTCGGCAGCCGCAGCAGGATGCCGACGAGCAGCACGGGCAGGCAGCCGAGCAGGACGCGGTCCTCCCCGAACCGGTGCCGCAGGGTGGGCCCGAGGGCGGCGAACGCGCCCAGGCAGAGCACCGGCAGCATGGTGAGCAGGCCGGCGCCGGTGCCCGAGAGCCCGAGGTCCGCCCGGATCTGCGGGAGCAGGGGGCCGAGGCTGGTGATGGCCGGGCGCAGGTTGACGGAGACCAGGATGATCCCGGCGATCAGCCCCGCCCGGCGCAGGCGGTGCGGCGCGGGCGCCGGGCGGGCCGGCGCGAGGTCCGGCGGGGAGCTGGACGGGAGGGCCACCGGGCTTCTTCCTTCTGCTGCGGGCGAGGGCATCAGGGCACTCTGCCACCGCTCCCCGGGGAGCACCACGCCTCCTCCCGGTCCGCTCTGCCGCGCCGGGCGTCCGGACCACGGGTGCCCCCGGGCGGGGCACCCGGCGGCGGAGGACTCAGCGGGGAGTCGCCGCGGCGGTGGTGCGGGCGACCGGAACCACCACCGGGGAGCCGTCGGACGGGGCCGTGAGCACCTCCGCGTCGACCCCGTACAACTCCCGGACCAGGGAGGCGTCGATGGTGTCGCGGGGCGCGCCGCAGGCGACCACGCGGCCGTCCCGCATCGCGACCAGGGAGTCGGCGTACCGGGCGGCGGCGGCGAGATCGTGCACGACCATCACGACCGTACGGCCGTCGGCGGCGATCTCCCGTACCAGATCGAGGACTTCGACGGCGTGGCCGATGTCGAGGGCGCTGGTCGGCTCGTCCAGCAGGAGGACCGGGGTCTCCTGGGCGAGGGCCATCGCGAGCCAGCAGCGCTGCCGCTGGCCGCCGGAGAGTTCGTCCAGGCGCCGCTCGGCCAGGCCGGTGGTGCCGGTGGCCGACAGGGCGCGCTCCACGGCCAGTTCGTCCGCGCGGGACCACTGGCGGAACAGGCCCTGGTGGGGATGGCGTCCGTAGCGGGCCAGCCCGGCCACCGTGACCGCCTCGGGTGCCTGGGGGGACTGGGGGAGCAGGGCGATGCGGTGCGCGGCCTCGCGCTGGCGCATCCGCCAGACGTCCTCCCCGCCGACCAGCACCCGGCCCGCCTCGGGGGCGTGCAGCCGGGCCATCGCGCGCAGCAGCGTGGACTTCCCGCAGCCGTTCGGCCCGACGATCGCGACGACCCGGCCCGAGGGCACGGTCACGTCGACTCCGCTGACGACCGTTCGGCCGGAGTAACCCGCGATGAGCCCTTCGGTGCGCAGTTCCACCTGGACCGTCCTTTCGAAAGTGAGACGATCCCCTTGCCGGACCGGCATGAGGTAAGGCTAACCTTATCCGCAGCAGGGGGGTTGTGAGGCGGCCCGCGGCCGTCGGCGTCCCCCGCCGCCGTCGTACGTCCCCGTGAACCATGGAGTTCCCCATGACCCTGCCCCGTCGTCCCTCCCCCATGCTGCCGCGCCGCGCCGTCCGGACCGCGGCGGCGCTGGGGGCCGCGGCACTGCTGCTGACCGGCTGCGGATCGGACTCCGGCGGCTCGGGGACCAAGGACGCCGAGGGGGCGGGGGACAAGGGGTCCGCCGCCTCGGGCACCCGTACGGTGAAGGACGCCACCGGGCGCGCGGTGGAGGTCCCGGCCGATCCGCAGCGGATCGTGACGCTCACTCAGGAGGACCTGGACATGGTCCTCGCGCTCGGGGTGAAGCCGGTCGGCATCACCAACGGCCAGGGCCTCGACAAGCCCCCGGCCTACCTGGCCGGGAAGGTCGGGGGCATCGAGGTCGTCGGCAACCTGCTCCAGCCGGTGATGGACAAGGTGGTCGCCGCCAGGCCCGACCTGATCCTCGCCGGCGACATGCAGGACGAGCAGGTGCTCAAGCAGTTGCGCGAGATCACCCCGGCCACCCTGGTCACCATGGCACCCACGGACGACTGGAAGCTCTCCTTCCGTGGCATCGGCAACGCCCTGAACAAGCTGGACACCGCCAACAAGGTCATCACCGACCACGAGTCGGCGGCCAGGGCGGCCGGGGAGAAGCTGGGCGCGAACAAGGGCGCCGAGGTGTCCATCGTCCGCTGGAACCCGGACGGCCCGAGCTGGATGGAGAACAAGCAGTTCGCCAGCGGGATCGCCCTGGAGATGGGCCTGAAGCGGCCCAAGAACCAGAACAAGGACGGCAACGCGCACACCCCGTCGCTGAGCCTGGAGAAGATCAACGAGATCGACGGCGACTGGCTGTTCCTGTCGACCCTGACCTCCGACGGCGAGAAGGCGCTCGGGGACGTGCAGTCCAAGCCCGCCTACAAGGAGCTGAACGCGGTCAAGAAGGGCCATGTCGTCACCGTCGAGGGCTCCGTCTGGTCGACGCGCGGCGGCCCGCTCGCCGCCGACGTGGTCATGGACGACATCAGCGAGGCGCTGAAGGGTTCCTGACGCTCCGTTGACCGGCGGCCGGCCGCTCCGGGGTCCTCGGCCCGGACCGGCGGGCCGTCCTCCCGGCCCCCGGGCGCACCGCCGCCCGGACGCGGCCGGGGGCCGGCCGGCGTGTCCGGGCGCGGTGTCCGCCGGGGCAGGCCGGCACCGCGTCCGGACCGCGTGGCCGGACGCGGTCCGGCGGTGATCAGGCGCGCCGGACCCGCGCGAGGTCGGCGGCGGTCCACGCCATCGCCGTCGCGCCGTCGAGCAGCGCGCGCTCCCCGGCCGGGCCCGCGGCGGCCTCGGCGAACGCGGCCTCGTGCGGCCCGCAGGCACCGCCGCTGATGTCCAGCACCGGATGGATCGACGGCACCGCGTGCGAGACGTTCCCCATGTCGGTGCAGGCGAACGGCGGCCGTCCGGCCGGCTCCGGACGCCCGAGCGCCCTGGCGTTGGCCTCCCACAGGGCGGTCAGCGCGGGGTCGCCGCGGAAGTCCAGGTAGTCCGGCTCGGGCCGCTCCAGTGTCACCTCGCACCCGGTCGCCAGGGCGCCCGCGCGGAAGCACGCCTCCACCCGCTCGCGCAGCTCCGCGAGGTCCTCGGACGCCAGGGCGCGCAGTTCGTACTCGGCGCGGGCCCGCTCCGGGATCGCGTTGGGCGCGCTGCCGGCCTCGGTGGTGACGCCGTGCACCCGCCACTGGGGCGGAAGGTGCTGGCGCAGCAGGCCGATCGCCACCTGGGCCACGGTCAGCGCGTCGGCGGCGTTGCGCCCCTCGTGCGGATTGAGGCTCGGGTGAGCGGCGCGGCCGGTGTAGGACACCGACAGGGTGCCGAGCGCGAAGGAGCGGAAGTCGGACATCTCGAACGGGCAGGGATGCACCATCATGGCGGCGTCCACCCCGTCGAAGGCGCCCGCCTCCAGCATCAGCGCCTTGCCGGCGCCCCGTTCCTCCGCCGGTGTGCCCAGGACGCGTACGCGCAGCCCGAGTTCGTCCGCGAACGGGGCGAGGCCCAGCGCCGCCCCGACCCCGGCGGCGGCGATCAGATTGTGCCCGCAGGCGTGCCCCAGATCCGGCAGGGCGTCGTACTCGCACACCATCGCCACCGTCAACGGGCCCCGGCCCAGGGTGGCTTCGAAGGCGGTCTCCAGTCCGTACGCCGGTGCCGTCACCGTGAAGCCCCGCTCGGCCAGCGCTCCGGCGCACCAGGCGGCGGCGCGGTGCTCGGCGAACGCGGTCTCGGGGTGCCCGTGGATGCGGCGGCTGAGGGCGATCAGTGCCCGGGAGTGCCGCTCGATCTCCTCGCGTACACGGGAC
Source organism: Streptomyces sp. NPDC107521 (assembly GCF_055598485.1). Lineage (NCBI taxonomy): Bacteria > Bacillati > Actinomycetota > Actinomycetes > Kitasatosporales > Streptomycetaceae > Streptomyces > Streptomyces sp. NPDC107521. The sequence goes on from NZ_JBVKAT010000011.1 coordinate 93,326, forward strand.
TTGAGGTCCTCGGGGCCGGGGGCGGTGGGCGCGCCGGTGGCGCGGGCGTCGGTCATCTGCTCCTCTTCCGGTTCGGGGGGCGCGTGGCGGGGGCCGTGTGCGCGAAGTTCACGGTCGGGCACACCCTCGCATGTTTTTTAGCTTAGGCTTGCCTAAGTAATGGCGTCGTGTGTGCGGCCAGGCTTGCACAAACAAGGAGTTGCCCCCAGATGTACGCGCATCCGGACTCGTTCTCCCTGCTCACCTCGCAGAGCGGCATCCACTACGCGCAACAGCTCGATCCCGGCGGCACCGGACACCACACGGCGGACGTCGTGGAGATCGACGGCGCCCTCGACGAGGACCGCTTCGAACGGGCCCTCGCCCGCACCGTCGCCGAGGCCGACACCCTGCGGCTCCGGTTCACCGGGACGGACGGCGTCCCGGCCCAGTTCCCGGACCCCGACGCGGAGTTCACCCTGCGCCGGATCGACCTGCGCGGCCACTCCGCACCCGCCGAGGAGGCCGAGCGCCTGATCCGCGCCGACCTTGCCCGGCCCGCCGACCCCGCCGCCCCCGGCGGCCTGACGGCCCAGATCCTGCTGCGCCTCGGCGGCACGCGGTACTGGTGGTACCAGCGCGTCCACCACATCGCCGTGGACGCCTACGCCCTGACCCTGATCGGCCGCCGCCTCGCCGAGGTCTACACCGCCGGCGACCAGGAGCCGCCCGCCTGCCGCTTCGCCCCCCTCGCCGAACTCGTCGCCGAGGAGCGGGAGTACCTGGCCGGCGAACAGTACGCGGCCGACCGGGAGTTCTGGACCGGGCGGATGCGCGGCGCCGTCCCGGTCACCCTCGCCCCGCCCGGCGCGAGCACCGCCTCCGGTGCCTCCCCGCTGCGGTCCGCCGCCACCCTGCCCCCGGGTTCGCTCACCCGCCTCAGCGGCGCCGCCGAGGCGGTCAGGGCCACCTGGGCCGAACTGGTCGCCGCCGCCACCGCCGTCCACCTGCACCGCCTCACCGGCGCCACCGACGTCGTCCTCGGACTCCCCGTCACCAACCGCCGGAGCCCCGCCGCCCTGCGCACCCCGGCGATGACCGTCAACGTGCTGCCGCTGCGCCTCGCCGTCCATCCCGGCGACAGCGCCGCCGACCTGCTGCGCCGCGTCGTCCTGGAGATCCGCCAGGTCCGCCGCCACCAGCGCTACCCGCAGGCGGACCTGCGCCGCGACCTCCGCCTGACGGCTCCCGCCGCGCCGCTGACCGGCCCCATGGTCAACATCAAGCCGCACGACGGCGGACCGCTGGACCTCGGCGGACTGCCCGGCACCGTCCGCAACCTCGCCGCCGGCCCCGTCGAGGACCTCGCGGTCGGCGTCTGGCCCGGCCCCGGCGACAGCCTCGCCCTCGTCCTGGAGGCCAACCCCGACCGCTACACCGCGGACGTCCTCGACGGCCACCGCACCACCTTCCGGCACTGCCTGGACGCCCTGACCCACCTGCTGCTGACCGACCCGCACCGCCCGCTCGCCGCCATCGACCTGCTCAGCGCCGACGGGATACGCCGCGTCACCACCGGCCGCGCCGAGCCGCCGCCCGCGCTCACCGTCCCCGGCGCCCTCGCCGCGCGGGCCGCCGCCACCCCCCGGGCCACCGCCGTGCGCTGCGGAGAGGAGACGCTCACCTTCGCGGAACTGGACGCCGCCGCCGACCGGCTCGCCCACCACCTCACCGCCCGGGGCGTCGGCCCCGAGACGCCCGTCGCGCTCGCCCTGCCCCGCTCCGCCGGCATGGTCACCGCCCTGTTCGCCGTCCTCAAGGCCGGCGGCGTCTGCCAGCCCCTCGACCCGGGCCACCCGCCCGCCCGCACCCTCGCCGTCCTCGACGACGCCCGCCCCGCCCTCGTCCTCGGCACCACCGCCACCCTGGCGGCGCTGCCCGACCACGGCCGGCCGGTCACCGCCCTGGACAGCCCGGAGACCGCCGGGGCCCTGCGCGACGCCCCCGCCGGACCGCCCGCCACCACCCCCGCGCCCGGCGACGCGGCGTACATCATCCACACCTCCGGCTCCACCGGCCGGCCCAAGGGCGTCGTCGTCACCCACGCCTCCCTCGCCAACCTGTACGCGGGCCACGGCACCGACCACATCGCCCCCGCCGTCGCCCGCACCGGACGCGACCGGCTCCGGGTCGCCCACAGCGCGTCCTTCGCCTTCGACGCCTCCTGGGACCCCCTGCTCTGGATGGTCCACGGCCACGAGCTGCACCTCCTCGACGACGCCACCCACCGCGACCCGGCCGCCCTCACCGCCTACGTCGACACCCACCGCGTCGACTACCTCGACGTCACCCCCTCCTACGCCGAGGCACTCCTCGCCGAGGGGCTCCTCGGCGAGGGCCACCACCGGCCCGCCGTCCTCGTCGTCGGCGGCGAAGCCGTCCCCGCCCCCCTCTGGCGGCGGCTGGCCGCCACCGAGGGCGTCCACCCGGTCAACCTGTACGGCCCCACCGAGACCACCGTCGACGCCTGCCACTGGACCGGCCCGGACGCCACCGGCAGCCCCGTGCGCGCCACCCGCCTCTACGTCCTGGACACCGCCCTGCGCCCGGCCCCCGACGGCGTCCCCGGCGAGCTGTACGTCGCCGGGGCCTGCCTGGCCCGCGGCTACCTCGGCCGCCCCGACCTGACCGCCGAACGGTTCGTCGCCGACCCCTTCGGCGACCTGCACGGTGAACCCGGCGCCCGCATGTACCGCACCGGCGACCTGGTGCGCCGCCGCGCCGACGGCACCGTCGAGTTCCTCGGCCGCACCGACGACCAGGTCAAGATCCGCGGCTTCCGCGTCGAACTCGGCGAGATCCAGGCCGTCCTGGCCGCCCACCCCGACGTGGACCGGGCCGCGGTCATCGCCCGCGACGCCGCCGGCGGCAAGCGTCTCCTCGCCTACGCCGTCCCCCGCCCCGGCACCGCCCCCGCCCAGGCCGCCCTGCGCGACCACCTCGCCGCCGCCCTGCCCACCCACATGGTCCCGGCCGCCGTGACCCTGCTGGACGCCCTCCCGCGCACCGCCAACGACAAGCTCGACCACCGCGCCCTGCCCGACCCCGCGCCCGTGCCGGCCGACCCCGGGGCGGCCGCCGGAACCGGGGACCCGCACACCGCCGTCACCGCCGGACTCTTCGCCGACCTGCTCGGCCTGGACACCGCCCCCGCGCCCGGCACCTCCTTCTTCGAGCTCGGCGGCCACTCCCTGCTCGCCGCCCGGCTCGCCGCGCGGCTGCGCGAGACCTTCGACGTGCCCCTCTCCGTCGCCGACGTCTTCCGCGCCCCCACCCCCGCCGCCGTCGCCGCCCTCGTCCGCGCCCGGCACACCGGCGCCGGGGACAGCGACGCGGGGCCGCTCACCCCGGTGCCCCGCACCGGCGACCTGCCCCTGTCACCCGCCCAGCAGCGGCTCTGGTTCCTGCACCGGCTGGAGGGGCCGAGCCCCACCTACAACATCCCCCTCGTCCTCACCGTCGAGGGCCCCCTCGACGAGGACGCCCTCGACGCCGCCCTGGCCGACCTCACCGACCGCCACGAGACCCTGCGCACCCTCTACCCGGTCCCCGCCGACGGCCCCGACAGCCTGCCCCACCAGCACATCCTCGCCCCCGGCGACCCCGCCGCGCGGCCCTGCGTCCACCGCGCCGCCGACGGCGACGACCTGTGGGCCGCCGCCCGCCACACCTTCGACCTCGCCACCGAGATACCCCTGCGCGCCACCCTGTTCACCGAACACCCCCGCCTGCACACCCTGCTGCTGGTGCTCCACCACATCGCCGGCGACGGAGCCTCCACCACCCCGCTCGCCCGCGACCTCGCCACCGCCTACCGGGCCCGGCTCGACGGCCGCGCCCCCGCCCTCCCCCCGCTCCCCGTCCAGTACGCCGACCACGCCGCCCGTCAGCGTCGGCTCCTGGGCACCCCGGCCGCGCCCACCGCGCTCGCCACCGCCCAACTGGACCACTGGCGCCGGACCCTGGCCGGACTGCCCGACCAGCTCGAACTGCCCACCGACCGGCCCCGCCCGGCCGTCGCCTCCACCGACGGCGACACCGTCCCCTTCGCCCTCACCGCCGACGCCCACCGGGCCCTCGCCCTGCTCGCCCGCACCACCGGCGCCAGCGTCTTCATGGCCGTCCAGGCGGGACTGGCCGCCCTGCTCACCCGGCACGGCTGCGGCACCGACATCCCGCTCGGCACCCCCGTCGCCGGCCGCGACGACGACATCACCGCCGGGCTCGTCGGCTTCTTCACCAACACCGTCGTCCTGCGCACCGACACCTCCGGCGACCCCACCTTCCGCCGCCTGCTGGAACGCGTCCGCACCGGCACCCTCGCCGCGTTCGAACACGACACGCTGCCCTTCGACCACCTCGTCGAGGCCCTCAACCCGGCCCGCTCCCTGGCCCGGCACCCCCTCTTCCAGACCATGCTCGCCTGGCAGTCGGTGCCCGACGCCGCCTTCGCGCTCACCGACGGCACCACCGCCCGGCTCTCCACCATGACCTCCGGCACCGCCAAGTTCGACCTCACCCTCAACGCGGGCGAACTGGACGGGGGCGGCATCGGCGGCTTCCTGGAGTTCCGCACCGACCTCTTCGACCGCTCCACCGCCCAGGCCCTCGCCGACCGCCTCGCCCGGCTGCTCACCGCCGCCGCCGAGGCCCCCGACACCCCCCTCGGCCTGCTGCCGGTGCTCGGCCACGACGAACACCGCCGCGCCCTGGTCGACGGCAACGCCCGGCACCCGCTGACCGGCCGGACCGCCCCGGCCACCCTCGCCGAACGCTACGAGGACACCGCCCGGCGGCACCCCGGCCGGATCGCCGCCACCCACGAGGGCGCCACCCTCACCTACGCCGAACTCTCCGCCCGCGCCCACCGCCTGGCCCGGCTGCTCGCCGCCCGCGGCATCGGCCCCGGCGAGATCGTCGCCCTCGCCCTGCCCCGCTCCCTCGACCTGGTCACCGGCCTGCTCGCGGTCTCCCTCGCGGGCGCCGCCTATCTGCCGCTCGACCCCGACTACCCGGCCGACCGGCTCGCCTACATGCTGGCCGACGCCCGCCCCGCCGCCGTCCTCACCGACACCGCCACCGCGCCCCGGCTGCCCGCCCACGACCTGCCGTGCCTCACCACCGACGGCGGGGCCGCCGACGGACACGCCGACGGGCCGCTCACCCAGGGCGAGCGCACCCGCCCGCTCACCCCCGACGACCCCGCCTACGTCATCTACACCTCGGGCTCCACCGGCCGGCCCAAGGGCGTCGTCGTCACCCAGCACAACGTCACCCGGCTGCTGACCGCCACCGACCACTGGTTCGGCTTCGGACCCGACGACGCCTGGACCCTCTTCCACTCCTACGCCTTCGACTTCTCCGTCTGGGAACTCTGGGGCGCCCTGCTGTACGGCGGCAAGGTCGTCGTCGTCCCCCACCTGACCAGCCGCGACCCCGGCGACTTCCGGCGGCTGCTCGCCCGGGAAGGCGTCACCGTCCTCAACCAGACGCCGTCCGCCTTCTACCAGCTCGCCGCCGCCGACCGGGACCACGAACCCGGCGAACTCGCCCTGCGCTACGTCGTCTTCGGCGGCGAGGCCCTCGAACTGGGCCGTCTGGACGACTGGTACGCCCGCCACCCCGACGACGCGCCCGTCCTCGTCAACATGTACGGGATCACCGAGACCACCGTCCACGTCACCCACTTCCCCCTCGACCGCGCCACCGCCGCCGCCGCGACCTCCTCCACCATCGGCGTCAACATCCCCGACCTGCGCGTCTACGTCCTCGACGAACGCCTCCAGCCCGTACCGCCCGGCGTCACCGGGGAGATGTACGTCGCCGGGCAGGGCGTGGCCGCCGGTTACCTCGGCCGCCCCGACCTCACCGCTACCCGCTTCGTCGCCGACCCGCACGCCCGTCTGTTCGGCGAGGAGGGCGCCCGGATGTACCGCTCCGGGGACCTGGCGCGCCGCCGCGCCGACGGCACCCTGGAGTACTTCGGCCGCGCCGACCACCAGGTCAAGATCCGCGGCTTCCGCATCGAACTCGGGGAGATCGAGGCCGTCCTCGCCGCCCACCCCGGCGTCGCCGACGTCGCCGTCGTCGTCCGCGAGGACACCCCCGGCGACAAGCGCCTCGTCGCCTACGCCGTACCGGCCGCACCGGGGACGGACCCCGCCGCCGACCTGCGCGCCCACGCCACCGGCGAACTGCCCCTGTACATGGTCCCGTCCGCCGTTGTCACGCTCGAACGGCTGCCGCTGACCAGCAACGGCAAGCTCGACCGCGCGGCGCTGCCCGCGCCGGGCCGCCCCGCCGGCCGCGCCGCCTCCCGGGCCCCGCGCACCCCCCGCGAGGAACAGCTCTGCGCCCTCTTCGCGGAGGTCCTCGGCCTGGACCGGGCGGGCGTCGACGACAACTTCTTCGACCTCGGCGGCCATTCGCTGCTCGCCGTGCGCCTCGCCGCCCGCGTCCGGGAGGCACTCGGCAGCGAGGTCTCCATCGGCACCGTCTTCCGCTCGCCGACCCCGGCCGCCCTGGACGCCGCCCTGGAATCCGCCGCCGACGGCCGCCGCGACGACCCGCTGGACGTCCTGCTGCCGCTGCGGCCCGCCCGCGACGGCGACCGCGCGCCCCTGTACTGCGTCCATCCCGCGGGCGGGCTGAGCTGGTGCTACGCCGGACTCATCCGGCACCTGCCGGCCGACGTGCCGATCTACGGCCTCCAGGCGCAGGGCGTCGGGGCCGCCACCGCCGGCCTCCCGCTCCCCGCCACCCTGGAGGAACTGGCCGCGCACTACGTCTCCCGGATCCGCGCGACCCAGCCCGCCGGACCCTACCGGCTGCTCGGCTGGTCCACCGGCGGCATCATCGCCCAGGCCATGGCCACCCACCTCCAGGACCTGGGCGAGCGGGTCGAGCTGCTCGCCGTCCTCGACGCCTATCCGGCCGAGGGCTTCCGCGAACTGCCGGTCCCCGACCACGCCGAGGCCATGGAGTCCCTGCTGGCGATGGGCGGCCACGGACCGGACGCCCTGGAGGGCGAGCCGCTCACCACCGCCAACGTGATCGACGTGCTCCAGCGCGAGGGCAGCCCGCTCGCCGCGCTGAGCGCCGCCACGCTGGAGGCGCTCGCGGAGATCTACCTGAACACCAACCACCTCGTGCGGGGCTACGACCACCGGCGCTTCGACGGCGACGTGCTGTTCTTCCGCGCCACCGTCGACACCATCGACGACGAGCTGACCCCCGACACCTGGACGCCGTACGTGAACGGGCGCATCGACAACACCGACGTCGCCTGCTCGCACAAGGACATGACCCTGCCCGAACCGATCGCGCACATCGCCCGCGTGGTCTCCGACCGCCTGACCGACCTGGAGAAGTGACAGCCCGATGGCCGTGAACAGCGACGCCCCCGTCAACCCCTTCGACGCCGAAGGCGAGTTCCTCGTGCTGGCGAACGCGCGGACGCAGCACTCGCTGTGGCCCGTGTTCGCCGAGGTGCCGGACGGCTGGACGGCCGTCCACGGGCCGTGCCCGCGCCAGGACGCCCTGGACTGGGTCACCGCGCACGACACCGGTCTGCCGGCCCGGTGACCCCGTCCCCCACCCGCGGCTCCGGGCGCGGCCCGCTGATCGGGCCGCGCCGGGCCGTGGTCCTGGTCTACGTGGCCGCCATGTGCATGAACGGTCTGGACTCCACCATCGTCAACCCGGCCCTCTACACCATCGCGGAGGACTTCGGCCGCCCCGTCGCGGCGGCCAACACCGTCGAGACGGCGTTCCTCGTCGCCCTGGCGCTGGCCCTGCCGGTGGCGGGCTGGCTCGGCGACCGGTACGGCACCAAGCGGGTCTTCCTCGGCTCCCTCGCCGTGTTCACCGCCGCCTCCGCGCTGTGCGGCCTGGCCTGGAACCTCCCGGTCCTGGTCGTGGCGCGGGCGGTGCAGGGGCTCGCCGGGGGGCTGCTGACCCCGGTCGGCATGACCCTGCTGTTCCGGGCCTTCCCGCCGGCCGAGCGGATCCGGCTGGGCCGGGTACTGATCGTGCCGACCGCCCTGATGCCCGCCCTCGGCCCGCCGCTCGGCGGACTGCTCACCGAACACCTCTCCTGGCACTGGCTGTTCTTCGTCAACGTGCCCGTCGGCGCGGCCGCCGTGCTGCTCGGCGCGGTGGGGCTGCGCGAGCACGTCGAGGGCACCGGGGGCCCGTTCGACCGGGCCGGCTTCTGGCTGGCCACCCCCGCCCTGGGCCTGCTCACCTACGCGCTGGGCTTCGGCCCCTCGCGCGGCTGGTCCGACCCGGTGATCGCGCTCAGCGCGGCGGCGGGCGCCGTCCTGCTGGTGGCCACCGTGGTCCAGCAACGCCGGGCCGCGGCACCGCTGCTGGGGCTGCGGCTGTTCGCCGACCGCCACTACGGACCGGCGTCCGCGCTGGCCGCGCTGACCGCCGCAGGGCTGATGGGCGTGCTGTTCGTGGTGCCGCTGCTCTTCCAGGCGGCGCTGGGCGGGTCCGCGCTGGACGCGGGGCTGAGCGTCTTCCCGGAGGCCGTCGGGCTGATGCTGGCCTCGCAGGCGGTGGACCGGCTGCTGCCCCGTCTCGGTCCCCGGCGGCTGACCGTGACCGCGCTGCTGCTGGCCGCCCTGGTCTTCGCCGCGCTCGCGGTGCCGGGCACGGCGGAGAACGCGTGGGCGGTGCGGGGCCTGATGTTCGGCATCGGGCTGGTGCTCGGCACCGCCGTGCTCACCGTGCAGATCGCCGGGTTCGAGACGATCCCGCCCCCCGACATGGGGCAGGCGATGGGGCTGTTCCAGATCGTCCGCACCCTCGGCGGCGCGCTCGGCATCGCGCTGTGCGCGGCCCTCGTCGGAGGGGGCGCCCACCCGGGGGGCGGGGCGATGGACGCGGGCCCCTTCCGCACGGCGGTGTGGGCGACCGCCGCCCTGGTCGCCGTCTCCGCCCTGTTCGCCCTGCGGCTGCCCCGCGCCGCCCCGGAGCCGCCGACGGGCACGGCGCCGGACGACGCCGATGACGCCGACGACGCCGACGACGCCGGACCGGCGCGGACCGAGGAGCGTTCGCCGGCTCCCTGACGCCCGGGCCGCCGCCCCCGCGGGCGCCTCCGCGCACACCGCGCGGAGGCGCCCGCGGCCCTTCGGCGGCCGGTCCGGGACCGGGCCCACCGGTCCGGGACCGGGCGCTACCGGTCCTGCCCGGCGCCCAGCAGCCCCGCCAGGGCGTCGGCCAGACCGCCGCGCCAACAGGCGTAGTCATGGCCGCCGTTGAACTCCCGGTAGGTCACGTCGTAGCCGCGGTCGCGCAGGACGCCGTGCAGCCGCCGGTTCTCCGCGAGCAGCATCCACTCCTGGAGCCCGACCTCCAGCCACAGCCGCACCGGGCGCCGTTCCCCGGTGGCGTACTGCCGGGTCAGCCATTCCGGGCCGCGCTCCGGGTCGTCCTCGGGCCACCAGAAGGAGCCCGACTGCGACACCGCCAGCCCGAACCGCTCGGGCCGCCGGTGTGCCGCGTAGGCCGCCGCCAGTCCGCCCGCGCTCTGCCCGGCCACGACCGTCCGGTCCGGCCGCAGCGGAGCGCCGAACTCCCCTGCCGCCCACGGGAGCAGGGTGTCCGCCAGCCAGTCCGTGAAGGCCCCGTCGCACGTCAGGTCGTCCATGCGGCGCCCCATGGTGTCGACGAGGAGGGCGGCCGTCGGCGGCAGCGCCCCGGCGGCGTGCATCCGGTCCAGGGTGCCGCCGACGTCCAGCACCGGCCCCCACATCTCGCCGTCCAGCAGCACGGCCACCGCCTCCGGCACCACGCCCTCACCGGGCGGCAGCCGCACGGTCACCCGGCGGCCGGTCAGCTCGTGCTCGGTGCTGCTGCCGCGCGGCACGGCGGTCCGCCCGGCGTACGGCTGCGGCGGCGCGTCCGGCAGGGACAGCACCGAGGCGGGACGGCGGGCGCCGAGCGACGGCAGCACCGGTGCCGCGCTCAACGGATCGGGCAGCGCGCGGTCCAGGGCGGACCGCCAGGACGACCGGTCGGTGCGCAGCAGCTCCGCACGGGAGCCGTGGCCGGGGAGGAACTGGTACGAGGCGCGGTGGTCGGAGCGCAGCCGGTGCGAGAGCGCCCAGACGGAGGTGCCGGCCACCCGCCGCATCAGGTGCCGGGTGAGGTCGCCGCCGTGCCGGTCGCGGTCGGTGACGGTGTGCACGAGGAGCAGGACATCGGTGGCGGGCCGGTCGGGGTCGTCCCGCCAGAGGAAGGTGACCAGGCGGTGCGCCGGGTCGCCGTCGGGGTCGGCCTCGACCAGGGGGGTGCCGAGGCGTTCGGCGCGCAGCCAGAACTCCGCCTCGGCGCCCGGTACTCCGGCCCGCACCCCGTCACGCAGGGCACACAGCGCGGGGCTGGGGATCGCGGTCACGGGGGTCCGCCTTTCGTCGTGTCGTCAGTCGTCAGTCGTCAGTCATCGGTCATCGGTCGTCGGTCGTCGGCCGTCGTGTCGCCGGGTTGTCGGTCGTGGGGTGGGGAGGGGCCGCCGGGGGAGGGGAGTGGGGCGAGGAGGCGCCGGTGTCCGGGACAGGACCGCGCGGCGCCCGAGGGGCTTCCGGCACCGCCGGGGGCCGTGCCGGGCCCGGCCGCTCCCGGTCCGCCCCCGCGCCGGACACCCGCGTACGGCTCCGGGTCCCGGCAGCGGAGCCGCACGGCAGGCACCCGCGGCCCGACGCACCGTCCCGGGCGGCCCCGCCGCGCGGCGGCGCACCGGCCCGTGCGCGGCCGTGCGCGGGGTCCCGGGCGGGGGAACCCCGTGCGGCCCCGCTCCCGGGACCCGGTCCGTGCCGCGCGCTCACACCCGGGTCGCCGCCGACCGTCCGAGCAGCACCCAGAGCAGGAAGGGGCCGCCGAGGACGGTGGTGACCACGCCGACCGGGAGTTCGGAGCCGGAGAAGACGATCCGTCCGACGGCGTCGGCGGTCACCACCAGCACCGCCCCGGTCAGCATCGAGCCGACCAGCGGCACCCGCAGCGGTCCGGCCAGCCGCGAGGCGATCACCGGGGAGGCCAGGGCGACGAAGGCCACGGGTCCGCACACGCCCACGGCGAGGCCCGCCAGGGCGACGGCGAGCAGCATGCACAGCGTCCGCACCCGGTCCGGGCGCACCCCCACCGACGCGGCGGTCGCGTCGTCGAAGCGCAGCACCCCCAGGTGCCGGGCGACGGCGAGGGCCGCCGGGACGAGGACGCAGAGCCCGATCAGCACCGGCACCGCCACCGAGTACCCGCGGCCGTTGAGGCTGCCGGAGGTCCACACGTACAGCGAACCGGCCGAGCTGAGGGACCGCCGGGCGAGCATGACCTGGGTGATCGCGGAGGCCAGCGCGGACATTGCGAGGCCCACGACGAGGACCCGGTAGCCGCGTTGGCCGAGCCCCCCGGCGACGGTGGTGACGACCAGCACGGCGGCCAGCGCGCCGAGCGGCCCGGCCCACCAGGCGCCGAAGGTGCCGGTGACGCTGACGGAGAGCAGCACCGCGGCGGTGGCACCGTCGTTGACGCCGAGCAGTTCGGGGGTGGCGAGACGGTTGCGGGCGAGGGTCTGGGTCAGGCAGCCGGCGAGTCCGAGGGCGGCCCCTGCGGCGAGCCCGGCGACGATCCGGCCGAGCCGGAACTTCTGCACCAGCAGGACGTCGAAGCGGTCGCCCTGTCCGAACAGCGCGCGGAAGGTGCGGCCCACGTCCATGTCGCTCTGGCCCGCGTACGCCGAGAGGGTCACCGCGAGCAGCCCCAGGGCGGCGAGGCCGGTGGCGGCCAGCGCGGGGCGCCGGTGCACCAGCAGGGAGACGGGGCCGCGCCGCAGGACGACCGTCCCGGCGTGGGAGGCCCGGGCGGGCCTTCGCGTTCCGCCTCCGCGGGCATCGGCGCCGGTGCCGGCGTCGGTGCCGACGCGGGAGCGGCCGAGGAGCGCGGCGAGCCGGGCCGGGACCGGCGTCCGGCGGCGTCGTGGGGGGCCGTCGCCGGTGGCCGGTTCGGTCATGCCCATCGAGGCGAGCCGCCGGGAGCGCACGATGCCGATCAGGACCGGTGCGCCGATCAGCGCGACGATCACCGACACCGGTGCCTCGAACGGCCGGGCCACCACCCGGGCCGCCACGTCGGACAGGGTCAGCACCCCGGCGCCGATCAGCCCCGCGAGCACGATCCGGGCGGCCGGGCCGGCGCCGGTCAGCGCCCGTGCCAGGAACCCGGCGAGCAGACCGAGGAAGGAGATGGGCCCGGCCAGCGCCACCGCGGCGGCGGTGAGCAGGGTGACGGCGACGGCCACCGACGTCCGGATGAGGGAGGGGCGGTGGCCGAGACCGCGCGCCAGGTCGTCGCCGAGGGCGAGCGCGGAGAGCGGCCGGGTGACGAGGAGGGCCACGGCGAAGCCGATGACCAGGACGGGCAGCAGCCGGCCCAGCTCGCCGTAGCCCTCGACCCCGGCGAGGGAGCCCAGCACCCAGAAGCGGAACCGGTCGTAGGTCTCCGCCGAGTTGACCACGATGACGCTGGTGACCCCGCCGAAGGTGGCGCCGAGCGCCGAGCCCGCGAGCACCAGCCGCATGGGGGAGCCGCCGCCCCCGCGTCCGGCGATCAGCAGGACCAGTCCGCTGGCGGCGACCGCGCCCACGAAGGCGCACACCAGATAGGCGTAACCGGAATCCAGGCCGAGCAGGGCGATGCCCGCCACCACGCCCAGCGAGGCACCGGCGTTGACGCCGAGCAGCCCGGTCTCGGCGAGCGGGTTGCGGGTGACCGCCTGGAGCAGGCATCCGGCCACCCCGAGCGCGCCGCCGACGAGGACGGCGGTGAGTGTGCGCGGCAGCCGCAGATCGCCGATGACCAGGGAGAGCCGGCTGTCGGAGCGGGCACCACCCAGATCGAACAGGTAGTCCAGTGCCCCGCCGGGCCCGACCTCGCCCGCGCCGACGCTCAGGGAGAGGCCGGCCAGGAGGACGACGACCGCCGTGAACGCGGTGATGAGCAGCCCGGTGCGGCGGCGCGCGGGAGCGTGTTCCACGTGACCGTCGGCCGGGTCACCGGAAGCCGGGGGCGAGGCGGGCGGAACGGCTTCGGCCGTCAACGTGCCGGATTCACCGGCGTGTTGGGCGTCGGGTCGCGGTACCTGGGAATGCCCTGTCTGCATGTAGTGAGGTTAGCCTAACCAAAAAAGAGGTAAGGCTGACAAGAGGGTCCGGTTCATTCGCCGGACGGGCTGTCGGCCCGCCTAGATAAGGTTAGGCTAGCCTTATGAACTGGGGATCAGTCATGTCCGAGGACCCATCCGGCGCTTCCGCCCTCCCGGCCCCGCCCAGAACCTCCGGTCGCCCCGGCACCACGGGATCGAGCGGCCTGCTGGCCGGGCGCACGGCCCTGGTCACCGGAGCCGGCCAGGGCATCGGCGCGGCCGTCGTCCGCGCGCTCGCCGCACAGGGCGCCACCGTGGCCGCGACCGACCGCGACGCCGAGGGCGTCGGGAAGCTCGCCGCCGAACACGCCGAACACGCCCCGCTCGACGGCGGCACGGGGGAGCCGGCCGCCGGCGCCGTGACCGCGTACGCCATGGACGTCACCGACGCGGAGGCCGTCCGCGCCGTCGTGGACACCGCGGTCGCCCGGCACGGCCCACTGGACATCCTGGTCAACGTGGCCGGGGTGCTGCGCACCGGCCCGTCTGCCGAACTCTCCGACGAGGACTGGGCGGACACCTTCGCCGTGAACACCACCGGTGTCTTCCACACCGCCCGCGCCGTCGCCCCGGCCATGGCGGCCCGCGGCCGCGGCAGCATCGTCACCGTCGGCTCCAACGCCGCCGGCATACCCCGCGTCCGCATGGGCGCCTACGCCGCCTCCAAGGCCGCCGCCGCCATGTACACCCGCTGCCTCGGCCTGGAACTGGCCCGCAGCGGCGTCCGCTGCAACGTGGTCGCCCCCGGTTCCACCGACACCCCGATGCAGCGCGCCCTCTGGCGGGACCCCGACGCCCCCGGCCGGGTCGTCGACGGCGATCCCGCCGCCTACCGCACCGGCATCCCGCTCGGCCGCATCGCGGACCCCGCCGACATCGCCGACGCCGTGGTGTTCCTCGCCTCCGACCTGGCGCGGCACATCACCCTCCAGGAGCTGTACGTCGACGGCGGCGCGACCCTCCGCTGACCGTCCGCCCCGCGCCATCCGCGCACCCCGTCCCCACCCCCGCACACCCGCCCCGCACGCCCGCCCACCGCGGGCACGGGAGAAACGGAGCCATCGTGTCGACGGCACCCCAGGTCGCCGAACCCCACACCCTCGCAGAGCCGGCCCACCCCGCCGTAGGGGTCGCCACGGGACTGCTCAACTCCTACGCCCCGGGGGCCCGTTTCCTCGGCACCCCCACCCGCACCCTGCTGGGCGAGGGCGTGCACAGCGAGGTGCCGCACGACGGGCGGCCCCCCCACCGGCGGGTCGCCGCCGCCCTCGCGGACGCCCGCGCCGCCGGGCACCCCGCACCGGTCGTCCTGGGGGCGATACCCTTCGACCAGGACGCCCCGGCCGCCCTCGCCGTGCCCGCCACCCTGCACACGGCCCCGCCCCTGACTGCCGACCCGCTCGTCGCCCTGCCCGCCGAACCCCCCTCGCCCCAGGACGAACTGACGGTCCACCAGGAACCGGCTCCGGAGGAGTACGCCGCCTCCGTCGCCTCCGTCGTCGACCGCATGTGGCAGGGCGAGTTCAGCAAGGTCGTGCTCGCCCGCACCCTCCGGGTCGACGCCGCCCGCCCCCTCGACGTCCCCGCGATGCTGCAGCGCCTGGCCCGCCGCGACCCCTCGGGCTACACCTTCGCACTGCCCACCGGCCCCGACCGCACCCTCCTCGGCGCCAGCCCCGAACTGCTGGTCTCCCGGCACGGCGACCGGGTGGTCGCCAATCCGCTGGCCGGCTCCGTGGCGCGCAGCACCGATCTGGCCGAGGACGTCCGCCGCGCCGCCGCCCTCCTGGAATCCGCCAAGGACCTGCACGAACACGCCGTCGTGGTCAACGCCGTCGCCGAGAACCTGGCCCGCCACTGCACCGGCCTGACCGTCCCCGACCGGCCCACCCTGGTGCGCACCGCCACCATGTGGCACCTGTCCACCACCGTCACCGGCACCCTGCGCACCCGGGACACCTCCGCCCTCGAACTGGCCTGCGCCCTGCACCCCACCCCCGCCGTCTGCGGCACCCCCACCCCCCTCGCCCGCCGCGTCATCCGCGAGACCGAGCCCTTCGACCGGGGCTTCTTCACCGGCATGGTCGGCTGGGGCGACGCCGACGGCGACGGCGAATGGGTCGTCACCATCCGCTGCGCCGAGGCGGAGCCCACCTCGCTGCGCCTCTACGCCGGTGCCGGGGTCGTCGCCGCCTCCGAACCGGCCGCCGAGACCGCCGAGACCGCCGCCAAGTTCCGCACCTTCCTGAGCGCCGTGGGAGCCCGGCTGTGACCGATCCGACCACCCCCGCCCCGGCCGCCCCCGGCGCCGACGCCCCCACCTGGCCCGCCGGGTTCGCCGAGCGCTACCGCGCCGCGGGCCACTGGAAGGGGCAGACCTTCGGCGGCATGCTCCGCGAGCGGGCCGCCGCCCACCCCGACCGGATCGCCGTCGTCGACCCCGGGGACGGACCGGGGAGCACCCGCCGCTGGACCTACGGCGAACTCGACATCCGGGCCGACCGGCTCGCCGCCGGGCTGCTGGCCCGCGGCATCGGCAGGGGCGACCGGGTGGTCGTCCAACTGCCCAACATCGCCGAGTTCTTCGAGGTCGTCTTCGCCCTGTTCCGGATCGGCGCGCTGCCGGTGTTCGCCCTCCCCGCGCACCGCGAGAGCGAGATCCGCTACTTCTGCGACTTCACCGGCGCCGCCGCCTACGTCATCGCGGGCGAGCACGGCGGCTACGACTACCGCGAGCTCGCCGCCGCCGTCCGCGCCGACGTCCCCGCGCTGAGCCACGTGTTCGTCGCCGGACCGGACGCGGGCGAGTTCGAGTCCCTGGCCGGCCTGAGCACCGACCCCGTCCCCGTCGACGGACCCGCCCCCGGCGACCTGGCCTTCCTCCAGCTCTCCGGCGGCAGCACGGGCATCCCCAAGCTGATCCCCCGCACCCACGACGACTACCTCTACTCGCTGCGCGGCTCCAACGAGATCTGCGCCGTGGACGAGGACAGCGTCTATCTGTGCGCCCTGCCCGCCGCCCACAACTTCCCGCTCTCCTCGCCCGGCACCCTCGGCGCGCTCCACGCGGGCGCCCGGGTCGTGCTCTGTCCGGCACCCGGCCCCGAGACGGCCTTCCCGCTCATCGAGCGCGAGCGGGTCACCATCACCGGACTGGTGCCGCCGCTCGCCCTGGTGTGGACCGAGGCGGCCCCCGGCACCTCCCACGACCTCAGCAGCCTGGAGGTCCTGCTGGTCGGCGGCGCCAAGTTCAGCGAGCAGGCGGCCCGCCGGGTCCGCCCGGCCCTCGGCTGCACCCTCCAGCAGGTCTTCGGCATGGCGGAGGGGCTGGTCAACTACACCCGTCTGGACGACCCCGAGGAGACCGTCGTCACCACCCAGGGGCGGCCCATCTCGCCCGACGACGAGATCCGCGTCGTCGACGACGAGGACGAGGACCTGCCCGTGGGCGCCACCGGCCATCTGCTCACCCGCGGCCCCTACACCATCCGGGGCTACTGGAGGGCGCCCGAGCACAACGCCCGCTCCTTCACCGCGGACGGCTTCTACCGCACCGGCGACATCGTCCGCCTCACCCCCACCGGCCACCTGGTCGTCGAGGGACGGGCCAAGGACCAGATCAACCGGGGCGGCGAGAAGATCGCCGCCGAGGAGGTGGAGAACCACATCCTCGCCCACCCCGCCGTCCACGACGCCAACGTCGTCGGCGAACCCGACCCCTACCTCGGGGAACGCACCTGCGCCTACGTCATCCTGCGGGCCGGTGCCGAGCCCCCGAAGCCGGTCGCCGTCAAGCGGTTCGTCCGCGAACGGGGCCTCGCCGCCTACAAGGTGCCCGACCGGGTCGAGTTCGTCACCGCGTTCCCGCACACCGGCGTCGGCAAGATCTCCAAGAAGGAACTCCGGGCCGCCGCCGAGACGGCCCCCGGCACCGCCCCCGCCCCCCTCACCGAGAGCTGAAGAAACCCCGCACCATGGCCCTGCCCAGGATCACCCCGTACCCCATGCCGGCCGCCGCGGCACTGCCCGCCAACCGGGTCGACTGGAAGGTCGACCCGGACCGAGCGGTCCTGCTCGTGCACGACCTCCAGACGTACTTCCTGTCCGCCTACGACACCGACGCCCCGCCCGTCCCCGAACTCCTGCGCAACGTGCGGGTGCTGAAGGAGCGGGCCGCCCAACTCGGCGTCCCCGTCCTCTACACCGCCCAGCCCGGCGGCCAGAGCGCCGGGGAGCGGGGACTGCAACAGGACTTCTGGGGTTCCGGCCTGCCCGCCGACCCGGCCGCCGAGGCCATCGCGCAGGCGGTGGCGCCCGGACCCGGGGACGAGGTCGTCACCAAGTGGAAGTACAGCGGCTTCGTCCGCACCGACCTCGCCGAGCGGCTGGCCGCGCTCGGCCGCGACCAGCTCGTCATCACCGGCGTCTACGCCCACATCGGCGTGCTGATGACGGCCTGCGACGCCTGGATGCGGGACATCCGCGCCTTCGTCGTCGCGGACGCCGTGGCGGACTTCTCCGCCGAGGAGCACGCGATGGCGCTCCGCTGGGCGGCCGGCCGCTGCGCCGTCGTCACCACCACCGACACCGTTCTCGAAGGGAACTGACCACCGTGGCCCTCACCCTGGAGCAGTTGCGCGCCGACATCGCGGACGTGCTGGGGGAGTCCCCCGAGGACATCCCCGACGACGAGAACCTCGTCGACCACGGCCTGGACTCCGTCCGGCTGATGGTCCTGGCCGGCCGCTGGCGCGACGCCCACGGCCTGGACGTCGCCGTCACCGACCTCGCCGAGCGGCCGGCCGTGGAGGAGTGGGCCGTCCTGCTGGGCGCGACCGGCTGACCCCGGACGGCGGGCGGCCCGGTCCGGGCGGGGGGACGCCCCGGCCGGACCGGGCCGCCCGCCGCCCGGGTCCGCGCTCAGCGCAGCAGCAACTGCGCGATGGCGAAGCTGCCGACGACCACGATGAAGGCCCGCAGGGCGGCCGGCGGCAGCCGCCGGCCGATCCGCGCCCCAATCTGCCCGCCGAGCGCCGAGCCGACGGCGATGAGCAGCACGGCCGTCCAGTCGAAGTCCGCCACGAAGAGGAAGAACGCGGCGGCGATGCCGTTGACGATGGCGGCGAGCACGTTCTTCACGGCGTTCAGGCGCTGGAGGCTGTCGTTCATCAGCATGCCCATGAGGGACAGGTAGATGATCCCCTGGGCCGCCGTGAAGTAGCCGCCGTACACGCTGGACAGCAGCAGCCCGCCGAACAGCACCGGACCGCCGTCGGCCCGCGCGGGCGTGCCCCGGCGCTCGCGGCGCGCCTGGACGGCCCGGGAGATGCGCGGCTGGAGGATCACCAGGACCAGGGCCAGCGCCACCAGGACCGGGACGATCGTCTCGAAGGCGGTCGCCGGGAGGGAGAGCAGCAGCGTCGCCCCGGCGAGCCCGCCGACGGCCGCCGCCGCCCCGAGGCGCAGCACCAGCCGGCGCTGCCCCTTCAGCTCGGCCCGGTAGCCGATGGCGCCGCTGACCGAACCGGGTATCAGCCCGAGGGCGTTGGACACCGTCGCCGTCACCGGCGGCAGGCCGGTGGACAGCAGGACCGGGAACGTGATCAGCGTTCCCGACCCGACGATGGTGTTGATGGTGCCGGCACCGACTCCGGCGGCGAAGATCGCCGATGACTCCCAGATGGACAACGCCATCTCCTCACTTCGGTTCAGACGCCTCCCCGCCCGTGGGGTCGAGGGGCCGTACCGATCATGCACGAAGAGGGGGCCCGCGGTCGACGGGGCGCGGGGTCCGGAACCGGCGCCGCCGTCAGCCGTCCAGGCTGATGAGGAGCAGAGCGATGTCGTCGCCCGGGGTCGGGGCGTGCCGGATGAGGGCGTCCGCCATGGTGTCGAGGTCCCTGGGATCGCCGTGCTCCAGCAGCCCCGCCAGGGCGGCGGTCGCGTCGTCGATGTCGACCCCGGGGGCCTCGACCAGCCCGTCGGTGTACAGGGCGAGCACGGAGCCGGGGGGCACCGTGACGTCGAGCGGCGGACAGCGGGTGTCCGGCTCGACGCCGAGCAGCAGCCCGGGCGGCACCGGCAGCAGCTCGGTCCGGCCGTCGGCGTGCCGGAGCAGGGGCGGCGGATGGCCCGCCGTGGCCATGCGGGCCCGGCGTCCGGCCAGGTCCAGATGGACGTAGAGGCAGCTGGTGAACAGGCCCGGGTCCAGCTCCATGAGCAGCCGGTTGGTGCGGGCCAGCACGTCGTCGGGGGAGGCGCCGGCCATGGCGTGGGCGTGCACGGCGGTGCGCACCTGGCCCATCAGGGCCGCCGCGTCCACGTTGTGGCCCTGGACGTCCCCGATGGCCGCCCCGGCCGTGTCCGCGCCGATGCGGATCAGATCGTAGAAGTCGCCCCCGATACCCAGCCCCCGGGCCGCCGGCAGATAGCGCGCCGCGCACCGCAGTCCGGGGACGCGGGGCAGGGTGTGCGGCAGCAGGGCGGCCTGGAGGCGGTGGGCGAGGTCGTGCTTGGCGTCGTAGAGCCGGGCGCGGTCCAGAGCCTGGCCGATGAGACCGGCCAGCGCGGTCAGCGCGGCGCGCTCACCGGGCGGGAACACCTGCGGACGCCGGTAGGCGAGCACCAGCGAGCCGATGGGGCGGCCGGAGGCGATCAGCGGCAGGAACGCCCAGGAGGCCATGCCGTCCTCGTGCACCGCGTCCGGGTAGGCGCGGCGCAGCTCGGCGAAGTCGGTGAAGAAGTCCGGGACCCCGGTGACGAGGACCTTGCCGCCCGGCATCGGGGCGGCGACGGGTATCGCGTCGTACTCCTCCATGAGTTCGGCCCGGTAGCCCCGGTGGCCGAGGATGCGCAGCCGCCCGTCCTCGGCGCCCATCAGCACGAGCCCCTGCGCGCCCAGCGCGGGCAGCAGCTGGTCGGCGGTCTGCTCGACCACGTCCTGGACGCCCACCGCCTCGGTGAGGGTGGCCGCCAGGTGCATCAGGTGGTGCAGGACCGTGGCACGGGTGGGGCCCGCCGGGATCACCGACGACGGTTCCGAGCCCTCTCCGGACGGCTCGGCGCGGGTGATGCGGACGCTCACCCCGGAGGCGTCCGGGTACAGGCGGAAGGCGAGCCAGGTGTCCGGCGGGCGCAGCACCGTGAAGGTCTGCGGCTCGCGGCTGATCAGCGCGGCCCGGTAGCGGTCCTCGACCTGCGGCACCGCCATCCAGGGCAGCAGGTCCCAGGGCAGGGCGCCCAGCAGGTCGGCGGGGTCGACGCCGACCAGCTCGGCGGCGTCCCGGGTGACGAAGACGACCCGCCCGTGCGGATCGAGGGCGCAGGAGCCGCCCGGCAGCCGGTCCGCGAAGGCGGAGGCCGCCGCCGTCCCTTCGGGCAGCGGGGGCCGCCCGGCCGGGGGCGCCGTGCGGCGCGGGCGGTCGAAGGGACGCAGCGGCGCGCCCCGGTCCAGGGCCCGCTGGAGCAGCCCGCCCAGGCGGCGGCGGCCCGCCTCGACGGCGGCGTGCTCCGCGTCGTCCAGCCCGGACGGCCGGGCGCCGTGCCAGAGCAGCACCAGCCCGCCCCGCGGCACCGTCCCGGACAGGACCGGGGCCGCCGAGAGGGCGAAGTCGTACGGCAGGGCGAGGGCCAGCCGCGGAAAGCGCCGGGCCATCTCCTCCGGGCCGCCGACCCAGACCGGTCGCGTCTCGCGCACGGCGAGCGCCAGCGGCATCGGGTCGTCCAGCGAGATCCGCCGCCAGGGCGCGGCGGTCTCGTGCGGCGCGCCCGTCATCATCACCAGCCACAGGGCGTTCCCGCCCGGCGGCAGGCTGTAGAGCAGCCCGGCGAAGGCACCGGCCTCGCGCACCACGGTGGCCAGCGTGTCGTCCATCAGCGGCCCGCCCCGTACGCCGCCGGGGCCGGACGGGAGGCGCCCGCCCCGGTCCCGCGCCGGCGGCCCGTGACCGCCGGCTCCGGCAGGACCGGGCCGGACCGGCCGCACCGAACATCACGCATATCAGGACAGTACGCCCATACCGGCGTGCGGGCATCCAGATGCCGACCCGCCCCGGTCGGGGGATCCGGACGGGAGCCCGCCCCGGTCGGGGGCCCGTGCGGGAGCGCGCCGATACCGTCGCCCCATGAGCGACGACGACTGCTTCCGGCATCCGCGGCTCGCCGCCGTCCACGACGCGCTCGATCCGGACCGCCGCGACCTCGATGTGTACGTCGCCATGGCCGAGGAGTTCGGGGCCCGCAGCGTGCTGGACGTCGGCTGCGGCACCGGCGTGCTGGCGCTCCTGCCGGCCGGCCGGGGCATCGCGGTCACCGCCGTCGACCCCGCCGGGGCCTCCCTCGACGTGGCCCGGGGCAGGCCCGGCGCCTGGCGGGTGCGCTGGCTTTCGGGCGACGCCACGGTGGTGCCGCCGCTCGGGGCGGACCTGGCGGCCATGACGGCGAACGTCGCCCAGGAGATCACGGACCCCGGGGAGTGGCGGGCCGGCCTGCGCGCGGTGCGGTCCGCGCTGCGGCCGGGCGGACGCCTGGTGTTCGAGACCAGGGATCCGGACCGGAGGGCCTGGGAGGGGTGGACCCGCGAACGGACGCGGCGGGTGACGGAGATCCCCGGCGTCGGCGCGGTGGAGAGCTGGGTGCGGGTGACGGCGGTGGACGGGCCGCTGGTGAGCTTCCGGTGGACCTACGCCTTCGCCGCCGACGGCGCGGTACTGACCTTCGACTCCACCCTGCGCTTCCGTGGCCGCGAGGAGGTCGGGGCGGATCTGGCCGCCGGGGGCTGGCTCCTCGACGAGGTCCGCGACGCCCCCGACCGGCCGGGACGGGAACTGGTCTTCGTCGCCCGCCGCCCGGCCGGGGAGGACCCGGCACCGTAGGCGGTACCGGTGTCGGTCCGGGCCCGTCGTGACGTCCGGGCTCCGTCGTGAGGTCCGGGCCCCGTCGTGAGGTCCGGGCTCCGTCGTGAG
The DNA here is from genome assembly GCF_055598485.1 of Streptomyces sp. NPDC107521. Classification (NCBI taxonomy): domain Bacteria; kingdom Bacillati; phylum Actinomycetota; class Actinomycetes; order Kitasatosporales; family Streptomycetaceae; genus Streptomyces; species Streptomyces sp. NPDC107521. The sequence continues at coordinate 115,538 of NZ_JBVKAT010000011.1, forward strand.
GTCCGGGCCCCGCCGTGAGGTCCGGGCCCGGCTGCTCGGCACGCCCGTTCACCATCGCCCATCGCGCCGTTCCCTTCGGCGGGCCTCCGCCGTTCCTCTCGGCGGGCCTCCGCCGTTCCTCTCGGCGGGTCCTCGGCGGGTCCTCGGCGGGTCCTCGGCGGGCCGCGTGGGTCGGCGAGGGCCGCGCCGGGCGGTTCCGTCGCTCCTGGGTCTCCGCCCCGGCGCCGGCCCCCGCGCCCGTCGCCCGTCCGTGTTCCCGCGCGCCCGTGCCGCCTCCGGCCCGCGTCCCCGGCGGCACACCGGGGGCCGAGCCGGGCCGGGCGGCCGCGGTGGACCGGGGCACGGCGGCGGGCCTGGAGGGGACGGGCCTGGAGGGGACGGGGGCCGCGCGCCCCGCCGGGCCGGAGGGCGGCACGGGCCGGGTGTCGGGTCAGACCCGGAAGAGGGAGCCCACGAACTCGGTCATCAGCCGCTCCTTGAGTCGGTCCGGCAGCGCGTCAAGCAGCGCCAGCACCGGTGCTGTCCGCGTCGGCAGCGGCGCCCCGGGCGCGATCCCCGCGAGGGCCAGCACCGCGGCCGCCTCCTCGGGGCCGAGCCGGTCCGGGTCCAGGCCCGCCGCCGCCCCGGCCACCGCCGGATCGACCGCGACCGGGCCCGCCGCGCGGGCCGCCGCCAGCGAGGCGCGGAGGTCGGCCAGCAGCGCGTCCACCCGGTCGCCGGTGGCCGGGGTGAGCGTCAGATGCAGGTTCGGTGGCATCCCCGCGAAGGAGAGCTGCGGCTGGAGGTACCAGCCGCGCTCCCGCATCCCGTCCGCCGTGTGCAGCACCAGGCCGAGGTCCGGGGCGCCGTCCGCCCCCGTCACGGTGAACGCCACCAGACTCCCGGCCGGTTCGCCCAGCACCTCGACGCCCTCCGTGCCGCGCAGCCCCGGCACCAGCCGCTCGGCGGCGGTCGCGACCCGCTCCGCCAGCGCCGTGTACCCGTCGCCGCCGAGGTGCCGCAGCACCGCCCACGCCTGCGCCAGCAGCCCGGCGGACCGGGTGCCCTGCGCGGTGGGGTTGACCACCGGATAGCCCGGCCACCCGGCGTGCGCGAAGTACTGGTGGCGGCGCAGCTCCGCGTCCCGGTACAGCACCACGGAGGCGCCCTTGTCCGCGTAGCCGTACTTGTGCAGGTCCACCGAGAGCGACGTCACCCCCGGCACCGACAGGTCGAACGGCTCGACCGGGCGGCCGGTGCGCCGCAGGAACGGCAGGTACCAGCCGCCGATGCAGGCGTCCACGTGGCACAGCACCCCGTGCTCCGCCGCCACCGCCGCGATGCCGGCCACCGGGTCCATCACCCCGTGCGCGTACGACGGGGCCGAGGCCGCCACCAGGACGGTCCGCGGGGTGAGCGCCGCCGCCACCGCGTCCGGGTCCGCCCGGAACGTCACCGGGTCGACCGGCACCACCACCGGGTCCACGCCCAGGTAGTGCGCCGCCTTGTGGAACGCCGGGTGCGCCGTCGAGGGCAGCACCAGCTCGGGCCGGTCGACACCCCGCTCGGCGCGGGCGTGGTCCCGGGCCGTCTTCACGGCCAGCAGGACGGACTCCGTGCCGCCGCTGGTGAAGGTGCCCTGGGCGCCGGGCGTGCCCAGCACCGCCACCACCGCGCCCACCACGTCGTTCTCCAGCCGGGCCACGCTCGGGAAGACCGTCGGGTCCAGCCCGTTGACGCTCGCGTGGACGGCGTACGCCTCCGCCGCCAGGCCGTCCAGCCCCGGCAGCCCGGCGTCGTACACATAGGCGAAGGTACGGCCGCCCCGGGTCGGCGCGTCGCCCTCGCGCAGGGCGCGCAGCTCGGCCAGCAGGGCGTCGGCGGCCCGCCCCGGCGGCAGCGGACCGGGGGACGCGGAACCGGAACCGGCGGGATCGAGCGGCATGCGGGGGTCCCTTCCCGGGGGGTGAGGCGGGAGGGACGAGCATGGATCAACGGCCGTCCGCGCGGCAAGAGGGCGGCCCGGCCCTTCGGCCCTTCGTCCCCACGTCCCCCCGGCTCCTCGGTACCCGGCCCAGGTGTCGCACAGCTCCGGGTACCGGGGCGGGGCATCCGGGCACCCCACAACAGCCCCCCGGCATCCGTGGCCCACGCTCCCGGGGTCCGGCCCCGTCGCGCGGACCACCGCGCCCGCGTGCCGCGCGCGCACCACCGCGCCCGCCCGGCGGGGTCCCGCCCGGGCGTCCGGCTCAGCCCAGCGGCCGTACGGTGAGCATCTGCTGGGCGTGCCCGACCGGACCGTCGACGTCGTGCAGGACCGTGCTGGTGATGCCCTGGCCGGTGGGGCCGAAGACCACGGTGGTGTCCAGGCCCGTCCAGCCGCCCCGGGGCTGCCGGTGCAGGTGGACGGTCAGGTCGACGTTGGGGAACATCCACTCCGTGGGCGGGCGGCGCACCGCGATGCCGTTGGCCGTGTCGACCAGCGCCAGATAGGAGGCCAGCGGTCCGGAGGCCTCTCCGGCGACCAGGGCGAGCCCCGTGGAGATCCAGGCCGTGGTCCGGCCCGGCCGCGGCGGCGCCACCGGCCGCACGTCCAGCGAGGCGATGTACCCGCCCGGCCAGGTCTCGTCCATCGCCCAGGGCGCGAGCGTCCCGGGGGCGGGCAGCGCGGCGTCCCCGCCGCCCGCGACGGCGGCGGTGTCCAGGGCGGCCAGCCGCCAGGCCCGCGCCCGCACCACCGGGCGGCCCGCGATCAGCACGGTGGCCTCGAGCAGTTCGATGGTGCGCCCCGGGCGCAGCGTCTCCACCCGTATCTCGGTCTCGTCGAGGGCCGGGCGCCCCAGGATGTCGAAGCCGATCCGGCTCAGCAGCAGGCCGTCCCCGGCACCGCCCCCGTCCCGTCCGGCGAGATGGCGCTCGATGGCGTGGACGGTCAGTCCGCCGAGCGGGCTGAAGTGCTGCTCGTCCGCGCTCCACGCGCCGCTCGCGTGCGCGGTGGGCTTGTACCGGTACGCGTCGACGCGTTCGTAGTAGCCGTCCGGACGGGGGGTGCTGGCGTTCAACGGGCGTCTCCAGGGAACGAGGACACGGGCGGGGGAACCGGGCGCCGCCGCCGTGCGCCGTCCGGACACGCCGCCCAGGATAGGTCCGCCGCCGCGCACCGCCGCGGCGGCCCCGAAGGACGATCACGGAAGGGACCGGCACCGATGGACGACCCGTACCGGCGCCCCGGGGGCGTCAGCGACGAGACCGTGGCGGCGCTCGGCTCGCTCTCCAAGGCGCTGGAGACGACCGAGCGGGCCCGCGGCCACCTCTTCGGATTCCACCAGCTCACCGGAACGGCCGATCTGGAGCTGGACCGCGCGGTGCGGCTGCTGCGGGAGGCCGGGCACGGGGAGTGGGCCGACCGCGTCGAGACGGAGATCCTCGGCCGCAACGTCGTCCCCGGGCACTGGACCTTCCAGCTCGTCGAGTCCTACGACCGCACCTACTACCGGATCTTCAAGGACCTGGAGCGCGCGGCGGTGGAGGCCCTCGCGGACGGACGGGACCATCTGCACGAGGCGGAGATGAAGGAGGCCCGCCGCACCCGGGGCCACCCCGACCACACCGCCCGCCCCGACGCCCGCGACACCTCCGACGCCCCCGACGATCCGGGCCGCCGCGGCACCCGCGATGCCCCCGGCATCCGCGACGCCCCCGATGGACCACCCGGTCCCGGCGCGGCGGACACTCCGAACATTTCGGATGTCCCGGACACCCAGGACGCCTCGGACGCCCCGGCCGGTCCGGGCACCCGAGGCGCCCCAGGATCGCCTGGCGTCCCTGGCATCCCTGGCGTCCCTGGCGCCCCGGGCGGCCCCGGGGAGCGTCCGTCCGCCGGGCCCGGCGACTGAGCCGCCGGGCTCACCGCCCGGTCAGTCCCGCCCCCGGGCGTGCTTGAAGCGGGCCAGGCCCTCCGCGAGGTCCACCACCGGATCCGGGTAGGCGTCGTACGCGGCCCGCTCCTCCCCCCGCAGCTTCCACGGCTCGTGCACGAACGGCGCGGCGAGCCCGGCCAGTTCGGGCACCCAGCGGCGCACGTACGCCCCGTCCGGGTCGAACCGCCGTGCCTGGGCGGTGGGGTTGAGGACCCGGTTGGGCCGGGTGTCGGTGCCCGTGCCCGCCACCCACTGCCAGTTGAGCTGGTTGTCGGCCACGTCCCCGTCGACCAGCAGCTCCAGGAAGTGCCGCGCCCCCACCCGCCAGTCCACGTAGAGCGTCTTGGTCAGGAACGACGCGGCCAGCAGCCGCGCCCGGTTGTGCATCCACCCCTCGTGGCGCAGTTGCCGCATCGCCGCGTCCACCACCGGGTAGCCGGTGCGACCCCGCTTCCACGCCTCGACGTCCCGGCGCGCCCCGGGCCCCTCGCGCCAGCGGTCGTGCCGGGTGCGGTAGTCGTCCCGGGCGGTGTGCGGCCGCGCGGCGAGCACCTGGTGGTGGAAGTCCCGCCAGGCCATCTGCCGGACGAACGCCTCCGCCCCCGCGCCGCCCGCCCGGCGCGCCCGGTGGACCACCTCGACGGGGGAGAGGGCGCCGAGGTGCAGGTCGGGCGAGAGCCGGGAGGTCGCGTCGCCGGGCAGATCGTCGTGCCGGTCGTCGTACCGCTCCAGACCGCTCCGCAGCCAGGCCGCCAGCCGGGCCCGGGCCGGGGTCTCGCCGCCCTGCGGCAGCCCCGGGGAGAGCCCGGTCAGCTCGTCCCGGGAGGGCAGCGGGGCCGAGCGGACGCCCTCCGGGACGGGGACCGCGCGCGGCGCGGCCAGCACGTCCCGCACCCGCTCCCGCGACCAGCGCCGGAAGTACGGGGTGAAGACGGCGTAGTGGTCGGAGGCGGCGGGGGTGACGGTGCCCGGGGCCAGCACCGTGGTCACCGCGTCGTGGACGTGCAGCCGGCGGCCAGTCGCAGCCAGGGCGGACCGCAGCCGCTCCTCGCGGCGCTGCGCGTGGGCGCTGACGTCGGCCGCCATGTGCACCTCGTCGGCACCGGTCTCGTCGGCGACCGCGCACACCTCCGCCACGGTGTCGCCCACCCGGTGGACCAGCGCGCCGCCGCGTCCGCGCAGCCCGGCGTCCAGGTCGCGCAGGCAGTCGGCGAGGTGGGCCAGCCGGTTCGGTGCGGCGAACCCGGCGGCGTCGACGGCCCGGTCGCGCACGAACAGCGGCACCACGCCGCGCGCCCCGGACAGGGCGGCGCGCAGCGGCGGATGGTCGTGCAGCCGCAGATCACGGGTGAACAGGACGACCGACACGGTCATGGACGCTCCTCGCGGGCGGGGACGGAAAGGGGCCCGCCGGACGGCGGACGTACGGCGGCGGCCCGGCCCACCCGGTCAGCGGTGCCCGGCGGGTCCGGACGCGACGGGGGACGGGGCATCGGCCTCGCGGGCGGCGGCGCGGGCGATGTTGCGGGCCATGCCGCCGAAGACCACGGCGTGGAAGGGCCACACGCTCCACCAGTACAGGTGTCCCGCCAGCCCGCGCGGATGGAACAGGGCCCGCTGACGGTACCGCGTGCGGCCCTCCCCGTCGGTCTCCACGTACATCTCCAGCCAGGCCGGTCCCGGCAGCCGCATCTCGGCACGCAGCCGCAGCAGACGGCCGGGAACGATCTCCTCCACCCGCCAGAAGTCCAGCGAGTCCCCGGCCCGCAGCCGCGCGGCGTCCCGTCGGCCGCGCCGCAGGCCGACCCCGCCGACCAGCCGGTCCAGCCACCCCCGCACCGCCCAGGCCGGCGGGAAGGAGTACCAGCCGTTGTCGCCGCCGATGCCCTCGACGACCCGCCACAGCGCCTCGGGCGGCGCGTCGACGGTGAGCGTGCGGTGGTCGGTGTAGAGGCTGCCGCCCGCCCAGTCCGGGTCGGTGGGCAGCGGATCGCTGGGCGCGCCGGGCACCGACGCCGACGACCAGCGGGTGGTCACCCTGGCCTCGCGCACCCGGCGCAGGGCCAGCCGGAGCGCCTCGTCGAAGCCCAGCGGGTAGCCGGGCGGCGGCGGTACGAGGCGGGCGATGTCGTTCTCGTGGCACACCACCTCGTACCGCAGCGACTCGGTGAGCGGGCGGGCGATGGACGCCGGGACGGGGGTCACCAGGCCCACCCAGTGGCTCGACAGACCGGGTGTCAGCATCGGCACCGGCAGGATCAGCCGCCGGGGCAGTCCGGCGACCGCGGCGTAGCGCGTCATCATGTCCCGGTAGGTCAGGACGTCGGGGCCGCCGACGTCGAAGGTCCGGTCGACCGTGTCCGGCATCCCCGCGCTGCCGACCAGGGCCCGCAGCACGTCCCGGACGGCGACCGGCTGGATGCGGGTGAGGACCCAGCTCGGGGTCACCATCACCGGCAGCCGCTCGGTGAGATGGCGCAACATTTCGAAGGAGGCGGAACCGGACCCGATGATGACCGCGGCTCTCAGCACCGTCGCCGGGACCCCGCCCGCCAGCAGGATGCGGCCCACCTCCGCACGGGACCGCAGATGCGGCGACAGCTCCCGCTCGGGCACGTCCGCCGGGGTCAGCCCGCCCAGGTAGACGATCCGCCGCACGCCCGCCGCCTCGGCCCCCTCGGCGAAGATCCGCGCGGCCCGCCGGTCGGTCTCCTCGAAGTCCCGGCCGCTGCCGAGCGCGTGCACCAGGTAGTAGGCCACCTCGACGCCCTCCAGGGCGCGGGCGACCGAGGCGGGGTCCAGGACGTCGCCCCGCACCACCTCGACCCGGTCGGCCCACGGGTGGTCGCGCAGTTTCCCGGGCGAACGGGCCAGGCAGCGCACCCGGTGCCCGGCGTCCAGCAGCTCCGGCACCAGCCGGCCGCCGATGTACCCGGTGGCTCCGGTGACCAGGCAGAGGACCCCGTCCCCGCCGCCGTCCCGGCCCGGGCCCGCGGCCCCGCCGGACGCCCCGGCGGTGCCGCCGCCCGCGCCGCCGCCCCCGCCCTCCGCGGCCCGTCCACCGCCGCCTCCCGCGCCCCCGCCCCCGCCGCCCGACGCACCCGCGCCGCCCGCGCAGCCGCCTCCCGCCCCCGGGGGGCCGCCGTCCGGTCCACCCCCGCCGGTACCGCCGGTTCCGCCGCCGCTGCTGGGTCCCTGTCCGTCGCTCATGGTCTCCGTCTCTCCTCGGCCGGGTGGTGGTCCGGGTCCGGGCGGCCCCGGCGGGGCCGTCGGGTCACCCCTTCCCCGTACGGGCCGTCCCGGACGCGGTGGGGCCCGGTACGGTCCGTCTCTATACGCTGATCGCGTGGTGACAGGGAACCGGGGCGCACAGCGCCCGCGTGAACGGCCGAGCGGAACGGCGCCCGAGGCGGACGGCCTCCAGGTCCTCGCCGCACAGCTGCGGCTGCTGAACGGCGGCATCAACCGCCTCGTGCACGGCTTCGCCGCCGCTCACGGGCTGCACGCCACCGACGTCCAGGCCCTCGCGGCGATCCTGGACGCCCGGGAGCCCATGACGCCCAAGGGGCTGCGCGAGCACCTCGGGCTGACCTCCGGCGCGGTGACGGCGTGCGTGGACCGGCTGGAACGCGCCGGGCACGTGCGCCGGGTGCGGGAGAGCACCGACCGCAGGGTCGTCCACCTGCGCTACGTGCCCGACGCGCGGGCGGCGGCCCGCACGTACTTCATGCCCCTGGCCCAGGCCGCCGCGGCGGCGCGGTCCCGCTTCGACGAGGACGAGATCGCGGCCGTGGCCCGCTTCCTGACGGCCCTGAACGAGGAGCTGCGGCTGCTGCCCGGCACCCCGCCGGACCCGCCGGAGGACCGGGACCCGCCGCGGACCCACGGGGCGCCCCGACCGCCCGGAAGGCCCCGGGCCGCCGGGGGACCGGGGGCCGAAGTAGCTCGATGATCGAGATTGTCTAGGATCGAGCCACCCCGCACGGCCCCCGAGACCTGGAGCCCCGACGATGACCGTCACCCACCGGCGAGCCCGCTGGCTCGTCCCCGTCGTGCTGCTCCTGGCCTGGATCGGCATCGGCGGCGCCCTCGGCCCCTACGCCGGGAAGCTGGGCGAGGTCGCCACCAACGACCGGGTCTCCTTCCTGCCCCGCAGCGCCGAGTCCACCCGGGTCGTCGAGGAGCAGAAGGCGTTCCGGACGGGGGAGACCCTGCCCGTCATCGTCGTCTGGACCGCCGACGGCGGTGGCCCGGTCGGCGCGGCCCGGGAGGCGGCCACCCGCGCCGTCGCGGGACTCGAGGGGACGCCCGGCACGGTCGGCGCCGTCTCTCCCGCGCTGCCCTCGCGCGACGGCGAGGCGCTCCAGGCCGTCGTCCAGATCCGCCCCGACCTCGGCGACGGGCTGCCCGACGTGCTCCAGCGGATCGAGGACGCCGCCGACCGGGTGCCCGGGACCGACGCCCAACTCGCCGGGCCCGCGGCGACCCAGGCCGACCTCTCCGACGCCTTCGCGGGCATCGACGGACTGCTCCTCGGCGTCGCGCTGCTCACGGTGCTGGTCATCCTGCTGCTCGTCTACCGCAGCCTCCTGCTCCCCCTGGTCATCATCCTCGGCGCGGTCTTCGCCCTCGGACTGGCCTGCGCCGTCGTCTACGCGCTGGCCCGGCGCGACCTCGTCCGCGTCGACGGCCAGGTGCAGGGCATCCTCTCCATCCTGGTCATCGGCGCCGCCACCGACTACGCCCTGCTGCTCACCGCCCGCTACCGCGAGGAACTCGCCCGGCACGAGGACCGCTTCCGGGCCGTGCGGGCGGCGCTGCGCGAGTCCTGGGGCGCCATCGTCGCCAGTTCCGCCACGGTCGCCCTGGGCCTGCTGGCGCTGCTGCTCAGCGATCTGACGAACAACAGGGCGCTCGGGCCCGTCGGCGCCGTGGGCATCGTCTGCTCGGTGCTGAGCGCGCTCACCTTCCTCCCGGCCGCCCTGGTCCTGCTGGGCCGGGCCGCGTACTGGCCCGCGCGGCCCACCCGCACCACCCGGGCGGACGGCGCCGGTGGCGGCGCGGCGGACGGCGACGGCGGCGCCGCGCACCCCGTGTGGCACCGGATCGCGGACCTGGTGGACCGCGCGCCGCGCCGCATCTGGGCGGTGTCCCTGGCCGCCCTGGTCGCCTGCGCCGCCTTCGCCCCGGCACTGACCTCCAAGGGCGTTCCGCTGGACGAGATCTTCGTCAACGACACCCCGTCGGTGTCCGCCCAGCGGACCCTGGCCCGGCACTTCCCCGGCGGCTCCGGCAACCCGGCCGTCGTGATCGCCGACGCCGACCGGCTGGACGCCGTCCTCGCCGCCGCCCGGGGCACCCGCGGGGTCGCCTCGGCGGAGGCGGTCACCGCCTCCGGGCGTCCCGGCGACGGCCCCCCGAAGACCGTCGACGGCCGGGTCCGCGTCGACGCCACGCTCGACGCCCCCGCCGACAGCGACGCCGCCAAGGACGCCGTCGCGCGGCTGAGGACCGCCGTCCACGCCGTGCCCGGCGCCGACGCGCTCGTCGGCGGCTACACCGCCCAGCAGTACGACACCCAGCGGACCGCCGAGCAGGACCGGACGGTCATCGTGCCGGTGGTCCTCGCCATCATCCTCGTCATCCTGGTCCTGCTGCTGCGCTCGCTGCTGATGCCGGTGCTCCTCGTGGCGACGGTGGCGCTGAACTTCCTCGCCACCCTCGGCGTCTCGGCCCTGGTCTTCCGGCACGTCCTCGGCTTCAGCGGGACCGAGGCCGCCGTCCCGCTGTACGGGTTCGTGTTCCTGGTCGCCCTCGGCGTGGACTACAACATCTTCCTGATGTCCCGGGTGCGGCAGGAGGCGCTGCGCCACGGGGTGCGGGAGGGCATCCGGCGCGGGCTGACCGCCACCGGCGGTGTGATCACCTCGGCCGGTGTGGTGCTGGCCGCCACCTTCGCCGCGCTCGGGGTGATCCCGCTGGCCTTCATGGTCCAGATCGCCTTCATCGTCGCCTTCGGCGTCCTGCTGGACACCCTGGTGGTGCGCTCGCTGCTGGTCCCGGCCCTGGCCCGGGACATCGGCGCGGTCGCCTGGTGGCCGGGCGCCCCCGGCCGCCGGGCGGCGGACGGCAAGGCGGCTCAGTCCGAGGGGCGGACGGTGCCCAGGTAGCGCCGCACACCGATCTCGATGACCACCCGGGCCGGATTGACCCGGGGCCGCCGGTAGCGGGCCTCGTACCGGGCCTCGGCTTCGCGGACCGCCTCCGGGTCGTCCCGCACGGCAGCCGTGCCCTCCAGCGTGGACCAGCGCCGCCCGTCCACCTGGCTCACGGCGACCAGGGGCCGCTCGGCGCGCGCCAGATGGCGCACCTTGGCGCTGTCCCCGCTGGTGATCACCCGGGCGGTGCGGGTGGCGTGGTCGTACGTCACCCCGACCGGCACCAGATGGGGGCTGCCGTCGGCGCGCGGGGTCGCCAGCAGGCACACACGGCGCTCCTGCCAGAAGCGGACGAAGGCGTCGTCGGGGCCGTCGTGCTCGTCGGTGCTCATCGGTGCTCGCCTCTCCTCGGGGTGCGGCGCGGGCCCGTCCGGTGGGGCCCGGCGCACCGCAAGTCTGCGCCGTGGGGACGGCACCGGGTGCGGGCGGGGTCCCGGAGCGGTCCACCGGGACGGACGGGCGGCGGGGCGGAGAACCGCGAGGGGCCGCGGGGAGGCGCCGGAACCGGGGTCGGGCGGCCTCGCGGCGCGTCCCCCGCTCCCGCCCGGCGCGCGCGGCGCGGCGGGAGTCGCCGCCCCCGGGGAGCAGCCGCAGCGGTCGGTGCCGGGCGTGGCGGGCCGGGCCCGCGCCGCCGAACATCCGGTCCTCCAGGACGTCATGGCGCACAGCGGCAGCCCGAGGCCGGGCAGCAGCAGAACGGCAACGATGACCACGCCGCCGCCCCCTCCCTCCTGTCGGTGATGCCCCCACGGGTGCCCCCGGACGCGCCCGGCATGGGCCGGCACGGCGTGAGGACGGCGCGCGGTCCGGTCGAACGGGGGCGAAGCCGCACGTTCCCGGAGCGCGGGTGGGGCCGTCGCGAGGTCATGTTCCGGCCCTGCTTGGGTAGGTGGCCCCGACGGCCGGGCCCGTCCCGGCCCCGGGGCCTCCGGCCGCGTCCGCGACGCGCCCGGGACGCCCCGGACCGTCCCGAGAAACGGAGTACTGGAGCAGATGACGCACACCCCCGCTTCCGGCGGCCCCGCCGCGGGTCCGTACCTCGCGGTCCCGTGGTCGGACTGGATCGGCGAACACACCGCGGCGCTGATCGGGATACCCCTGCGCATCGCGCTCATCGTCGTCGTCCTGCTGGCCGTGCGCGCGGTGGCCAAGCGGGCCATCACCCGCGTCGTCCAGCGGGTCCTGGAGCCCGGCGGCGCGGAACCGGAGCGCGTCCGCGTCCGCCGCCCCGGCCGGGGCGCCACCGTCCTGCACCGCGACCGGGGCCGGGCGAGGCAGCGGCGCGAGCAGCGGGCCCGCACCATCGGCTCGGTGCTCAGCAGCGCCATGACCATCGTGCTGTTCATGCTCGGCGTGGCCATGGTCCTCGACCAGGTGGGCATCGCCCTCGGCCCGCTGCTGGCCAGCGCCGGGGTGGTCGGCCTGGCCATCGGCTTCGGCGCGCAGAGCCTGGTGGCCGACTACCTCTCCGGACTGCTCATCATGATCGAGGACCAGTACGGCGTCGGCGACTCCGTCGACCTGGGCGAGGCGGTGGGCGAGGTCGAGCACGTGGGCCTGCGGCTGACCCATGTGCGCGACCTCAACGGCGGCCTCTGGCACATCCGCAACGGCGAGATCATGCGGGTCCGCAACGACAGCCAGGAGTGGGCGCGCGCCGTCCTGGACGTCACGGTCGGCTACGAGGCCGACCTGGACACCGTCTACCGGGTGCTGGAGGAGGCGGGCCGGACCCTGCGGGAGGACCCCGACTACGAGGACCTGCTCCTGGAGGACGTCGCGGTCTGGGGCGTCCAGTCCCTCGACGCGGAGGGCGTCGTGGTGCGCGTGGCGGTGCGGACGGTGCCGCTCCAGCAGTGGGGCGTCACCCGCGAGTTGCGCCGCAGGGTCAAGGAGGCCCTGGACGCGGCGGACATCGAGATCCCGTTCGCGCGCAACGTCTGGGTGCGCGGGGAATCCCCGGAGCCGGACGCCGGGGGCACCCGGCGCTGACCTCGGGAGGACGGACGACAGCACCGGGAGGCCGGCGCAACGGCGGCCCCTCCGGGCACAGGGCCGGGCCCGGAGGTGTCGGACCGGCGCGACCGCCCGAGGCGTCCGCCCGGACCGCTCACGCGGTGCCCTCCGCCCCGGCCCGGCGGCGGGAGACGGCGGGGAACGCCGCGTGGCCCGGGCAGCGGGGCGCCGGGAGCGGCAGTACGGCACCGGGGTCCACCCGGACCGGCACGAGGCCGTGGTCCGCGTGGCACCTCCCGTGCGGCGGGAGCCGGCGCGCGTGCTCCTCGGCGTCGGCCCTGCGGGACGCCGGCTCATGGCGCTCGTCCGCCCGCGGGCGGGGGTCCTCGCGACGGGCGGCCGGGTCGCCCCGCCGCCGTGACGGGGTCCGGGCGGCCGTGACGGTGCCGCCGGGGCGCGGCCGGGACCTCCCGGCGGCACGCGCGCGGCGGCGGTCCGCCGGTGGTTTGCCGGTTCGGCAAAGGCGTTCGCCGCCGGGGCCCGGCGGGGTGCAGCCTGGACGCGTGGCCGGGCCGCACCGCGCCCGCGCCCGGCCGAGCAGTCGACCCGCCCCGGAGGCACTGATGACCGCCGACACCCCCGCCACCGCCCCCGCCGAGGAGTTCTGGGAGTCCCGCTACCGGGGCGCCGACCGCGTCTGGAGCGGCCGTCCGAACGAACTCCTGGTCCGCGAGGTGGCGGGCCTCGCCCCGGGCACCGCGCTGGACCTGGGATGCGGCGAGGGCGCGGACGCCGTCTGGCTGGCCCGTGAGGGCTGGCGCGTCACCGGCGCGGACATCTCCGCCACGGCCCTCCGGCGCGCCGCCGGACACGCCGCCGACGCCGGGGTCGGCGACCGGACCGGCTGGGAGCGGCACGAACTGGGCCGCACCTTCCCCGAGGGGGTCTTCGACCTGGTGAGCGCCCAGTACCTCCAGTCCCCGGTGGAGCTGGACCGGCGCGCCGTGCTGCGCCGCGCGGCGCGCGCGGTCGCCCCGGGGGGCACTCTGCTCCTGGTGATGCACGCGGCCTGGCCGTCCTGGCAGACCGAGCCGCCGTTCGACGCGGTCTTCCCCGCCCTGGACGAGGTGCTCGCGGAACTCGGCCTCCCCGGGGACGGATGGACCGTCGAGACCGGGGAGACCGTCCGCCGCCCCAGCGCCTCGCCGGACGGCGTCCCGGGCCACCGCGACGACCACGTGTGGCGCCTGCGCAGGGCGTGAGCCCGCACCCGGTGCCGCCCCCGGGCCCGGTGCCGCCCACTCCGCGCCCCGGTACCGTCCGTCGCCGCGCCCCGGTGCCGGGCGCGCCGCCTCGCCGGACCCGGCCGGCACCGGGGCGCCCGGTCAGTCCCGGCCCTCCCGTGAGGCGTCCTCCCGCGGAGCGCCCCGTCGCCCGGCGACCGCCCCGGGGCCCCGCGGCCCGGCGGCCGGAGCCGTGCCCGTAACCGTGGTGTCCCCGGCGGTCCCCGTGTCCCCGGCCGTCCCCGTCCCGGCGGTCGTCAGCGTGAGCCCGAAGGCGTCGAGCAGCGGGTTGACCGGCTGGAAGTACGTGGTCCCGCCCCGGACGCAGTCGCCCGACCCGCCCGAGGTGGTGCCCTGCGCCTGGGTGCCGGAGACGAACGGGCCGCCGGAGTCGCCGGGTTCGGCGCACACCGTCGTCCCGGTCAGCCCGTTCACGGTGCCCTCGGCGTAGCGGACGCTCACGTCCTGGTGCTCGACGGTGCCGCAGTGCCAGCCGGTGGTGGAGCCCGAGCGGCAGACGGAGGCGCCGACCAGCGCCTCCGCCGAGCCGGTGACCTCCACCGTGCCGCCGCTCCCGTCCCGCACCCCGGGTGTGGCGGTCCAGCCGGCGTCCACCCCCACCCACGCCATGTCCGCGCCCGGGAAGACGGACGCCCGGAAGGTGCCCTGGGCGGTGCCGTCGTACCCGGTGGTGCTCGCGCCCGGGGTGCCGCAGTGGCCGGCGGTGGCGAAGCCCGGCTCGCTCCCCCGGGTGACGGAGAAGCCGACGGAGCAGCGGGCCCGGCCGTCGATGACGTACGGGTCGCCGCCGACGAGGTCCTCCAGCAGCCGGGGCCGCTCCGCGGACAGTTCGACGCCCAGCTCCGCCGGGTCCACCCCGGCGGCCTCGGCGAAGGACGCGGCGGCGGCCGGGTCGGCGGCGCGCACCACGACCCGGTTGGTCCGCACGTCCACGGACCACACCGGGGTCCGCGCGGTGTCCAGGCGGAGGGCGGCGGCGTCCAGCCTCGCCCGGACCGCCCGCAGCGGACCGAGCCCCTGCCGCACGATCCGCGCGCGGGCGCCCTCGGCCTCGATCGCGGCCGTGTCCGCCGCGTCGGTGGTGGCGACGGTCAGCTCGGCCGAGGTGGCGCCGCTGAGCCAGGCCCCGCCGAAGCGTTCGCCCAGCGCCTCCCGCAGACGGCCCGCGCGGACACCGGCCTCCGCCTCGTTGGCCAGCCGGGCCGTCGCCCGGTCCGGCGTCAGCCCCAGATCGCGTTCCAGGGCCGCCGGCATCCCGGGCGGCGGCCGGTCGGCGCCCGGGGTCCGGGACACACCGGAGGGGGTGCCCGGCTCGTGCGGTGACGCGGCCGAGGCGGCCGGGGGGAGCGCGGTCACGAGCAGGGCGCCGAGCGCGGCCAGGGCGGCGCGGCGGGGGCCCGGTCCAGGTCTGCCGACCATGCGGGGTGCCTCCTTCGGGGGCGGTGCGGACCGGTGGGGCCGGTGCCCCCGGCACGGGCCGGGGGCACCGGCGGGTGCCGGTGGCGGAGCCACAGTCCTTGCCGCCGGGGCGGCCGGGAATGCCCCGGACGCGTCCCTTTCGCGCGATGGGGGACGCCGGGGGTGCCAAGTGCAGTACGCCCGGCGCGGTCCGCCGCGCCCCGGCCGCCGCGGGCGGTCTCACAGGGGGTTCAGTCCCGGCCGCCCCGCCTCGGTGACGAAGGACGCGGCGGTGGTGACCGGGGCGCCGGGCGTGCTGATCGCGGACACGGTGCGGAAGTCCAGGCGCGCCGTCTTCCGGTCCAGTTCGGCCCGGAGGTAGCCGCGGCGGCCGTCGTAGAAGCGCAGGTGCGGGTTGGCCCGCATGTACGTGTCCCAGTTGGCCGGGCGCTCCGCCCCGTCCCGGCCGCTGGCGACGGAGGTGCAGGTGACCTCGGTGCCCACGGTCCGCGAGCCGGGGTCGTCGAAGTCCTCCTTGACGTCGAAGGCGTAGCCCACGTGCACATCGCCCGTCAGGATCAGCCAGTTGGCGATCCCGGCCGACCGGGCCCCGGCGACCACCCGGTCCCGCGAGGCGCGGTAGCCGTCCCAGGCGTCCATGGAGAGCGGGGCGTCGGTCCCCTCGGCGAACCGGCGCCGCGAGAAGCAGACCTGCTGGGGCATCAGGTTCCACAGCGCGGTGGAACCGCGCCAGCCGTCGAGCAGCCAGCGCTCCTGCGCGGCGCCCGTGATGGTGCGGGCCGGGTCGTCCGCATCGGGTCCCGGGGCGTGCGGCCGGTCGTCGTAGGCCTGGTCGGAGCGGTACTGGCGGGTGTCCAGCAGGTCGAACTGGGCGAGCGAGCCCCAGTGCAGCCGCCGGTAGACGCGGGCGTCCGGGCCCTGCGGCAACTGGGCGGCGCGCAGCGGCTGGTTCTCCCAGCAGGCGCGGTAGGCGGCGGCCCGCCGGACCAGGAACTCGGCGGGCGGGACCGCGTTCTCGGGCCGGTCGGCGGCGTAGTTGTTCTCCACCTCGTGGTCGTCCCAGGTGACCGCGAACGGGTGGGCGGCGTGGGCGGCCCGGAGGTCGGGGTCGCTCTTGTAGAGCGCGTAGCGCAGCCGGTAGTCGGCGAGCGTCACCGTCTCGCGGTCGAAGACGTCGGGCAGGGCGGTCCCGGTGTAGCGGCGCTCCCCGCCCACGGCGTTCACCGCGTACTCGTAGAGGTAGTCGCCGAGATGGAGGACCACGTCCACGTCGTCCTCCGCGACGTGCCGCAGCGCGGTGTAGTAGCCGTCCTGGTACGCCTGGCAGGAGACGGCCGCGAGCCTCAGCGAGGGGGCGGCGGAGCCCGGCGCGGGCGCGGTGCGGGTGCGGCCGGCCGGGCTCAGCCAGCCGCCGGTGCGGAAGCGGTAGTGGTAGACGGTGCCCGGTGCCAGGCCCGCCACCTCGACGTGGAGGCTGTGCGCGTACTCGGGCAGGGCCTGGGCGCTGCCCCGGAACACGACACGGGCGAACCGCTCGTCGAGCGCCACCTCCCACTCCACCGTCACCCGTCGCTGCCCGAGGCCCCCGTCCGCCTCGAACGGCTCCGGCGCCAGCCGGGTCCACAGCAGCGCCGAGTCCGGCATCGGGTCGCCGGAGGCCACCCCGAGGGTGAACGGGTCCCGGTCGATCCGGTTGGCGTCCAGCCGCCGGGGGGCCGACGCGCCCCGGGCCGGAAGGTTGGTGGAGAAGGCCAGCGCGGCGGTGGCCGCGGCGACCGTCAGGAAGCGCCGGCGCCCCGGATGCCGGGCGGCGGCGGCGAGTACGGCGTCGTGCGGGGAGGAGGCGTGTTCGGCCGGTGCGCGGTGACGGCCCGTGGGCGCCATCTGGTGTCCTCTCGTGCGGGCGGAGGGAGGCCGGGGGCGAGCGGCACGGGGCCCTGCGGCCCGGTGCGGTCGTCCCACGCACGCCGGCACGGGTGCTGGGGGCCGCGCGCGCCGGTGTACGCCGTCCACACCCCGTGGCCGCCCTGCTCGGCGGTGCCGGTCCGTGTGACGCGGACTCCGCATGCTTAGCAGGCAATCCCCGCGAAACAGGCAGGACTTGCGGGCCGATCACACGGGAGGCGTACCTCCGTCACCGGCTCCGCCCGCACCCGGCCGCCCGGTCCCGGGTCCGGCGGCGGTCCCGGCGCGCGCCGCGCCGCGGGCCGGGACCACCACCGCGCGCCCCCCTATCCGGGCAGCGGCGCGCGGCCGACCCGGATCTTCGACTGGCCGTGCGGGCGGCTCTCCCAGTCCTCCATGAACCGCGCGTGCAGTCCGTGCCGCTCGGCGAGGGCGAGGAGGGTCTCGGTGCGGTAGTAGAAGTCCTCGCGGAGCACCTGGTGTTCGGTGCCCTCGGTGCGGTCGAAGGTGAAGTCGAAGAACCCGGTGGGGGTGAGGACGCGGCCGACGTGCGCCAGGCACTCGTCGATGACGCCCAGCGGCGAGTGGGAGAACACGCTGTGCGCGTGGATGACGTCGAAGTGGCCGTCGGGCAGGAAGTCCAGCGTGAGGTCGCCGGTGATGGTCAGGTGGGGCAGCTTGGCCTGCAGTCCGCGCTCCGCGAGCGTCGCCTTGGCGGCGATCAGGATGTCGGGGGAGATGTCGATGCCGTAGTAGTGCCCGGCGTCGAGGTGGTCGATGAACCGCCAGCCGCCGCGCAGATTGCCGCAGCCGATGTCGAGCATCCGGTGCCCGGGGCGCAGTCCGTGCTCCACCAGGTAGTCGAACTGCATCCGGCCGAGCGCCAGCCAGCGGTCGTGGGTGCGGCTGCCGACGGCCGCCTCGGGGTTGCGGCGGGTGTCGGAGGCCATGACGGCCCGGTAGTAGCCGACGTGGTCGGGGTGCTTGAGCCGCAGCCAGGCGTCCCGGCCGGCCCGGCGCACATAGGGCCCGACCCGCTCGGGATGGCGCAGCGCGTAGCCGACCTTGTGGGTGAGCGCGGCGCGGTTGCTGCGCAGTTTGGCGGGGGACTTGGCGTCCTCGGGCATGACGGATCGACCTCCGTGACGGGGTGGGGAGAGGGGATGGCGGGGCGGTGGGCGCGGGGTCGCGCGGGTGTCAGAGGCGGCGGCGCAGCAGCAGCGCCGAGGCCGCGACGAGGAGGAGGGCGAGCCCGCCGAGGAGCACCGTGTCGGTCCACTGGAAGGCCCAGTAGTCGCCCGGGGGGTTGGCCCGGTAGAAGCGGGCGGTGTACCCGTGCTCGGTCATGCACGCGCGCAGTTCCCGGCCGGAGGGGAAGGCGCAGCTCAGTACGGAGTCGGCGCGTCCGGAGGCGGTGAGCAGACCGTAGTCGCCGGTGGACCACTTCTCGCCCATCGGCGGCTTGGGCGCCCAGCCCTGGCTGACGTAGCGCCGGGGCGGGACCAGGAGACGGGCCCGGTGGCTCCACTGCACCAGCACCGCGGTCACGGCGGTGGCCAGCAGCGTCCACGCCATCGCGGACAGCACCCGGCGGGCCAGCAGACCGGCGAGGGTGCCCGCCGCCAGGCCGAACAGGGCGGCGGCGACGGCGGCCGGTCCGGAGCCGGTCAGGGCCGTGGCCTCGTACCAGAACACGCCGTAGCTGCGGTCAGCGGCGGGCTCCCGCCACCAGCGGAACAGCAGGACGAGACCGCCCGAGAGGACCGCGGTGCCCACCGCGGCGAGCGCGAACCGGGCGATGAACCACTGCCACCGGCTCACGCCCTGGGCCAGCACCATCCGGTGGGTGCCCAGTTCGCGGTCGCGGCCCAGCAGCGGCGCGCCCCAGAACATGCCGATGAGTACGGGCAGGACCGTGACGAGCGCCCCGAGCAGCCTCAGCGGCGCCACGTCCAGGGTCAGCGGCAGCCCGTCCTCCGGGCGGGTGCAGTGCAGCGGACCCGGGGCGCAGTGGTCGTAGAGGCCGCTGCTCAGGTCGTCCAGCATCGTGGAGCGGTGGTGGGCGGCGAGCAGCGCGGCGGCCGCCAGGACGGCGACGGCGCACAGCACCAGTACCCGCTGCTGGCGCCAGGCCAGCCACAACGAGCCCTTCACGCCGCCTCCTTCGGGTCCCGCGCGCCGGTGGTGCCCGGGGTGCGGTCGGTCGCAGGGGTGTCAGCCCGCAGGCGGGCCAGGAGGATGTCCTCCAGGCCGGGCCGCTCCACCCGCAGCCGGCCCCGGAGCGGACCGCGGGTCCGCACCAGCGCGGTGAGCTGCCGGCCGTGGGTGCTCCGGTGCACGACGGTGTGGCCCGCGAGCGCGGGCTCGTCGTCGATGTGCCCGGTGACCAGGGCGTGGGCGTCGCGGAGCGCGTCGGCGTCCTCGCTGAGCTCGATCCGGCCGTCCCGCAGCAGCAGCACCCAGTCGCAGGTCTGCTCCAGGTCGGGCAGGACGTGGGAGGAGAGCACGATGCTCATCTCGCGCTCGGCCGCCTCGGTCATCAGCGTCGCCATGATCTCGCCGCGCACCACCGGGTCGAGGTCCGCGAGCGGCTCGTCCAGCAGCAGCAGTTCGGGCCGCTTGCCGAGGGCCAGGGCGAGCGCCACCCGGGTGCGCCGGCCCGGCGACAGCTCGCCCACGCGGGCCGTCGGCGGGATGCCGCCCTCGTACGCCACCCGCTCGGCGGTGGCGGAGTCCCACGAGGGGTTCAGCCGGGCGCCCATGCGCAGCGTCCCGGCCACGGTGAGGCGGGGGTACAGGGGCTTCTCCTGGGTCAGCAGGGCGACCCGGGCGCGGGCGTCCGCGGTGTCCGGGACGAGGCCCAGCGACCGTATCTCCCCGCCGGTGGGGCGCAGCAGGCCCCCGGCCAGGTGCAGCAGGGTGCTCTTGCCCGCGCCGTTGCGGCCGACCAGGGCGGCGACACGGCCGCGGGGCACCGTGAGGGCGCAGTCCCGCAGGGCCCAGTCGCCGCGCGGCCGGTACCGGAACCGCAGGTCCCCGGCGCGCAGCGCGGCGGGCTCGTCAGGCCCGGTCATATGTCCTCCTCGCGCCGCGCCGGGCGGCCCGGGTCGTGCTCGTGTCGCTCATCTCGCTGGTGCCGTTCGTCTCGTTCCTGTGTGCCGTGGTGTTCCCCCGGCCGGTGCGGCGCGTCCCCCGACCGTTCGTGCTCGTCCAGGGCCGCGGTGACCAGGGCGAGCACGTCGTCCCGGTCCAGGCCGGTCTCCCGGGCCCTGCCGATCCACCGCGCCAGTTCCGCCCGCAGCGGGGAGTCGTCCTCCGCGCCGGGCCGGGCCAGCGACCGCGTCACGAAGGTGCCGAGCCCGCGCCGGGAGCGGACCAGGCCGGCCTGCTCCAGATCGCGGTAGGCGCGGAACACGGTGTTGGGGTTGATGGCGGTGGCGGCGACGACCTCCTTGGCCGTCGGCAGCTTGTCCCCGACCTGGAGGACACCCATGCGCAGCGCCTGTTCCGTCTGCCGCACGATCTGCACATAGGCCGGTACGCCGCTCCGCCGATCGATCCGGTACTCGACCACGTCACCTTCCATGCTTTCATTAATTCATTAGTACAAGCATGAGGAACTGATCTTCGCCTGTCAAACGACGGCGGGGCCCGGACCGCCGGGGCCGCGCCGTCGATTCGCCGTGCCCGGGGACCCGTCGCGCGAACGGCCGCCGCCCGGGGAGCCGCCGCCGGGGGGAGCCACTGCGCGGGCCCGCCGGCCGGTGTGCGGGCACCGGGGAAGGCCCTCCGCCCGGTCGCCGGGGGAGGGGCCGCGTGGTCAGGGGTGCCCGGCGGCGCCGGGGCCGTGGGCGGTTCCCGGGACGGCCGTCGCCCCGGGGGCCGTTCACACCGGCATCAGCCGGGTCACCAGGGCGCCGAGCTGCCGGGCGTCACGGCACTCGTGCATCTCCACCAGCGCCGCGTACGCCGGTGCCGCCGAGTCGCCGGTGCCCCACCGGGAGCGCGGCTCGGGGTTGAGCCAGTAGACCCGCCGCGCCCGCATCGTGATCCGCCGTACGGCGGCCGTGTTGGGATCGGTCCTGTTGGTCCGGGCGTCACCGAGCACGAACACCGTCGTACGCGGGCCGACCGCATCCCCGAACCGCTCCACGAACTCGCCCAGCGCGAGGCCGTAGTCACTGCTGCCGTGCCGGGAACTGAGCGTCGCCCCCGCCGCGATCCGGGCACCGAGCCCCTCCGGGTCGGCGGCGCCGCGCTCCAGCAGACCGGTCACCTCGTCGGTCCGGTTGACGAAGGCGAACACCCGCACCTTCGCGAACTGCTCGTGCAGCGCCTGTACCAGCAGCATCGTGAAGTCCGAGAACCCGGCCACCGATCCCGACACGTCGCAGAGCAGCACCAGTTCGGGCCGCACCGGCCGCCGCCGTCGCAGCACCGGCCGCATCGGCACCCCGCCCGTCGACAGCGAACCGCGCAGCGTGCGCCGCAGGTCGACGGTGCCCCAGTGCGCCCGGCGGCGGCGGGCCGCCAGCCGGGTGGCGAGCCTGCGGGCCAGCGGCCGCACCGTGCGGCGCAGTTCCTCGAGCTGCGGCCGGCCCGCCTGGAGGAAGTCGACGCGGTCGGGCGTGGGGGCCACCGCGCGGCGGGCGATCCCGTCGGGCCCCCGCCGCTCGGCCGACCGGCGCCGCGCCTCGGCCGCCACCATCCGGCGGAACTCCTCGACGCGGCGCCGGATCTCGTCCTCCAGCAGCCGGTCCGTGAACCCGCCGTCCCCGCCGCGCGCCCGGAGGTCGTCGCGGACCCGGGCGAGCACGGTCTGCGGCCGCACCCGGTCGAGCGTCTGGTGCGAGGACCAGCCGCCCGCGCCCGGGGCGGCGGCACCGCCCCCGCCGCCCGCCCCGCTCGTGCCGCCGGGACTGGGCGCGCCGCCGGGGGCGCCGTAGCCGCCGAACTCCCCGACCGCCCGCGCGGCCAGCCGTTCCAGCAGTGCCCGGTCGTTGTCGGCGAGCGCGGCGGCGAGCCGGTCGCGCAGCGCCTCCCGTCCGCCCGGTCCCGGCTCGGGCCCGGGCGCCGGACCGCCCACCGCGCGCGGGAAGTAGAGGTCGAAGACGGGGTCGAACACCCGCCGCTGCCCGGCGGTGTGCAGCAGCGTCGCCGCCAGCCCCTCCCGCAGCAGCGCCCGGTCCGCCATCCCCAGCTCCGCCACGGCCCGCGCCGCGTCCACGCTCTCCCCGGTGCCGATCCGGAAGCCGTGCGCGCGCAACGCCGCCACCAGGGACGTCAGCCGCCCCGCGACCTCCCCGGCGGGGTTCCCGCCGGCCGCGCCGTCGGTCACAGCGCGTCCAGGTCGAGCCCGGCCGTCGCCCGCACCACGTCCTCCTGGTGCTTGAGGACGACGCCCAGGGTGTCCCGCACGAGGCCCTCGTCGAGCGTTCCGGCGCCGAGCGCCAGGAGGGTGCGGGCCCAGTCGATGGTCTCGGCCACCGACGGCGCCTTCCGCAGGTCCATCGCGCGCAGCGCGCCCACCACCCGCACCAGCGAGGCGGCGAGGGCCCCGTCGAGCCCCGGCACCCGGGTCCGCACGATCCGCCGCTCCAGCTCCTCGTCGGGGAAGTCCAGATGGAGGAAGAGGCAGCGGCGGCGCAGCGCCTCCGACAGCTCGCGGCTCGCGTTGGAGGTGAGCACCACGAAGGGGCGGCGGGTCGCGGTGATCGTGCCCAGCTCCGGGACGGTCACCTGGAAGTCGCCGAGGACCTCCAGCAGCAGCCCCTCCACCTCGATGTCGGCCTTGTCGGTCTCGTCGACCAGCAGGACCTTGGGGTCGTCGCCGCGGATCGCGGTCAGCAGCGGCCGGGCGAGCAGGAACTCCTCGCCGAAGATGTCCGTCCGGGTCTCGTCCCAGCTCTCGTCGCGTCCCGCGCTGATCCGCAGCAACTGCTTGGCGTGGTTCCACTCGTACAGGGCGCGGGACTCGTCGACGCCCTCGTAGCACTGGAGCCGCACCAGCCGGGCGCCGCCGACCTGGGCGACCGCCTTGGCGAGTTCGGTCTTGCCGACCCCGGCCGGTCCCTCCACCAGCAGCGGCTTGCCCAGCCGGGCGGCGAGGAACACGGCCGTGGCGACCGACGGCGAGGCCAGGTACCCGGTCCCGGCGAGCCGGTCGCGGACATCGTCGACGGAAGTGAACACCGGGACCTCCAGCACGGGACGGACTTGCCAACGGGTCCTATCCAAGCGCTTGTTCAGGTCCGCTGTCACGTGGGCGGCGCGGAAGCCCCCACCGCCCGCACCGCCGGGACGCGCAGGGCCCGCCGGGCCGTCACCAGGCTGGTGCCCAGGGTCAGGACCGCCGAGAGCGACACCACGGCCAGCCAGACGCCGGGGAACCGGTCCGGCACCACGCCGTCGGCGCGGACCAGGGTGAACGGCACCACCCCCGCCAGCGCGGCCACCGTCCCCAGCGACACCCCCGTCACGGTGAGCGCGGCGGCCTCGGCGCCGACCGCGGCGAGCACCTGCCCCGGCGTCGCCCCCGCCAGCCGCTGGCCGCCGAACTCGCGGGACCGGTACGACGTCGCCGCGTAGAGCGAGTTCACCAGCATCACGCAGACGAACACCGCGACGACGCCGACCACCGCGAGGTTGAGGGTCCGCAGGCTCCCGGCCTCCGCCGGCCGGACCAGCCCCGAGGCCGCGACGGCGTCGCTCTCCACCGCCTGCATGGTCAGCGTCGCCGTGGACACCGCGGTGAACAGGATCAGCGGCACCAGCACCCCGCCGAGCCCGGCGGACCGCGCCCGCAGGGTGCGCGCCGCCATCCACCCGGCCGCCCCGGTGAACGGCAGCCGGGCGAGCACCGCCGCCGGCAGCCGGGCCGAGAGCAGCGCGAGCCCCGCCGACAGCAGGATCGCCCCGTAGGCGGGCGGGGCCATCAGGGCCTCGGCCGTGGCCGGGAGCAGGAAGGTGGCCGACACCCCCGCACCGCCGCACACCAGCGCGGCGCACGCGAGGGCCCGCCGGGCCCCGGGGCGCTCCCGGCGCCGCCGCGTCACCCGGCGCAGCGCCAGGACCGCCGCGCCCGCCGACGCGGCCACCGTCACGGCCGCGCCGCTGACGAGCGCGGCCGGCCCGAAGACGGGGACGACGGACCGGGACACCTGGCCACCGTCCTGGAACAGCTCCAGCAGCGCCCGCCCGCCGGACACCGCCGGGCCCACCGCCAGCAGCGTCCCCGCCAGCGCCACGGCCACCGCCTCGCCCACCACCATCCGGGTGAGCTGCGCCGGGGTCGCCCCCGAGCAGCGCAGCAGCTCCAGTTCGTCCGCGCGCTGCCGTACGGCGACCGTGAGCGCCGAGGCCACCGCGAGGAACACCAGGAGCGCGCCGTAGCCGCCCACCACCGCGGCCGCGGTGCGCAGCGCCTCGGCGCCGGCCGCGTCGGCGCCGCCCCGCGCCGCGGTGTCCCGCAGCGACTGGAACGCCATGACGACCACCGCGCCGAGGAACGCGGACAGCAGGGTGACGAGGAACCGTCCGGGCCGCTTCCGTACCGACCGCAGAGCCAGTGCGAACACCGCTCACACCCCCGTCGGCACGGCGTCGCCGAGGTGCGTCAGCCGCTCCGCGACCGCCTCCGGGGCCGGCGCGTCCAGCCGCCCGGCGAGCCGCCCGTCGGCCAGGAACACCACCGAGTCCGCCCAGGAGGCGGCGACCGGGTCGTGGGTCACCATCACCACCGTCCGCCCGTGCCCGCGCACCGCCTCCCGCAGCAGCCCGAGCACCTGCCGAGCGCTGCGCGTGTCCAGGGCGCCGGTGGGCTCGTCGGCGAGGACCAGCCGGGGCTCGGTGACCAGCGCCCGGGCGATGGCCACCCGCTGCCGCTGGCCCCCGGAGAGCTGGTCGGGGTAGTGGCCGAGGCGGTCGCCCAGGCCGACGGAGGTCAGGGCGTCGTGGACCCGCCGCCGGTCGGCGCGCCGCCCGGCGAGCCGGAGCGGCAGCACCGTGTTCTGCGCGACCGTCAGCGTGTCCAGCAGGTTGTACTGCTGGAACACGAAGCCGATCCGGCCCCGCCGGAACCGCGTCAGCTCCGCCTCGCCGCCGCCGGTCAGCTCCGCGCCGTCCACGTGCACGGTGCCGGAGTCCGGCCGGTCCAGGCCCGCCGCGCACCGCAGCAGCGTCGACTTGCCCGAGCCCGACGGCCCCATCACCGCGGTGAAGGTGCCCCGGGCCAGGCTCAGGCCCACCCCGTCCAGCGCGGTCACCGCGCCCGCGCCGGTGCCGTGGACCCGGGTCACCCCGGTCAGCCGGAGCGCCTCGGGATGGGGGCCGGGGTCCTGCGGGGACCGGTTCCTGGCGCGCGGCATCGTCATCACCCTCCGTGGCGGCGCCGCCCGGTGCGGCGCCTCGGTTCCGACGCTACGCAGGCCCAGGGCGCCGCACACGGGGCGCGGAACCCGTCCCGGGGGTGGTGCCGGCACCACCCCTCCCGGCCGGAATCCGGGGCTCCGGAGGGCCCGCCGGGGCACCCGCCGGGGGCGGTGCTCCGCACGATCCGCCGTCCCGGCCGTCGGGGGCCGCAGGGCCATGTGCTGAACTGGGACACGCACCGAAGATTCACCCGTACCATCCGTCCCTCCCGGGAGCCCCCTTGAGCGTCAGCTACCGCCAGCCCGGCGTCGTCCTCACCGACCGCCGGTTCACCGTCCCCCTCGACCACGACGACCCCGCCGGGGAGACGATCGAGCTCTTCGCCCGCGAGGTCGTCGCGAGTGACCGGGCGCACCGGGGCGACCTGCCGTGGCTGCTCTACCTCCAGGGCGGCCCAGGCTTCGGGGCGAATCGTTTCGTCGGCCGCCCGGCCTGGCTCGGCCGGGCCCTGGAGGAGTACCGCGTGCTCCTCCTCGACCAGCGCGGCACCGGCGCCTCCACCCCCGCCAACCGGCAGACCCTCCCGCTCCGCGGCGGCCCCGCCGAGCAGGCCGAACACCTCGCCCTCTTCCGCGCCGACTCCATCGTCCGCGACTGCGAGGCCGTCCGTCCCCAGGTGACCGGCGGCGCCCCGTGGACCGTCCTCGGCCAGAGCTTCGGCGGCTTCTGCACCCTCACCTACCTGTCCCTGGCGCCCGAGGGCCTGGAGACCGCCCTGATCACCGGGGGACTGCCCTCCCTGGACGCCCACGCGGACGACGTCTACCGGGCCGCCTACCCGCGCGTCGCCCGCAAGGTCGCCGCGCACTACCACCGCTACCCCCAGGACGTCGAGCGCGCCCGCCGCATCGCGGAACACCTGCTCACCCACGACGTGGTCCTGCCCGGCGGCTACCGGCTCACCGCGGAGGCCTTCCAGTCCCTCGGCCTCATGCTCGGCAGCGGCGACGGCAGCCACCGCCTCCACTTCCTCCTGGAGGACGCCTTCGTGCGCGCCCCCGGGGGCAGTGAGCTGTCCGACTCCTTCCAGGAGCAGGTCCGGGCCCTCCTCTCGTTCGCGGGCAACCCCCTGTACGCCCTCGTCCACGAGGCCATCTACGGCCAGGACTCCCGCCCCACCGCCTGGGCCGCCGAACGGGTCCGCGCCGAGTTCCCCGGCTTCGACGCCGAGCGGACCCTCGCCGGGGACGCACCGCTCCTGTTCACCGGCGAGACCATCCACCCCTGGATGTTCGACTGCGACCCGGCCCTGCGCCCGCTGCGCGAGACCGCCGAACTGCTCGCCGCCCGAACCGGCTGGACCCCCCTGTACGACCCCGCCCGGCTCGCCGCCAACGAGGTGCCCGCCGCCGCGGCCGTCTACCACGACGACATGTACGTCGAGACGTCCCACTCGCTGGCCACCGCCCGCGCCGTGCGGGGGCTGCGCACCTGGGTCACCGACGAGTTCGAGCACGACGGCGTCCGCACCGGCGGCCCCCGCGTCCTGGACCGGCTCCTCGGCCTCGCCCGCGACGAGGTCTGACCCGGCGGCCGGACGGGACCGCCGGACGCGACCGCCGGACGACCACGCCGGGCGCGCCCCGGCGTGGTCCCCCGTCCGGCCCACGGCACCCCCCCGTGGCCGCCCCGGCGGCGAGCTGACCGGGAGCGGTGCCGCGGACACCGGTTACTGTGCGGACATGACCGAGCCGACGCCCCCGCAACTCGATCCCCTGCCCGGCGACTGGCAGCGCGCCCTGGCCGTCGTCGCCCACCCGGACGACCTGGAGTACGGCTGCTCCGCCGCCGTCGCCGCCTGGACCGACGAGGGCCGTGAGGTCTCCTACCTCCTCGTGACCCGCGGCGAGGCGGGCATCGACACCCTCCCGCCCGCCGAGTGCGGCCCCCTGCGCGAGCGCGAGCAGCGGGCCGCCGCCGCCGAGGTCGGCGTGGACCGGGTCGAGTTCCTCGACCACGCGGACGGCGTCGTCGTCTACGGCACGGAGCTGCGCCGCGACATCGCCGCCGCGATCCGCCGGCACCGCCCCGAGCTGGTCCTCACCCTCAACCACCACGACACCTGGGGCGGCGTCGCCTGGAACACCCCGGACCACGTCGCCGTCGGCCGCGCCACGCTCGACGCGGCGGCCGACGCCGGCAACCGCTGGATCTTCCCCGAGCTGGCCGAGCGGGGCCTCGACCCGTGGGACGGGGTCCGCTGGGTCGCCGTCGCGGGCTCCGGCGCCCCCACGCACGCCGTGGACGCGAGCCGGGGCCTGGAGCGCGGCGTGCGCTCCCTGCTGGCGCACCGCACCTACCTCGAGGTGCTGACCGACGAGGACCCGGAGACGTACGTCCGCGGCTTCCTCCTGGGCGCCACCGAGGAGGCCGGACGGCGCTTCGGCGGACGGCCCGCGGTCTCCTTCGAACTCTTCCCCCGGTGACCGCCGTGAGCGACGAGACCCTGCTCGCGGAGCGCTTCGAGGAGCACCGCGGACGGCTCCGGGCGGTCGCCCACCGCATGCTCGGCTCGCCCTCGGAGGCGGAGGACGCCGTCCAGGAGGCGTGGCTGCGGCTGCGCCGCACGGACACCGCCGCCCTTGTCGGCCTCGGCGCCTGGCTCACCACCGTCACCGGCCGGATCTGCCTGGACCTGCTGCGCTCGCGCGCCGCCCGCCGCGAGCAGCCGATCGACGACACCTTCGTGCCCGACCCCGTGCTCCGGCCCCTCGTCCCCGCCGACCCGGAGCAGGAGGCCCTGCGCAACGACTCGGTGGGCGTCGCGCTGCTCGTCGTGCTGGAGAGCCTGACCCCCGACGAACGGCTCGCCTTCGTCCTGCACGACATGTTCGCCGTGCCCTTCGACGACATCGCCCCCGTCGTGGAGCGCACCCCGGCCGCCACCCGGCAACTGGCCTCGCGCGCCCGCCGCCGGGTCCGGGACGCCGGCCCGCCGCCCGACCCGGACCTCGGCCGCCAGCGCCGGGCCCTCGACGCCTTCCAGGCCGCCGCGCGCACCGGTGACTTCGAGGCGCTGGTCGCCGTCCTCCACCCCGACGTGGTGCTGCGGGCCGACGCGGGCGCCCTGGTCAGGGGCGCGGCCGGGTCCAAGACGCTGCGCGGCGCGCGGACCGTGGCCGGATCGGCACTGCTGTTCGCCCGCTACAACGCGGTGGCCCGCCAGATCGTGGTCAACGACTCGCTGGGCCTGCTCAGCCTCGTCGACGGCCGGATCGGATCGGTCCTCACCCTCACCGTCACCGACGACCTCATCACCGGCATATACATCCTCGCCGACCCGGACCGCCTGGCCCGCCTGGCGGTGCCCGCCGACCGCGGCTGAACCGGCTGCCGGGCACGGGCGGCCCCCGTGCCCGGGACCGGCCCGCCGTTCCCTATGCTGAACGCCATGGGAGAACAGGGGGCCGCCCCGGCGGAACTGCGCGGCGACTGCGCCCGGTGCTTCGGACTGTGCTGCGTGGCGCTGCCGTTCGCCGCCTCGGCCGACTTCGCGGTGGACAAGGCGGCCGGGACACCCTGCCGCAACCTGCGCGCGGACAGCCGCTGCGGCATCCACACCGTGCTGCGCCGCGAGGGCTTCAGCGGCTGCACCGTCTACGACTGCTTCGGCGCCGGGCAGCGGGTCTCGCGCGAGACCTTCGGCGGACAGGACTGGCGCACCGGCCCGCCCGGACACGCCCGCGGCATGTTCGACGTCTTCCCCGTCGTCCGCCAACTGCACGAACTGCTCTGGTACCTGACCGAGGCACTGGCCGTGCCCGCCGCCCGGTCCCTCCACGCCGAACTGCGCGGCCTGCGGGACGACACCGAGCGGCTCGCCGCCGGGACCCCCGCGGAACTGACCGCCCTGGACGTGCCCGCGCACCGGCAGCGGGTCAACGTGCTGCTCCTGCGCACCAGCGAGCTGGCCCGGCCGGACGCGCGGGGCAGGAAGAAGAACCGCCGCCACGCCGATCTGCTGGGCGCCCGTCTCAGAGGTGCCGATCTGCGGGGCGCCGACCTGCGCGGCGCCTGCCTGATCGCCGCCGACCTCACCGGCGCCGATCTGCGGGGCGCCGATCTGATCGGCGCGGACCTGCGCGACACCGATCTGACCGACGCCGATCTGACCGGCGCGCTCTTCCTGACCCAGCCGCAGGTCACCGCCGCCCGGGGCGGCGCGGGGACCCGGCTGCCCGGGGCGGTCGAGCGCCCCGCCCACTGGACCGGGCGCCCCTGACCCGGGTCCGGCTCCCTGCGCCCGGTTCCCCGGGACCTTGGACCACCGCCCCGGGCCCCGGGCCCCCGTCCCGGCCTCCCGCTCCTGCTCGGGCCTCCCGCTCCCGCCCCGGCCCCGCGTGGTGTCCCGGCCGGGTGCCGGACCGGCCCCGACGGGCCCGTGACGGGCGGTGTCCGGTCCGTTCGCCGGCCGGTTCCCGGTCGGTCCCCGTGCCCGCCCCGCCGGGCCCTCCTCGTGGTGACCCGCCGTCATGCGCCGTCCGACGCGCACGCGCAGTGCCGCCGTGCGCCCCTCCACGCGTCGAAAGACCCCTCCGGGATCACCGGTTCCGGTTGGCGCGCACCGCGATCTCCGCTAAGTTAGGCAAGCCTTACCTAAAGAACTTGACGACGGAGGTTGGGGATGGGCGAGAACGACACCTGGACGGCCGCGCCCGCCGCGGCGGAGCAGGCCCGCTCCGTGCTCGCCGCCGCGTGGTCCTGTGCGGTGACCGCCGAGTGCGGCCGCGAGGAGTTCGTCGGCGCGCACACCGTGGCCGACGACGGCCGGGTGCTGCTGCGGGTGCCGGAGGACAGCCCCCTCGTGGCCGCCGCGATCTGCGCCCCGCGCGGGGAGCCGTCCGCCGTGCTGGAGTTCGCCGACGTGGCCCCCGTCCCGGTGCGGCGCCGGGTCCGGGCCCGGCTCTGGCTGGTCGGGTGGCTGGCGGCCGAGGACGGGCACCTCGCCTTCCGGACGACCCGGGTGGTGCTGCGCCGGGCCTCCGGCGCCGTGGTGGTCGACGCCGACGAGTTCGCCGCCGCCGAGCCCGACCCCCTCGCCCTGGCCGAGGCCGGGCTGCTGACCCATCTCGCCGACTGCCACGGCGAGGCGGTGGAGCGGCTCAGCCGGCTGGTCGACGCCCGCAGCCTGCACGGGGCGGTGCGGGTCCGTCCGCTCGCCGTCGACCGGCACGGGCTGACACTGCGCATCGAACGCGCCCGCGCCCACGGCGACGTACGGCTCCCCTTCCACGCCCCCGCCGACAGCGCCGCCCAGCTCACC
The DNA here is from genome assembly GCF_055598485.1 of Streptomyces sp. NPDC107521. Classification (NCBI taxonomy): domain Bacteria; kingdom Bacillati; phylum Actinomycetota; class Actinomycetes; order Kitasatosporales; family Streptomycetaceae; genus Streptomyces; species Streptomyces sp. NPDC107521. The sequence goes on from NZ_JBVKAT010000011.1 coordinate 145,932, forward strand.
GAGCGGATGCACGTACTGCTCACCCAGGCGGACGCCGCCTCCTGCCACCGCGCCCGGCAGCACCACCGCCCCGAGCGCGGGCACCGCTGACCCCGCCGGGAGCCGCCCCGCCCCGGCCGCGCCCGCCCGGGCCTACCAGTCGCCGTCCTCCACCGGGGAGCCGGGGGCCTTGAGCCGGTGCACCTGGTGCGGCGCGGGCGGCTGCCAGGGCTGGTGGTCGTCGCCGAGCCAGTCCCCGACCGGCCGGACGTCCGTGAGCGGCCCGGCCGGGGAGAGGTCCCGGGCGTCCTCGTCGTCGTAGGCGTACCAGGGCAGTCCGGCCCGGGTGTACGCCGCGCGGTCCACGGGGGAGGGCGGCGGCACCTCGCCGGTGATCCGCCGCCACTGCGGGGGCGTCACCAGATGGACGAAGACCCGGCCCACCGGGGTGTCCGCCCAGTGCTCGGCGGGGCGCTCGTCCCGGTACACCTCCTGGCGCATGCTGCCCCCGACGCCCAGCCCCATCGCGGGCACGGCCGGGCCGCCACCGGACGGCGGCGGCGAACCCGGCGCGGCGGGGGCCGGCATCGGCGCGGTGCCCGGGGGCGGGGGCCCGGCGGCGAGGGCGCCGCGGCCGCGCGGCGCCATGGCCAGGCGGCGCTGCGCGGCGCGCCAGCGCTCCCGCGCCTCCTCGCCGAGCGCGAAGGACTGCACCTGCACGCCGCCCCACACCTCCTCGCCGGTCACCTGGCCCTCGACGGTCGCCCCCAGGCCCAGCGGCACCGCCACGAACTGGCGGACCGTGCCCCTCCCGGAGTTGATGCCGTCCAGCCAGGGCTGCCGGGGGAGGACGACGTAGTTCTGCGGATCGCGGCGGAGCCGGTCGCTCCAGGGGCGGCCCGAGACCGCGCACACCTTGCCCACCCCGACCTGGAGCGCGGCCGGTTCCGTCGTGCCGGCGAAACTCAGCCACATCGCCTCGCGCAGATACATCGGCACCATCACCCCGCCGCGCGCTCGCCACTCCGGCGGCACGGTGTCGGCGTGATCCGCGACCCGGCGGACCGGGAACTCGCCCAGTCCCGGCGGCAGCGCGTGCGTGCCGGTCTCGGGCAGCCGCAGTGTGCGGATGAACCGCACCGACACCCCTCCCGGCAGGCGCAGCCCGTTCCCCTCGATCCGTACCGTGCTGTCGCTCATCCCTCTGGCCCCCTGTGGTTCCGTTCCCACCGTCCGTACCGGACGCGCCGTGCCCACCGTGCCGCACCGGACGCGCCGTCCGGCACCCGTGCGTCCGGACCGGGCGCACGGGGACGTGTCCGCGGCGGGACGGCCCGCCGGTCGTGCCACCCTTGCCGCGGCACGCTTCCTCACCGAGAACGCGAACGCCGGGTGCCGCGGTTCCCCCTCCGCAGCAGACGGTCGCGCAGACGGGTCAGCCGGGGCCGCCGTTCGCGCTGCTCGCGGGTGTGCCGGTCCAGCTCCTCCAGCAGACGGCGCGAGCGGTGCTCGGTGTCCATCTCGTCGATGATCCGGTCCACCTCGGCCAGCACCGCGCCCTGCAACTGCCACTGGCGCGGCTCGCGCCGGATCTCCGCCAGCAGCATCCGCTCCAGCCGGTTCCGGGTGGCCGTGGCCTGCCGCAGCTCGGCGGCGAGCCGGTCCTCCGCGGACTCGGCGTTGGCGCTGGCGCTGCTGGTCACCAGCACCGAGAAGCTGACCACGGCGTCCGCGACCTCCGAGAGCAGCCGCTCGATGACGGCGCCCGTCTCCCGGGGGAACAGCGGCTCCGGCTCGCGCTCGCGGGCCAGGTCGGTCAGGCTCCGGGCCAGGACGCGCAGCACGACGGTGCAGATCTCCAGGGTGTCCAGCCCGGTGCGCAGCACGACCCGGTTCAGCAGCCCCTCGCGGACCCGGGGGTTGAGACGGAGGCTGTCCTCGGCCTGCCGCAGGTCCTCGTCGACCTGCGCGATGTCGTGGTCCAGCCGCCGCGCCTCGTGCAGCCGTGCGGCGGCCTCGTGGTGCGCGGTGCGGCCGGCCGCCTGCTCGCCCATCCGCAGCAGCAGCTGCCGTACTCTCCGGGCGAGTTCCCCGATGGAACCGGCGGCCTGGTCCACCCAGACCGGAGGGGCGAGGACGAGGTTGAAGGTCAGCCCGACGGCCGCTCCGATCAGCGTCTCCACCACCCGCGCCCAGGCCAGCGTCCCGTGCGCGGTCACGCCGAGCACCAGCATCGCGCTGATCGCCACCTCGGCGACGAACTCGTCCGCCCGCACCAGATGGCCCACGCCCAGCGAGGCCACGATCACCAGGGCGAGGCTCCACCAGCTCAGCCCCACCACCACGCTGAACGCGATCGCCACCAGGACCCCGGCGACGACGGCGTTGACCCGGCGGATGCCGGTCTTGAGCGTGGCGTACAGGGTGACCTGCACGACCAGGAGCGCGGTGAGGGGAGCGGTCAGCGGCGCCGCCTCGGGGCTGATCCGCAGCGCGATCACATAGGCGATGGACGCGGCGGCGGCCGAGCGCAGCGCCTGGACGACCGTGGGGTCCCGGTGCCAGGCGACCAGGCGTGCGGCGGACGCGGCGGCCCGGCGTACATCCAGCATCCTCGGGCAGTTCCCTTCCCCCGGCGCGTCGAACACATCCGGACAGGAAGGTATCCGGCCGGGGGCGGCGGGGACCGCTCACGCGCCGCACGGCGCCGGACGTGTCGTGACCCGGCACCCGGGACGGCCGGTGCCGGAAGGACGGAGCGCCCGGCGGGAGGACCGCCCCCGTACGGGGGCGCGGGGTGCCGGGAGCGGCGGGGCGGGCGCCTCGGCCGTCAGGCGGTGACCTTGGCGAGGAAGGCGGAGAGGTTCTCCGTCGCGCGGGCGACCTGCTCGTCCAGGGTGAGGCTCTCCTCGTAGCGGGCACCGCTCTGCGAGGTCTTCTTGCCCCGCAGATACAAGGAGCAGGCCAGGTCGGTGCACATGTAGAGGCCGACCGAGTTGCCCTCGCGCCCGGCCGGGCCCGCCCTGCGGGCCGTCATCAGCGAGACGCCGCCCCGGGGATGGCCGGTCAGGCACAGGGAGCACAGGCTGCGCTGGAAGAATCCGCGCTGCCCCTGCTGGAAGCGCATCGTCACACCGGTCAGGGTGTCCCCGAGCTCGGTGACCAGATAGCTGCGGTCCGGTGCCCCCGGATCGCGCCAGCCCAGGAAGTCCAGGTCGTCCCACGGCAGTCCGTCCAGGTCGCGGGGGATCGCGACGCGCTTGGCCTCGCCCTTCGAGCAGTTGACGAAGGAGGCGCGGATCTCCTGCTCGGTGAGTGTTCTCATGGGGGACTCCGGTGGTGCGGCCGGCGCCGGAGGGAGCCGTCGCCGGAACTCAGGCTGCCTGGGTTCCTGCGTAGCGTAGGGACCCGGCCGGTGGCGGGGCCAACGGTTTTTCCGGCGCGGGCCGGTGCGGGCCGGTGCGGGCCGCGGCGGGGGCTCCGGCGGTGCGTCCCGGGGGCCGTTCCGGCGTCCCGGCCCCGGCCTCCCCGGCCCGGCAATCCCCGCGCGAGCGCCCCGTAGGTGGCTCATTCCATGGATTAAGGACAAAGGGAAGTCGCACATGACGGCCCGTCGGATGTATGTTTCAGCCCGGGACCCTACGGAGGAGCTACATGGCGGGGCGGAACGGGCGCACGGTACGCGACCTCAGAAGGGCCAACCGTACGGCCGTACTGCAACGGCTCTACTTCGACGGGCCGCTCAGCCGCTTCGAACTGGGCCCGGCGACCGGGCTCAGCTCCGGCTCCGTGAGCAACGTCGTCGCCGACCTGATCGCGGACGACCTGGTCGAGGAGGCCGGCAGCGTCGACTCCGACGGCGGCAGACCCCGCACCCTGCTGAGGGTGGCACCGGGCAGCGGCCACATGATCGGCGTGGACATCGGCGAGACCCGGGTGCGCGTCGAGCTCTTCGACCTCACCCTGACCGAACTCGCCCGGGCCGAACGCCCGGTGCCCCAGCACCGCCACGACGTGGCCGCCACCATCGGCCATGTCGACGACGGCATCCGCGAGGTGCTGCGCACCGCCGGACTCCCGCCCGAGCGGCTGCTCGGCGTGGGGATCGGCGTGCCCGGCATCGTCGAGCGGACCCCGGACCGCGGTGCCGTCGTCCACGGGCAGACCATCGGCTGGGACGCGGTCCCGCTGGAGTCCCTGCTGCGCGCCCGCTCGGCGCTGCCCGACTCCGTCCCGTACCTGATGGACAACGGCGTCCGGACCGTCGGGCAGGCCGAGATGTGGTTCGGCGCCGGGCGCGGCGCCCGCAACGCGGCCGTCGTCCTGCTCGGCTCCGGCCTCGGCGCCTCCCTCGTCACCCCCGAGGTCGAGGAGGGCCGGGCGGTCGAGTGGGGGCACCTGACGGTGCGGGTCAGGGGCCGCCGCTGCCGCTGCGGCGCGCTCGGCTGCCTGGAGGCGTACGCGGGCGCCGCCTCGCTGCTGGCCCGCTGGCGGGAGGCGGGCGGCCCGGTGCCCGAGGGCGCCGACGAGGAGACCGCCCTGGACGCCCTGCTCGCCGCGGCCCACCCGGACGACGACCGCCCGGCCGACCCCGTCGCGCTCGCCGTCCTGGAGGAGACCGCCGAGTACCTGGGCGCCGGCCTGTCCGACCTGGTCAACCTCTTCCAGCCGGAGCGCATCCTGATCGGCGGCTGGGCCGGGCTGCGGCTCGGCGCCCGTCTCCTGCCCGCCGTGCGCCGCCACGCCGTCTCCTACGCGCTGCGCCACCCCGCCGGGAACGTCACGGTGGACCTGGGGCGGCTCGGCCCCGACGCCGTCACCGTCGGCGCGGCGATCCTGCCGCTGGCCGAGTTCTTCGCCCGGGGCGGCAGGCGCCCCGAGCCCGCGCCGGAGAGCCCGCTCCCGGCCTGGCGCACCGCCCTGGAGGAGCGCACCCCCCGCTGAGGCGCGGCGGACACCGCGCGGCCGGGTTTCGCGGGACGGCGCGCGGGCTACCCGGTTCCGTCGGACACCCGGCAGGAGCGCGGAAGGAGAGCGCCGTGAACGATCACCGTGCCGGAGGCACCGGACGGCGGGGCGCGCCCGGAAGGCGCGGTGCCCCCGTCCCCCGGGACATGCCCGACCAGCAGGCCGACGGCCCCGAGGACCCGTGGGACGTCCCCCCGGTCCGCACGTCCCGTGGCGGGGGACCCGGCGGGGGGCCGCGGAGGGACGGCGGCGGGAGCGGGGGCGCCGGCCGCGGGGGCTCCGGCGCGGAGCGCGGCCGGGGCCGCGCGGAGGACGGGACGGGTCCGGCGGACGACGTTCCCGACACCGACGAGGCGGGCACCGGCCGCCGGGGCGCGCCCCGGTCCGGTGCCGCGGGCCCCGGGCACCCGGTCCCCGACGAGTCCCCCGGCTGAGCGCTCGGCGGGCCCGCGCGGGCGTCGTGGTGCGTTGACGCCCGCTCCGGTGGGCTGCGGGCCGCACCGTGGTGCCCCGGCACGCGCATACCTCCGGCCGGACGGCACATGTATCCCCGAACCGGAGCTCCGAAGGCTCCGTCGGGTGCCCGACGGAGTGTTCCAGCGGTGCCCGGCTCGCACCCGGCGGGGCCGGCGGGGTGCCGCCGGGCGGGTGCGGGCCCCCGCGTGACCGCGACGGCTCCTCGCGGGCGAGGACGGCGCCACGAGCCGACTCGGAGCAGGTCCCGTCGGGCGTTCCCTCTTCCCTCCGCCCGTCCGGCGGTGAAGCGCCGGGCACCCCGTGCCGGCGGGGCGGGACGTACGCGGGGCGGGGCAGGGGAAAGCCCCCGGCGGGGCGGGGGCTTTCAGGGGAGCCCCGGCCGGACGGGGGGATCACGGCCGGGGCGGTCTTCGGGTGGACGCGAAGGGCGGTCGCCTCTCGGCGGGGGGCTCCACGGGGCTTCAGCCGAACGATCGTCCCCGTGGGCGGAAGATGTGGCCCGAGGTCACAGTTCCCTCCGCGCCCACGTCCTGTTCAACGGTGCGGCACCGGCCGGTGTTCCACCCTCTGCCATGTTTTGCGGTGATGCGCGTCACTGGCCCGGTTTCACCCCGTCCGGCCGGTGGACCGGGGGCCCTCCGCCGGCACGGTGCGCCGGCACGCGGCGGTCCGGCCCGTCACGCATCAGGCCCCGTCGGAACTACGGCCCTGGCTCCGGTCACGGGTCGGTCCCGGCGCCCGCGACGGAGGCGGGCGCCGACGGCGGCGCCGACGGCCGGAGTGTGCGGCCCTGCGTGGCGGTTCGCTCGGCTCCGGCTCCGGCTCCGGCGTTCGGCTCCGGCGTTCCAGCGGTCGGCCGCCCCGGGCCGGGGATCCGCGTCGGCCCACCTCTGCCCGGCGGGACGGGCAGGCCGGTCGGCGTACGGCCGAGGCGTGCGCCGTACGGCCCTGCGGGTGCCCGGCGGTGACGGCGGCCGGCCGCCTGTGCCGGTCGCGGCCGAGGAGGGCAGCCGCCTGACCGGGCGCCGCATGACGGCCCCACGGCCCCACGGCCCGCCGGACGGCGCACTCCGGCGCACCCCGGCGTGCCCCGACCGGCGCCGGACCGTGCGGCGCGAGGGTGCCGGGCGGGGGAGCGGCCCCGGTCAGCCGCCGGTCACCCGTGCCGGAAGCCGCCCCTCGCGCGTCCAGGCGAGCAACTCCGGTGCCGTCCAGGTGGTCACCACCCGCCCGGCGGGGACGCCGCACTCCTCGGCCCGGGCGCACCCCAGTGGCTGCCAGTCGAGCTGGCCCGGCGCGTGGGCGTCGGTGTCGACGGAGAAGAGCACCCCCGCCGCCACCGCCCGGCGCAGCAGCCGCCGGGGCGGGTCCAGCCGCTCGGGCCTGCTGTTGATCTCCACGGCGGTGCCCGACTCCGCGCAGGCCGCGAACACGGCGTCCGCGTCGAACCGCGACTCCGGCCGCTCCCGCCCGGACAGCAGCCGCCCGGTGCAGTGCCCGAGGACGTCCGCGTGCGGATCGCGTACGGCCGCCACCATGCGGCGGGTCATCGCCGCCGCGTCCATCCGCAGCTTGGAGTGGACGGAGACGACGACCACGTCGAGCCGTTCCAGCAGCCCGGGCTCCTGGTCGAGCGAACCGTCGTCGAGGATGTCGCACTCGATGCCGGTCAGCAGCCGGAACGGCGCCCAGGTCTCGTTCAGCCGCGCCACCACGTCCAACTGCTCGCGGAGCCGCTCGGGCGACAGCCCGCGGGCCACCGTCAGCCGGGGCGAGTGGTCGGTCAGCGCCGCCCACTCGTGCCCCAGCGCCGCCGCGGCGCGTCCCATCTCCTCGATCGGGCTCCCCCCGTCGGACCAGTCGGAGTGCAGGTGGCAGTCGCCGCGCAGCAGCGCCCGCAGCTCTTCGCCGCCCTCCGCGAGCGGGTCGGCGGTCTCCTCGCGCAGCCGCTCCAGATAGCCGGGGACCCGCCCCTCCAGGGCCTCGTGCGCCACCCGCGCCGTCTTGGGGCCGACGCCCCGCAGCGCCTCCAGGTGTCCGCCGTCCGCCCGGCGCCGCAGCTCGCCCTCGGGCAGGGCCGCCAGCACCCGGGCGGCGGTGCGGAACGCCTTGACGCGGTAGGTCGGCGCCCGCGACCGCTCCAGCAGGAAGGCGATCCGCTCCAGCGCCTCGACGGGGTCCATCGGCGCCTCCTCCTCGCGGTCGGGCCCCTCCAGGGTTCCCCAGGGCCCGGGTGGCCGCACGACGGACCCGGACGCGGACGGCCCGGAAGGACGATCCGGCCCCCGGGTACCCTCCGCGAGCCCCACGCCGTCCGGCACCGGCACCCGGAGGGCATTCGCCGGGCCGGGGGCGGGGGTCGCGGCCTACCCTCGATGCATGACCGAAATCGCGAGCCCGCACATCAACAGTCCGCGGATTCTCGTGCTCGGGGTGCAGCCGGGCACACCGCCGTTCCGGATCGTGGAGATCGACGGAGAGGTGGTCGGCGAGGCCAGGACCGTGATCGACGTCCTGGAGGCCGCGGCGGCGTTCGGGATCAGGGTCCACGACCTCGACGACCCGGCCGTGGTCCGCTGGGTCGGCGGGGACAAGTTCACCTGGACACCGCGCTAGGGCCTCTCGTTCGGATCATGCCGGGCTCGCGGGCCCTGGCGCCGCACCTCGCCGCGTTGTCGTCGGTCGCCGGGGCTCCGCCCCGACTCCCTCCCCCGCCTCGCGACGCACGGCGCCGGACCCCGCTCCCCGATCCGGCCCGACCCAAACGAAAGACCCTGGTCCCGCGCTTCCGGAGCGTGCCCGGGGGCGCGGGGGACCGGCGCGCGGGTCCGCGACGCCGCCGCTGCCCGCTGACGCTCCGCGTCGGAGCCTCCTCGGCCGCCCGCACGTCCTCGTCCACCGGCTCCCGCCCGGACGGCCCGGAACGCACCGCACCGCCGTCGAGCCCGGCCGGATCGGAGTGGGGGCCGGGCCGGTGCCCCGCGCGTCCGCCGGAGCCGTGCCACCCGCGCGCGCCGGGGCGCTCCGGGCCGGTGCCCGGCGCGTCCGCCGTGCCCGCCGTGCACCGGCCGGAGTCCCGTACCGCGCGGGCGGAGTCCCGTACCGCGGTGACGGGCCCGGGGCGCGGAGGCGTGGGACACGTGCCGGTTCCCGTCCGGCCGGGTGCCGGGCGTGCGCCCCGGGCGCGGGAGTGACGGATGGGCGCCGTCCGCCGCCCGCCCGTGGTCCGGTGCCCCGCCCTCACCGGCGGACCCGCCGCGCGTGCACCGCCCGGCTCATCCGCCGTCCGAGGAGCAGATAGCCGAGCAGCGCCCCGGCGCTGTTGAGGATCACGTCGTCGATGTCGAAGGCGCGCCCGGTGATCAGCACCCCCTGGGCGCACTCCACCAGCAGCATCACCCCGGTGGTCAGCAGCAGCACCCGCAGCGTGCCCCGGGTCCGGGGCGCCACGACGGGCGTCAGCACCCCGAACGGCACCCCCAGCAGCAGATTGCCGCCGATCTGCTTGACGGCGTCCCGCAGCGCGGGCTGGTCCAGATAGGCCCGCAGGGAGGCGCCCGGACGCAGATTGGTGTGCGTCAGGGCCTCCGAGGCGGGGGAGGGCCGCAGCGTCAACTGCGCCAGCACCACGGCGAACGCCACCATGAAGGCGAGCGCGCACACCACGGCCAGCAGGCGCAGCGGCAGCGGCAGCGGACGCCGTCCGGCGTGCGGTGCCGGGTCGGCCGGGCGGGCGCGGCGGGCGCGCAGGGGGTGGGGCAGCGAGAGGGGGCGTAAGGCGGCACGAGCCATGGGATCGGTCCTCCGGTCGTCGGCTTCCCCGCGTGAGGAGGCGCTTACCCCGCGAACCGTCCGGGATGCCGCACGCCCGTGCCCACCCCGCCCCGGACCGCCCCGTACCCCGCCCGCAGGCCCGGCGACGTACCCCGCCCCCGTACCCCGCCCGCACCCCGCCCGCGCGGACGTGCCCTTGCGACCGGTACGGGGCGCGGAGGAGTCGCGGTCGCGAACGGGGCCGTTCGCCCGGTGGCGGCCGGAGCGCGTGACACGGCCGGCCGGTGCCGCTCAGCGCGCCGGGCGGCCGTCCTCCGCACCGAGCGCGTCGAGGGCGTCCCGGCGGGTGGGCAGCGGTGGCAGCAGCCGCGTCAGTCCGGTGATCCGCAGCATGCGCAGCGTCAGCGGGTGCGCGCACACCAGCGCCACCCGGCCGCCCCGGTCCAGCACCCGGCGGCGGGCCCGGTAGAGCAGCCGCAGCCCGGAGCAGTCGAAGAATTCGACGCCGCCGAGATCGATCACGACGAGCGCGCCGGGGCGCCCCGTCTCCCGGTCCAGGTACGGACCTATTTCGGTCGCGGTCGAAATGTCGATCTCGCCACGCAGCGCCAGCACGATGTGTCCGCCGTCACGGCAGACCGTCAAATGCCGGGTGAGCGACACGGAATCCTGCCGCACTGCGCCATCGCCTCCAGCCGGTGACCCGTCGCGGACGGCGGGTCGCGGGCATCCCGAGGAGGCCCCAACACCCGCTGCGCTTCAGCAAGTTACCCCCGAAGTACAGAATCCGAGCATGGTCGGGCGGCATGTGTCACCGAACTCTCACAGCCGGTCCCGAGGGGGGTCGGCGGGGGCGACCCAGAGTGACGGGATACTTACTTGTCCCGGACCCCGCATTTGATCTTTTCGACTGTGCAACCGATAAGCTCCGGGAAGGCGCCGCGAGTTGGTACGGCCTTGCCGGGCCGATCCGCGGCGCGTACTCATGAGTGCGAATCCGTTCACACCCCCGTCCGATCGTTCGCTTCGAAGGATGCACATGGAACTCGCCACTCCGCCATCGGCGGCGCGGCCCCCTGTCGCCTGGTACAGCTGGTGGCTCATGCCACTGGGTATGGGAGGCGGGACGGTCGCCGCCACGTTCATGAGCGCGGAACGGATAACCACCGCCGTCGCGGGTGCCGCGGTCACGGTGACCGGGGCGCTCTGCGTGCGCCTGCTGCTCCGCACCCGCGCCCAGCTCAGCCGGGTCGAGGACGGGCACCGCTCCGGCCAGGCCGAGCACGCCCAGCAGTGGCAGCAGCACGTCTCCGGTCTGGAACGCACGTTCGCCGCCGAGCGCGCCGCGCTGGAGGCCCAGCTCGCCGAGCGGACCGAGACCCTGGAGGGCCGGCTCGCCGAGCGCGCGCAGACCCACGAGAACCAGCTCGCCCAGCACACCCGCACCTGCGAGGAGCGGCTGACCGAGCAGTCCGCGGCCTACGAGGCCCGGCTCGCCGAGCAGGCCGAGGCGTGGCAGGAGCAGCTGAACCGGCAGCTCGCCGCCGTGTCCCGGCTCGCCGACGAGCAACTGCCCGAGGCCATGCGGCAGCTGCGCGAGGGCGACGCGATCGACGACATCCTGCCCCTGCTGGAGCACAGCGCCGGGGTCGGCGCCGAACTCCAGGCCGGACTGCGCAGGGTCCTCAGGACGGCGCTCATCGGCATCGAGGCCGAACTCGACCGCTCCACCTCCGCGGAACAGGCCGTCATCGGCGTCGGCAACCGCATCCACGTCCTCACCAGCAAGCTGCGCGGCCGACTGCACGAGATGCAGGGCGAGCACGGCCGGCTGCCCGCCGTCGCCCAGGGACTGATGGAACTCGACCAGGCCATCGGCCCCGCCGACTGCCTCGCCGCCAGCATCGGCGTGCTCGGCGGCTCGGACCGGCCCGGCCGACAGTGGCAGGAGCCGCAGCGGCTGCTCAGCGTGGCCCGCGGCGGCATCGGCCGCATCAAGGACTTCCACCGCGTCCAGCTCCGCCACCTGCCCGAACTCGGCGTCGACGGCGGTCTGGTGGACCACCTCACGCTGATCTTCGCCCACCTCCTGGACAACGCGGCCCGCTACTCGCCGCCGACCGAGCCGGTGATCGTCTCCGGCAAGGAGGTGCCCAACGGCGTCGGCATCGAGATCCAGGACTCCGGCAAGGGCCTGAGCGAGGAGAAGAAGCGCGAGGCCGAGCACGCCCTCGCGGGCACCTCGCCCGGCGCGGGCCTCGGCGGCATCTCCGAGGACGCCAACATCGGTCTGCGGGTGGTCGGCATCCTGGCCCGCCGCTACGGCATCCGCGTCACCTTCGCCGACTCGCCCTGGCTCGGCACCTCCGTGGTGGTCGTCGTGCCGCACAAGTACTTCAGTCCGCTGGCGTCCTCGGCCACCGCCCCGGCCGCCACCGAGAGCCCGGCGGTCGCCGCCGCCCTGGCCGCGACGGAGATCCCGTCGGTGCCGCTCGCGCGACACGCCGCCGTCCCCGTCCAGGAGGCACCGGCCGTGCCGGCCCAGGCCGCCCCGGAACCCGTCCCGGCCATCGCCGGGGAGGCCGGGGAGACCACTCGGGGCGGACTGCCCCGCCGCCGCAGCAGGCGCGCGGATCAGGACACCGGCAGCGGGACCGGCCGCCCGGCCGGGGAGAGCCGCAGGCCGGCCGTCCCCGCCGTGCCGCCGGACGCCTCCTTCGCCGGTCTCGCCGCCTTCGCCACCGCGGGGCGCGAGCCCGGCGGGGCGGCCGGCCCCTCCACGACGCCCGGGGCCGGCGACGACCGCGACCCGACCACCGGTGGCCCCTCCACCGAGCACCGCACTGAAGAAGGCGACTAGTCCCCATGACGACGCACCAGGGAACCGACGTGAGCTGGGCGCTCCGCGACCTTGTGGAGAGCATCCAGGAGATCCGCTTCGCGCTCGTGGCCTCCAGCGACGGCAAGGCCATCACCGCCTACGGCGCCGAGGACCCCGACGACGTGGACCGCTTCGCCGCCGTGGTGGCGGGACTGCAGGCGCTGGCCCAGCCGGTCGCGGAGCAGTTCCCCCAGCACGCGGGGCAACTGCGGCTGGCGATGATCGAGGTCGACGGCGGTCACCTCTTCGTCGTCCGCGCGGGCGTCGAGACCTATCTGGGCGTGCTCGCCCGGGAGGGCCTCGACCAGGGCCTGCTCGGCCACCAGATGCGCGACCTGGCCCGGCGCATGGGCGAACTGCTCGGCACCACGCCGCGCCTCGACGAGACCTCTGGATGAACAACCCCCGCCGACCGTCCGACCCGTCCGGTCTCGAGCGCTACTACGTCCTCACCGGAGGACGCAGCGGACCGGGCGGCGCGGCCTCCACCCTCGACGTGGCGACCCTGGTGGTCGCCCGCGTCGTCCCTTTACCGGGCATGCAGCACGAGCACGAGGAAATCCTCCGGCGCTGCCGCGAACCGCTGTCGGTGGCCGAGCTCGGCGCGCACCTCCACCTGCCGTTCAACATTCTCGCGGTGCTGCTGTCCGACCTGCTCCAGGCGGGCCGTGTGGAAGCCCGTGACCCCATCCCGGCCCACGACGCCGGACGCGGGCCCGACCTCGCGCTCCTTGAGGAGGTACTCAGTGGACTTCAAAGGCTTTGACCGCCCCGGGCAGCCGGCGTCCGGGGCGACCCGGTCGGTGAAAGTGATGATCGCCGGCGGGTTCGGCACGGGGAAGACGACCATGGTCCGCTCGGTCAGCGACATCCGGCCGCTGACCACGGAGGAGACCCTCACCCAGGCCAGCGCCGGCGACGACCGGCTGATCGGCGTCGCCGACAAGACGCAGACCACCGTCAGCCTCGACTTCGGCAAGATCAGCCTCAACGACTCGCTGATGCTCTACCTGTTCGGCACCCCGGGCCAGGAGCGCTTCTGGTTCCTGTGGAACGGCCTGTTCAAGGGTGCCCTCGGCGCCATCGTCCTGGTGGACACCCGGCGGCTGGCCTCCAGCTTCCGGGCCATCGAGGAGATGGAGCGGCAGAAGGTCCCCTTCGTGATAGCGCTCAACGTCTTCCCCGACTCCCAGGAGTACCCGGTGGACGAGATCCGCGATGCCCTGGACATCTCCCCCCACACCCCCGTCGTCTCCTTCGACGCCCGTGACCGGGCCGCCAGCCGCGATGTGCTGGTCACCCTGATCAAGCATCTGAAGGACCGCTCGGCCGTCGCCCTGGAGACCCGATGAACGAGCAGAACGCGCAGCCCGCGCCCGGCGGCTGCCCCGTCGCGCACGGTGAGGCGGCCTTCCGGCTCTACGGCCCCGACGTGGCGACCGACCCGTACGAGGTCTACGCCCGGCTGCGCAAGGAGCACGGCGCCGTCGCGCCGATCCGGCTGGAGGGCGACGTACCCGCCTGGCTGGTGCTCGGCTACCGGGAGAACCGGCGGGTGCTGGACAACCCCCGCCAGTTCAGCCGGGACGCCCGGATCTGGCGGGACTGGCGGGAGGGCCGCATCGCGGACACCTCGCCGCTGGTCCCGATGCTGGCCTGGCGCCCCGACTGCGTCTCGCAGGACGGCGAACCCCACCGCAGGCTGCGCGGCGCCGTCACCGACGGGCTGCTCGCCGCGACCGGACGCGGGGTGCGGCGCCACGCCACCCACTTCGCCAACCGGCAGATCGACGCCTTCGCCGCCACCGGCCGCGCCGATCTCGTCGCCCAGTACACCGAGTACCTGCCGATGCTCGTCCTCACCCGCATCCTGGGCCTGCCCGCGGCCGAGGGCCGCCGCCTGGTCGAGTCCAGCGCGCAGGTCCTGCGCGGCGGCGAGGACGCCGTCGAGCACAACGACCGGATCGTGCGCATCCTCGGCGACCTGGCCGAGCGCAAGCGCGCCGAGCCGGGGCCCGACTTCACCACCGCCCTGATCCAGCACCCCGCCGGACTCGACGCCGACGAGGTCGTCAGCCATCTGCGCCTGGTGCTGATCGCCGCCCACACCACCACCAGCAACGTGCTGGCCCGGGTGCTGCAACTGGTCCTCACCGACACCGACCGGCTCTCCGGCCTGATCAGCGGGGAACTGAACGTCACGGGCGTGGTGGCGGAGGTCATGTGGGACTCGCCGCCGCTGGCCGTCATGCCCGGCCGGTTCGCCACCGGTGACCTGGAACTGGGCGGCCGGCGCATCCAGGAGGGCGACCTGCTCGTCCTCGGCCTGGCCCCCGGCAACCACGATCCCGAGGTCCGCCCCGACGCCTCCGCGGCCCTCCAGGGCAACTCCTCGCACCTGGCCTTCAGCGCGGGGCCCCACGAGTGCCCCGGGCAGAACATCGGCCAGGCCATCATCGAGACCGGCGTCGACGTCCTGCTGCACCGGCTGCCCGGCCTGCGGCTGGCCGTCCCCCCGGCCGACCTCACCTCCACCGCCTCCACCTGGGAGTCGCGGCTGGACCGCCTCCCGGTCGAGTTCCCGGTCTAGGATCCTTCCCTCCGCGCGGGGGAGTCCGCGGGGGCCGTGGCGCGTGCCGTCGCCGCCACCCGGCGGCGCTCCGCGTCGGCCCCTTCCCGGCCCGCGCGTCCCCGTCCCGCTCCGGCGGGCCGGGACGCGCGGTCGCCGGACGCGGGGTCTTCCGGCCCGGCCGGCCGAGCCCGGTCACCCGAGGCCCGGTGTCGGAGGCGCGGTATCCGAGGCCCGGTGTCGGAGGCGTGGGGCCCGGCGCCCGCGGGGCGGTCGCGGGCGCGGCGCCCGGACGGCGGTCGGACCGTCCGGGCACAGCCGCGCAGGACCCCGGGGCCGCTCTCCGGTCCGGGTGCGGCGGCGCCCCCCGGGCGCCGCCGCACGGCGCCGGTGTCAGACCGTCAGCAGGTCGTCCACCGAACCCCGCCCGGCCAGCTCCGCCGTCGCGACCGGACCCTCCTTGGCCGCCGCGTAGCGGCCGGTGGTCAGCGCCCACTCGTAATTGCCGTTGATCCAGCCCCGGATGGCCTCCACCCCCATCCACACCCGCTCCCGCTGCCCCGCGTCGAGACCCAGCTCGTCGCACATCGCCGGCACCCGGGCCTCCAGCTCCATGTACTCGTCGAGGCACGCCGCCGTCATGCGGTACGCCTGGTCCGCGGCCTCCTGCCAGGAGCAGCCCCGCTCCCGGTGCAGCACGGCGATCAGGTTGTGGCCGTCGCCCCGGCGCCGCTCGCGCTCGAAGGAGTGGATGTCGTTCATGAAGCCGATGGTGTCCGCGGCCAGGTCCCGCATCCGCTCCATCAGCGGGTGCGCCATCGCGGCGGGCGGCACCTCGAAGCGGCGGCTGCGCTCACCCGCGTCGATGCTGTGGTGGATGCCCACCGTGCGCCGGCGGAACCCGGTGTAGGCGGCGAGCCCCAGCGTCCCCTCCAGGCCCCGCGCCGCGAGATCCACCTCCTCGCAGTGCGCCACCAGGAACCGGCCCCAGGAGGCCGCGAACCGGGTCTGCCAGGTCAGCGACATGCCCTCCGCGAGCCCCGCCCAGACCTCCACCCAGGCCAGCGTGATCGGGCAGACCACCCGGGGCGGCGTCCCCGCCGGGCGCAGCGGTGTGGCGATCAGCTCCCGGGCCACCTCGGCTATCCGCTCCGCGCGGTCCGGGCGCCCGGCGTCGAACTGGTCGTCGAAGAGGAAGGCGAGGGAGAACCAGTTCATGAGAACGACCATGTCGTCCGCCGACGCGTGCGGATAGGTGCGCGCGGCGGCCTCGGAGAGGTCCCAGGAGCGGTACTCCTCGAACCCGGCCTCGCTGCGCACCAGTCCCCGCTCCCACACCCACCGCAGATGGCGCTCCCGCGCGTACTCCAGATGCGGGCTGACCGGCGTGTCGAACGGTATGTCGAACAGGACGTCCTGAGGCATGTGCTTCCTTCCGGGAGACGAACGCAGAGTCCCCCCGCCCTGCGAGCGGACGGCCGCCCGGCCGTCCGCACACTCGAACCGCGCCCCGGTCCATGGTCAGGGGACCGGGAGGCGGTAGCAGACTGCCCAGGCCGGAAACGATCTACACGAGTCACTTTCGTGATCTCCGTTACTGACGGCACCTCAGGAGCCGCGTACACTCCCTCGCTTTGCGTCGACCCGCCGTGACCGAGTGAAACCGGCGAGCCGGGATATCCGCAGGGGGAGAGGACCGGGACGCCGACGCCCGGACCCGGACCTTCGGAGGAGACATGGCACTGGTGGACGCGGGCGTCGTGGTGCTCGACTGCGCGGACCCCGAGGCGCTCGCCGCGTTCTACACGGAGCTGCTGGGCGCCCGGGAGACCGGAGTGAGCCCCAACCGTGTCGAGATCAGGGGGGCGGACGGCTTCCGGATGGCCTTCCGGCGGGACGTCAACGCCACCCCGCCGAGCTGGCCCCGCCCCGAGAACTCCCTCCAGACGCACCTGGAGTTCGTGGTCACGGACCTGGACGAGGCGGAGCGCGGCATCGTCGGCCTGGGCGGGCGGCCCGTGGAGGCCAAGGACGGACCGGGCCCGCACGAGGAGCGCGGCTTCAGCGACCCGGCGGGCCACCCCTTCACCCTGCGCCGCCCGGTCGTCCCGACGGCCCCCAAGCAGGGCTGAGCCCGGCGCCCGGCCCGTCCCGGCGCCCCGCCCGGCCGCCGGGGCGGGAGGCCGGGGCGGCCCCGCGCCGCGGGTGGCCGCCCGCCGGGAGCCGGGTCACCCCTCCCCGCCGCGGTCCTTCGCCGGCCAACTGCCCGTGGACCGCTGGATCGCCTTGGCGCCGGCGCGGTCCACGGCGCTGCGCACCACCGCGAGGATGGCGCCCTGCACCGCCGCGGCCACCAGGACCTCGCCCCAGCCCCGGTCCTCGTCCAGCGCGCCGGGCGCGTGGTCCTCGTGCCGGAGCAGCTTCCAGGTCCGCCGGAAGGCCAGCCCCGCCAGCGCGCCGCCCGCCCAGCCCAGGACGAATCCGAGGGGCTGGTAGACGAGGGGGAGTTTCCGCTTCGCCGTGCCCACGTGTGTCTCCTTCCGTCGTTCCCGGCGGGACGGGGCCGCTCACGGCCGGCCGGCCGCCGGGATCTCCTCGCCCGCCGGCACCGGGCCGGGCGGCGTGCCGTCGCCGAACGGCCGGCCGCCCAGCTCCTCGCGGTGGTGCGGGGCGAGCCAGCCGGCCGGGTCGGGGCCGACGGGCACGATGCCGGTCGGGTTGATGCCCGTGTGCACCCGGTAGTAGTGGCGCTTGATGTGGTCGAAGTCGACCGTGTCCCCGAATCCGGGCGTCTGGAACAGATCGCGCGCGTACGCCCACAGCACCGGGTTCTCCGCCAGCTTCCAGCGGTTGCACTTGAAGTGGCCGTGGTAGACGGCGTCGAACCGCACCAGTGTGGTGAACAGCCGGATGTCCGCCTCGGTGATCGTCTCCCCGACCAGGTACCGCTGCCGCGCCAGCCGGGGCTCCAGCAGCTCCAGGCGCCGGAAGACGCCCTCGCAGGCCGCCTCGTACTCCTCCTGGCCGGTGGCGAAGCCCGCCCGGTACACCCCGTTGTTGACGTCCTCGTAGACGCCGTCCATGACCTCGTCGATCTCGTCGCGCAGGGCGTACGGGTACAGGTCGGGGGCGCCGGGCCGGTGCAGGGCTGTCCACTCGGTCGCGAGGTCCAGGGTGATCCGCTGGTAGTCGTTGGTCACCAGCGCTCCGCTGGGCACGTCCACGACCGCCGGCACGCTCACCCCGCCGGGATACCCGGTCTCCCGACGGTCGTAGGCCTCGCTGAGGTGGCGGATGCCGAGCACCGGGTCGCGGCCGTCCGGGTCCAGGGTGAAGCGCCAGCTCCGGTCGTCCTGGATCGGGTCCGCGACCGCCAGCGAGAGGGCGTCCTCCAGCCCCAGCAGCCGCCGCGACACCAGGGAGCGGCTCGCCCACGGACAGGCACGGCTGACCACCAGGCGGTAGCGCCCCGCCTCCACCGGCCAGCCGTCCCGGCCGTCCGCGGTGATCCGGTCGGCGAAGTGGCTGCGGGACCGCTTGAACGCCTTCCTGCCGTACGCGCTGTTGCCGGGCGCCCGCCCGTCACCGCCGCTCATGGGGCCGCCTCCCTGTCATCCGCGTGTCTCCTGGAGGACGCGTTCCCCTTTTCCGGCCACCGGCACGGACCCGTCCGGACGGATCCGCCCCGGCGGGTCCGCCGGGGCGGGGACCTCCCGCGGCGCGCGGGGCCGTCCGGACCCGGTCCCGCAGGACTGCCCGGCCGACCCCCGGGGCATGGGGAGGCCCCGCCGCGACGGGGGAACGCGGCGGGGCCCGGACGTCCGGGTACCCTCCCCGCGCGGGAACACACGCACGGGGAGGGACGCGCCGGTCAGCCGCCGTCGACGGGCTCCAGCACGAGGACCGGGATCTCGCGGTCCGTCTTCTCCTGGTACTCCGCGTACGGCGGGAACGCGGCCACCGCGCGCTCCCACCAGCGGGCCTTCTCCTCACCGGTGACCTCACGGGCCGTCATGTCCCGCTTGACCGGGCCGTCCTGGAGCTCCACCAGCGGCTCGGCCGTCGCGTTGAAGTACCAGACCGGGTGCTTGGGCGCGCCGCCCTGCGAGGCCACCACGGCGTAGCTGCCGTCGTGCTCGACCCGCATCAGCGGCGTCTTGCGGATCTTTCCACTGCGCGCGCCCCGGGTGGTCAGCACGATCACGGGCATCCCCGTGTCCAGCAGCGTCGTGCCCTCGGTGCCGCCGGAGCTCTCGTACAGCTCGACCTGCTCACGCACCCACCGCGTCGGGCTGGGTTCGTACTCGCCGTCCAGAGGCATGGCTTCCGTCCCATCGTCACGTCGTACGGCCGCCACCGTCACCGGCGGCGGCCGGGTCGTCGGACCATCCATACCGCATGCCGTACCCCGGCGACCGGCACTCCCGCCATTACCCCGCGCGTCATCGCGCCGTCGGCGCACCCGGGGCACAGTCGAACCGGCCGCACCCCCGACCGCGAAGGAGCCCCGCCATGACCACCGCCACCGAGGAGACCACCCGCGCCGTGGTGGAGGAACTGCTGCGCCGGATCGCGCGCGGCGGTCCCGAGCACATCGCGGAACTGTACGACGCCTCCTGCGACTGGCTGCTGGCCTGGCCCGAGGACGAGCACGGCGGCCCCGACCTGCCCTGGCCGCGCCACCCCGGTCCCCGCACCGCCGCCGCCCACTACCGGGAGCTGGCCGCCCACCACGTCCCCGCAGCGGCGGACACCCGGATCGGGACGGTCCTCGTCGACGGCGAGGACGCCGTGGTGCTCGGCGAGATCCGGCAGACCGCCGCCCCCACCGGACGCGCCTACCGCGCCGGGGTCGCCCTGCGGCTGACCGTCCGCGACGGCCTGATCGTCCGCCACCACGTCTACGAGGACTCGCTCAGCGTGTACCGCGCCTTCACCGGCTGACGGGCCGTCCGCGTGGACCGGCGGACGGCCCGCGCGGACGGCGCACGGGACCCGGTGTCCCGCGGCCCCCGGCGGGAGGGGGCGGCCGGGAGTCGGCCTTCGAGCGCGCTCCAGCACGTACGCTCGGCCCCGGACCACCGGTCGCGAAGGCGGGAGCAGCCGAATGCAGTACGTGAAGCTCGGATCGACGGGCCTGGACGTGTCGCGGATCTGTCTGGGATGCATGACCTACGGCGTGCCCGACCGGGGCACGCACGAGTGGACCCTCGACGAGGAGGCCTCGCGCCCGCTGATCAGGCAGGCGCTGGAGGCCGGGATCACCTTCTTCGACACCGCGAACATCTACTCCGACGGCACCAGCGAGGAGATCGTCGGCAGGGCGCTGCGGGACTTCGCCTCCCGGGACGAGATCGTGCTCGCCACCAAGGTGCACGGCCGGATGCGCCCGGGACCCAACGGCGCCGGTCTCTCCCGCAAGGCGATCATGACCGAGATCGACCACAGCCTGCGCCGCCTGGGCACCGACTACGTCGACCTCTACCAGATCCACCGCTTCGACCCGTACACCCCGGTCGAGGAGACCATGGAGGCGCTGCACGACCTGGTGAAGGCCGGCAAGACGCGCTACATCGGGGCCAGTTCCATGTACGCCTGGCAGTTCTCCAAGATGCAGTACACCGCCGAGCGGCACGGCTGGACGGCCTTCGCCTCCATGCAGAACCACTACAACCTCCTCTACCGCGAGGAGGAGCGCGAGATGCTGCCGCTCTGCGCCGACCGGGGCACCGGCGTCCTGCCCTGGAGCCCGCTCGCCCGGGGGCGGCTCACCCGGGACTGGGACACCGCCACCGCCCGCAGCGCCACGGACGCCTTCGGCGTGACCCTCTACCAGGAGGGCGACCGCGCCATCGTGGACGCCGTCGGACGGGTGGCGAAGGACCGGGGGGTGTCCCGCGCCCAGGTCGGCCTGGCCTGGCTGCTGGGCCGGGACACGGTCACCGCCCCGATCATCGGCGCCTCCCGGCCGGGGCATCTGGCGGACGCCGTGGCCGCCGTGGACCTGGTGCTCGACGAGGAGGAGAACGAGGCGCTGGACCGGCCCTACACCCCGCACCCGGTCTCCGGTCACTGAACCGCCGACGCGGCTTCCGGCTCCCGTCCCCGGACCGTGGCGCCCGGGGCCCGGCGCGGATCCGGGCGCCGGGCCCGGGCCACGCGCCGTGCCGCCCGCCCCGCGGGGGGCGCGTCCGCGGGGGCGCGTCCCCTGCGGTCCGGGGCGGCGCGGCGGCTCAGGGACCGGTGCCCGGCTCCAGCACCGTCAGGGCCACCGACGAGGCGTTGCCGCCCACCGGGACCTCCCCCGCGGTCCACGCCACCCGGAGGGAGTCCCGCTCGTCGGGCGGGGTCACCAGCAGCGCCGCCGGGGTCGCCGTTCGGGCCTCGGTGATCTCCGGGCTGGAGAAGGACAGCCCCGCCCAGGCGCTGCGGCCCGGTGCCAGCGAGAGGGCCCGGGGCGATCCGGCGGTGCGCCGGGGGTCGGGACCGAGCTGCTTGCCGGCCGTGTCCACGAAGGCGGCGCCCGGATAGCCGCGCAGCGTGCAGGTGTGCCCGGAGGCGTTGGTGAGCACGACCGGGAAGTTGCGCTGGCCGGCGCCCGGATCGTCCCGGCCGACGGAGGCGCGCAGTTCGGAGGTGTGGCAGCGGGTCGAGGCCACCGGCGAACCGGCGCCGTCGCGGGGCGGGGAGGTGCCCGGCGAGGTGCTCCCGGCGCCGCCCTCGTCGCCGGGGGTGCTCTCCGCGCCCGGCGGGTCCGCGGTGCCGGAGGCGGTTCCGGCGGCCGAGGGCGCCGAGGGTGCCGTGTCCGAGGACCGGCTCGCGCTCGCCGCGCCGTCCTCCGCGCCGCACGCGGTCAGCAGCCCGAACACGACCAGCGCGCCCACCAGGACCGCCGCCCGGCGCGGCGGCCTCGGTCCCGGGCCCGGCGCGGGGACCCGCCCGGCACCGTCGCCCGAAGCGGGGGGACCGGCCGGGGCCGCGGCGTCCGCCGTGCCGCCAGAGATCACCGACGCCCCGCGGCCGCCCCCGCCGCGCGCCCGCGCGCCCGTCGCTCCGCGCGGCCCGGCCCGCAGGCCCCGCCCCGCTCCGCCGCTCCGGTCCGCACGCCGGTCCCTGGTCGCCATGGCTCCTCCGCCCTCCCGCACGTCGTCGTACGGGCGCCCGGTCCTCGCGGGGACCGCACACCCTGCTGAGACGAGTGTCCCGGCGCGGGGGCGCGGAAACGGGGGTTCACCCCTCGTCCAACAGTCCCAGTTCCGCCCAGATCGTCTTGCCCTCGGTGGTGTGCCTGCTGCCCCAGCGCTGGGTGAGCTGGGCGACCAGCAGCAGACCGCGCCCGCCCTCGTCCCAGGTCCTGGCCCGGCGCAGATGCGGGGCGGTGTGGCTGGAGTCGGAGACCTCGCAGATCAGGATCGTCCCGTCGTGGATCAGTCGCAGCCGGATCGGCGGCGCGCCGTACCGGATGGCGTTGGTGACCAGCTCGCTGACGACCAGTTCGGCGGTGAACGACGCCTCAGTCAGCCGCCAGGCGGCCAGCCGGTCGACGGCCTGCTTGCGGACGGGCGCCACCAGCGCCGGATCGGCGGGGATGTCCCAGGCTGCCACCCGGTCCGGCGGCAGCCCCCGGGTCCGCGCCAGCAGCAGGGCCACGTCGTCGGCCGCGCCGCCGGTCGGCAGCAGGGCGTCCATCACCCGGTCGCAGGCGGCGTCCAGCGAGTCGGTCCCGGCCGCCAGCGCCTCGACCAGCAGCGTCCGCCCGGCGTCGGCGTCCCGCTCCCGGCTCTCCACCAGACCGTCGGTGAAGAAGGCGAGGACACTGCCCTCGGCCAGCTCCAGTTCGGTCGACTCGAAGGGCAGCCCGCCCACGCCCAGCGGCGGACCCGAGGGCAGCTCGACGGTCCGGGGCGGACCGTCCGGCGGGATCAGCACCGGCGGCGGATGCCCGGCCCGCGCCATCGCGCAGCGCCGCGACACCGGGTCGTACACCGCGTACAGGCAGGTCGCGCCGACCTCGCCCGCGCCGTCGTCGCCGGACTCGTCGGACAGCCGGACGACCAGGTCGTCGAGGTGGGTCAGCAACTCGTCGGGGGTGAGGTCGATGTCGGCCAGGGTGCGCACGGCGGTGCGCAGCCGCCCCATGGTGGCCGAGGCCTGGATGCCGTGGCCGACCACGTCGCCGACGACCATGGCGACCCGCATCCCGGACAGCGGGACCACGTCGAACCAGTCACCGCCCACGCCGGAGCGCGCCGCCGGGAGGTAGCGGGAGGCCGCCTGCACCGCGGCCGTCGGCGGCAGCCGCCGGGGCAGCAGGCTGCGCTGCAGGGCCAGGGTGGTCTCCCGCTCCCTGGAGTAGCGGCGGGCGTTGTCGACGCAGACGGCGGCGCGGGCGCTGACCTCCTCGGCCAGCAGCACGTCGTCGTGGGTGAACGCGAAGGGGCGCCGGAACCGGCTGAAGACCGCCACGCCGAGCGTGGTCCCCCGGGCCTGGAGGGGCACGCACAGCATCGAGTGGACGCCGTACTCCATGAACCGGCGCACCCGCTGCGGGTCCTCCTCCCGCCACCGTTCGAAGGGGGCGGAGGGCACCTCGGTCACGATGGCGTGCCCGGCGGCCAGGCACTCCGCCTGGGGCGAGGCGGCCGGGAAGTGGTGCAGGTGCCCCGGCTCGGTGAGGGCCTCGGGGCAGCCCGGGTTCACCGACTGGTGCGCGGTGCGGCGCAGGGCGACCGGCGGCGCGGACGCCGGGGCGGGATCGGCGCCGGGCTCCTGCTGGTCGAGCAGCTCCACGCTGACGAAGTCCGCGAGCGTCGGCACACAGACGTCGGCCAGCTCCTGCGCGGTGCGGGTGACGTCGAGGGTGCTGCCGATGCGCACGCTCGCCTCGTTGACCAACTGGAGCCGCTCGCGGGCCAGATGCTGCTCGGTGAAGTCGTGGGCGCTGACGCAGACGCCCCGCACCCGGCCGTCCGCGTCGGTGAGCGGCGCGATCCGGGCCAGCCACGCGTGGGCGCGGCTCTCGCCGGGTGCCTTGAAGTGCGTGTGCATGTCGTAGCGGTGGCCGGTGGCGAGCACCCGCGTCATGTGGGCCTCCAGCTCCACCGTCTGCGGGCGGCTGCCCAGATCGGTGGGGCGCAGCCCCCGGACGAGGTCCGGGGGGAGCCCGACCAGATCGGCCATCGCGTTGTTGACGCCGCGCAGCCGCAACTGGTCGTCGACGATGAGCGTCGCGCAGGGGGACTGCGTCAGGGCCGCCCTGACCAGCGGGTCGTCGGGCTGTTCGGGGCCGCGCTCCAGGGGGGTGACGACCAGCCAGGGGCCCGGTCCGCCGCCCGTAGGCGGCCTGCGGTGGGCCAGCGCCCGCACGCGCACGGTGTGCCCGTCCCGGTGGCGCAGCGCGAGCGTGCCCTGCCAGTGCCGCTCGCCGGGCCCGGGGAGGCGCTCGGTGGCCGCTCCGGCGAGCAGATCGGCCGCGGGGCGTCCGACGACGGCGGCGGCCGGGTGGCCCAGCAGCCGGCGCGCGCCCTCGTTCCACTCCCGCAGCGTCCCGGAGCTGTCGACGAGGACGCGGGCGGTAGCGGCATCGTCGGACGGGTTGACCGGACTCATCGTCGCCACTCCATTGCGCACACTCGCAGCGATCAGGCGCGTCGCTGGGGGGCCAGCCTAGTGCGTCCCGGCCCGTGGCGGACCCGTATCGCGGTGGCTCCGGCCGCCCCGCCGCACGGTCACCGCCCGGCGGGGCGGAAGGGGACATCCGTTCCCGTTCCGTCCCGGCGCTCGCGTCCCGCCGGGACGGGTCACCGGGGAGGGTGCCGGTGCGGCCGGGCGTGACGCCGCGCGTTCCTCCCGGGCCGCCCCCGCCCGCCGGGAGCTGCGGGACGGCGGCTGGCTGCGGCGTCCCGCGGCTCCCGGCGCGCGGGGGCGGGCCCGGCTCCGGTGTCCCGCCGGCTTCCTCTCGGCGCGGGGCGGTCCCGGGATGGCGTCGCCCGGTGCCACCGCGTCGACGGCATCCGGCCGGGCGCCCCGCCGGACACCCGCCCCGCCGGACACCCGCCGCCCGGAACACGGCACCCGCCCGCCCGGCCTCCTCCGCGACCGGGCGGGCCGGGAGGGTCGGCCGGGCCGGGGGCCGACCGGGACGGACGGAGCCGGTCCGTGCCGGGCGCACCCCCACGCTCCCGGCGCCCGCCCTGTCCCGGCCGCCCCCGAACTTCTCGCGGTACCGCTGACGCACCGCTTTGAGCTGGGGCTATTTACGGTTCAGTACCCGAGCGGTACCGTGGGGCCATGCCAGCTCTGAACGTGGAGTTCAGCGACCGCGAACTTGAGGACCTGCGGCAGATCGCCAAGGAGCGCGGTACGTCGATGAAGGCCCTCGTGCGGGCGGCCGCCGCCGCCGACATAGCCCGGCACCGGGCGCTCCAGGAGGGTGCGGAGGCGTTCCGCCAGTTCTTCTCGGCCCACGCCGACGAGTTCGCCGCCGCCTTCCCCGACGACGAACCGCCCTCCCGGGGCGAGGGGCGGGCCGCCTGACCCATGACCCCCGCCCCCGCCCTGCACATCGACGTCCCCTGGCTGCTCCAGCGCCACGAGGAGGTGCTCCCGGAGCAGCCCACCATCAACGACTTCTCCGCGCTGGTCGCCGCCGTCGCCCGGCACCGCGTCGACCCGCCCCGCCTCGGTGTCAACTCCGACTCCGCCTGGCGGGCCGCGGCCCTGCTGCACACCCTCGCCGTGCTCCGGCCGCTGCCCTCCGCCAACGCCCGGTTCGCCTGCGCCACGGCCGTGGCGTACATGTACGCCAGCGGCGCCGGGATCGATCCGCCCTACGGCGCCCTCGTCGATCTCGCGCGCGACCTCATGGCCGGCGACACCGATGTCTACGGCGCCGCCGACCGGCTGCGCTCCTGGCAGATCTGACCGGGGCCGGGGGTGCCGCCATCCGGGCGGCGCCCCCGGCGGCCCCCGCCGTCGCCGCACAACGCCGCGGAGGCGGGCGGGGGCGGCGTCAGGGGTGTGTTTCCGGCCCATTGCCGAACGCATGGATCACGCCATTCCGCTGGTCGGCGCGCCCGTCGGGCACCGGGTTACGGGCTTGATGTGTTCGGAGTCCGTGACTTCCCGCCACTGCTTGAATACGCAAGGTTACCGAAAGTGGTGGGGTGGGGGTGAGTTTCGGCGGCCGACTCGGCAGACTCGCCTTCGCCAGCCCGGCGCTCCCACGGGGCCGGGACCTGGCATGCCCTCGACCGAGCGGAAGGACGCGCACGATGGGGAACACCGCGTGCCGGACCGTGGCTCCCGGGCCGGGCGGTACCACCGCCGGGCACGGACCCGGTGACATCCTTCCGCGCCTCCCCGGTCACCGCCTCCGCGTCGCGCCGCGCCCCCTCGGGGCGCCCGCGCGCGGTGGCGCGGCGCGGCCCGCCGGACGCCCGGCGTCCGGTGCCGCCGCCCAGGACCGGTACCGGGGGCGCGGGCCCGCCGGGGGCGTCCGTACCCAGGGGCGTGCCGCGCACGGGCGCGCCCCCTTCGACGAGTGCGTGAGATCCGCCCGCGGTGCGAGCGGCCCCACGTACTGAAGGGCCGGGGCCGTCGCGGTCCGTGCGGTGTGATCCGGTGGCTCGTCGCTGGGGAGTGCGAGCCACCGCCGTACGGCAGCGCGGTTCCGCACCGGGGGCGGCGGGCGGAGTGGGGCCGCCCGCCGCCCCCGGAATCACGTTCACCGGCCGCCGTCGGCCGGACCGCCGTCGACGCGGTGACCGCCGCCGTCCCGCCGCGACCGCCGCCGTCGTCAGGCCCCGGGATTCCCGTCACCGCCGCGACCGGCACGGTCCCGCCCGGGAGGCCCGTCCCCGCCGCGACCGCGGCCGCCGTCCGGCCCGGGGTCCCCGTCCCCGCCGGGACGCCTCCGGGCACCGGGCCCCTCGCCGTCCGGGTCGTCGCCGTCGTCGCCGGGTCCACCGCCGGGGCCGTCGTCGCGGGGCCCGCCGGACGGCGACCGGGTGCGGTGGCTGGTGTCGCACCAGGGGAAGCGGCGACTGCGCCGGCAGGTGCACAGGGCCACCCGGACCCGGTCGGAGCGGACCACCGCCCCGTCCTCCAGCTCGACCTCCACCGGGCCCTCCACCAGCAGTGGGCCCCGGCGGCGGGCCACGATCCTGCGGGGCTCCTCAGAGCGGGAGTTCGGCACGGACCACCACCAGCTCCTCCTCCGTCCCGGCCCGCGGCAGCAGCCCGCGCTGCCGCAGCCAGCCCTCCCGGCCGCGCACCACCGGACCGAACGCGATCCTGCGCCGCCGGGTCACCGCCGCCTTCAGTCCCGCCTCGCACAGCAGCCCCACGGTCCGTCCCGGGTCGCTCAGCGACGACTGCACCAGCAGCAGCACACCGCCGGGCCGCAGCAGCGCCGGCGCCTCGCGGCAGATCCGGTCCAGCACCAGGCGCCCGTCGTGCCCCGCGTCCCAGGCGCGGGCCGCGCCGCGCGGACGCCGGGCGCCGCCGTCGGGCGCGGGGACGTACGGCGGATTGGCCAGCACCAGGTCGAACCACTCGCCCCGCACCGGCGCGAACAGGTTGCCGCGCCGCACCCGGACCCGCAGCCCGGCCCGCCCCGCGTTGACCCTGGCGGCCCACACCGCCCGCCGCGACAGGTCCACCGCGGTCACCCGGGCGCCCCGCCGGGCCGCCGCCAGGGCCAGCGCCCCGGAGCCGGTCCCCACGTCGAGAACGGACGCGCCGGACGGCAGCGGCTCCTCGGACAGGGCCCCGGCCAGCAGGGCGGTGTCCTCCTGGGGGGCGTAGACCCCCGGCAGCACCAAGAAGTTCACCGGCCCCAGGTACCCCCGCCGCCGCGGAGTAGCCTCACGGCCCCTCGGACGGACCGGACACGGGACCGTCCCCGGGCAGCGGGGTCCGCAGCGACGAGCGGCCCGCGCGCCAGTCGGCCAGCAGC
The DNA here is from genome assembly GCF_055598485.1 of Streptomyces sp. NPDC107521. NCBI lineage: Bacteria > Bacillati > Actinomycetota > Actinomycetes > Kitasatosporales > Streptomycetaceae > Streptomyces > Streptomyces sp. NPDC107521. Next base: position 173,538 of record NZ_JBVKAT010000011.1, read on the forward strand.
CGCGCCCCGAAGCGGTCCTCCAGATGACCGGTGGCGTCCAGCCCGAACACCACGTCCGGCGCCAGCCACGGCTCCTCGTCCAGCAGACCGCCGATCACCTCGTGCCGCACGATCTGCTCGTGCACCGCGTCGGCTTCCACGTGCTCGTCGTAGAAGCGCTCGGCGGCGGGGCCCGCTCCGGTGCGGCGCATCGCCCGCGCGAGCCGCCGGGAACCGGGCGACGAGGTGATCTCCACCGCCGCGAAGTGTCCGACCAGGGCGCCGCGCAGGGAGCGGTGCAGCCCGCACAGGGACATCAGGTTCACCGTGGCCAGGCACTCCGCGGAGGCCGCGTCCAGGTACCGCCCGTACGCCGGGTCCAGGTCCAGGTCCGCCATCAGCTCCGCGAACAGCCGGGCGTGCACCCGCTCGGCCCGGCCCCCGCCGTACTCGTCGAACTCCACCGCCGCCATCCCGGCCTTCGCCCGGCCCCGCAGCCGGGGCAGCACCCAGGCGTGCGGATCGGCCTCCTTGAGGTGGTACAGCGACCGCTGGGCCGCGTACTCCCGCACCTGCCACCGCTCGCCCCCGTCGCTCAGGAAGCGGCTGACGCCGGTGCCGTCGGCGGGCTCCGTCAGGAGATCGCCGACCGCGTCAGCCACCTCCCCGTGCACCCGCACGTCGGCCCGCAGCGCGGACAGGAACCGGTCCTCCAGCGCCGCCCGGAACAGCAGCAGCGCCGGGTCCCACTCCAGGGCGGGGGCGACCCCGGCGAATCCCCGGTAGTGCGGCTCGTAGCACAGGTACAAGGCGAGCTGGAGGTCGTCGCCGTAGGCCGGGGCGGCGCCGACGGTACCGGGCGCCGGGGGCAGGCCCGTGCCGAGCAGATACGCGGCAACGGCCGCCGAGAGCGGGCCCCGGGGCGTGGGCAGCGGTGGTCCTTCGCGCTCGATGTCCATGCCGCCGCGAGTACCCGGCCGTCCCGCGCCCGCACCCGCGCCCCCGGGAGCCCGGCCCCGCGCGGGCGCGGGTGTTTCGGCGGGGGAGCGCCGGGGACCCGCCCCGCGAGGTCACCCGGACACGGAAGGAAGATGATGCCTCGTGACCGCGGACTCCCGTGACACGCCCGCCGCCCGTCCGCCCGAGTCGGGCTGGTCCAAGGCCCGCCATCCGCGCGACCGGGGTGCCCCGCGCACCTGGGTGCCTGCCGTCGACGACGGCGACGCCCCGCGTGCCCGGCGCCGCGGCGCGGAGTCGCACATCGTGAGGGGCGAGGACTGAGCCGCCCCGCGCGCGGGGGCACGGGCGGGTCCCGGTCCCGAAACCGGCGCCCGCCCCGTGCCCCCGCTCCCGCCGCACACTCGGGCTCCCCGGGGCCCGGGTCGGCGGGACATCCCACCGGCCCCCGGAGGTCGATGCGGCGGAACATCCCGTACGGCCTCCGAGAGGACGGCGCGGATCGTGACCGACCCCGTCCGCGGCATGCCCGCCGGGGCCCGGTCGTCCCCCGGCGCTCTCGGCCCCGCGCGACGACGGTGACCGGACCGTGCCCCGTCGTTCCCCCGGCGCCGTTCCGCCCGTCGCTACGCTGCCCCCGTGCGGCTGCTGCTGATGTCCGACCCCCCTGTGCCCGCCCGCGCCCGGCACCTGCCCGCCCCGCTGCCGGCGGAGGTGGACCGCGCGGGCGTCGTCGTCCACGCCGGGGACCGGGTGGACACCACCCTCCTGACCTGCTGGAGCGCCGCGGCCGGGCCCTCGTCGCCCTGTGCGGCAACAACGACGGCCCCGGGTCGCGGGCCAGGCTCCCCGAGGTGCCCCGCGCCGACCTCGACGGTCCGCGCCCCGGGGTGGTCCACGAGACCGGCGCCGCCCGGGGCCGCGAGGCACGCTGCGCCGCTCGCTTCCCCGGCCCGGACGTCCTGGTCCCCGGGCACAGCCACATCCCCCGGGACACCACGGCCCCGGGCGGGCCGCGGCCGCTCAACCCCGGTTCCCCGACCGCCGCCGCCGGCCGCACCCACACGTACACGACGGCCGCCGCCGACGGCGGGCGGCTGCGGGACGTCGTCCCGCACCGGCTGCCGCCCCGGACGTAGCCCGGGGGAGGGCGGGACGCCACTGCCCGCGGACGGGAAGGGGCGGGCCGGGCGGGGGCTATTCGTCCCAGGCCTGGATCATGGTCTGCTCGGTGATCTTCCCGTCCCGCAGCGTCATCATCGACTCCGCCAGGACCCTGACCCCGTCCGGGTACTCGCAGGACTCGCTGTAGGCGACCCGGTCGCCCTGCACGACGCACTCTTCCAGCCGGTGGGTCATGTCCCGGCCGTACACGTCGTCGAGCATCGCCGCGATCTCGTCGTGGCCCCGCAGGACCTTGGGGCTGCTGGGCTGGGTGGAGCGGTCCACGACGCGGATCTCGGCGTCGTCCGCGTACAGCGACAGCAGATCCGCCGCCGTCCTGCCCTCGATGCCCCGGCGCAGCGCCTCGGTGTCGAACGCGGGGGCTGTGGTGGTGTCCATGACGACCTCCTCCAAGGCCGCGGCCCGGAGGGAGTCGGGCCGTCGACGGCCTCTCCTTCGAGGCTCCTACGCTCCGGCGCCCGCGGCAAGGCCGGTCCCGGAACTCCTCCTGACGAGTGACCCCCGGTGGCCGCCCGTGTCCGCCACCGGCCGCCCCGCGTTGCCGGAGCATGATCTCAACACGACGCATCGCAGTCGCCGTCGGTCTCGCCGCCGGTGTCACCGGCCTCGTCGCCCCGATGGCGAACGCGGCCGGGGGAGCGGCGGCCGGCGGCGGGCTCAGCCCGATGCGGGCCCTCGACTCGCTCGCCATGGGCGACCTGCCCGCCGAGGGGCGGGCCCAGCTCCCCCGCCCCTCCGCCCAGCTCCACCGGCTCAACGACGTCAACCAGCTCCGGCAGGTCACCGGCCTGGTCTCGCCGGTGTTCGGTGTCGTCCCCGCCGTCGGGACCTGACCCCCGCCACACCCCGGCGGAGCGGGGCGGGGGCGCCGCGGGCGTGTCCCCGCCCCCTCCCCGGCCCGGCGGCGATCACGTGCGCGTAGGGTCGGGAGGAACGTTCCGTGGCGGAAGATAGGGGCCAGCACCATGGCGCAGGAAGTACGCGGCGTGATCGCACCGGGCAAGGACGAACCGGTGCGCGTCGAGACGATCGTCGTCCCCGACCCGGGACCGGGCGAGGCCGTGGTGCGCGTCCAGGCCTGCGGGGTGTGCCACACCGACCTGCACTACAAGCAGGGCGGCATCAGCGACGACTTCCCCTTCCTGCTCGGCCACGAGGCCGCGGGCGTCGTGGAGTCCGTCGGCGAGGGCGTCACCGACGTGGCCCCCGGCGACTTCGTGATCCTCAACTGGCGCGCGGTGTGCGGCACGTGCCGGGCCTGTCTGCGCGGACGCCCCTGGTACTGCTTCGACACCCACAACGCCCGGCAGCGGATGACCCTCGCCTCCACCGGGCAGGAGCTGTCCCCGGCCCTCGGTATCGGCGCCTTCGCGGAGAAGACCCTGGTCGCCGCCGGGCAGTGCACCAAGGTCGACCCGGCCGTCTCCCCGCAGGTCGCCGGGTTGCTGGGCTGCGGTGTGATGGCCGGCATCGGCGCCGCGATCAACACCGGTGAGGTCGGGCGCGGCGACAGCGTCGCCGTCATCGGCTGCGGTGGGGTGGGCGACGCGGCCATCGCCGGTTCGCGCCTGGCCGGGGCGTCCCGGATCATCGCCGTGGACATCGACGACCGCAAGCTGGAGACCGCCCGCGCCATGGGCGCCACCCACACCGTCAACTCCCGCACCGCCGACCCGGTCGAGGCGATCCGCGAGCTGACCGGCGGCTTCGGCGCCGACGTCGTCATCGACGCGGTGGGCCGCCCGGAGACGTACCGCCAGGCGTTCTACGCCCGCGACCTGGCCGGGACCGTCGTCCTGGTCGGGGTGCCCACCCCCGAGATGAAGCTCGAACTGCCGCTGCTGGACTTCTTCGGCCGCGGCGGCTCCCTCAAGTCCTCCTGGTACGGCGACTGCCTGCCCTCCCGGGACTTCCCCATGCTGATCGACCTGCACCTCCAGGGCCGCCTGGACCTGGGCGCGTTCGTCAGCGAGACCATCCGGCTCGACGGGATCGAGCAGGCCTTCGAGCGGATGCACGCGGGCGACGTCCTGCGCTCGGTGGTGGTGCTGTGATGTCCGCCCGTATCGAACGCGTCGTCACCTCCGGGCAGTTCAGCCTCGACGGAGGGACCTGGGACGTCGACAACAACGTCTGGCTCGTCGGCGACGACCACGAGGTCGTCGTCATCGACGCCGCCCATGACGCCGACGCCATCGCGGAGGCCGTCGGGGACCGCAGGCTGACCGCCATCGTGTGCACCCACGCCCACAACGACCATGTGAACGCGGCCCCCGCCCTCGCGGACCGCACCGGCGCCCTGATCTGGCTGCACCCCGACGACCTGCCGCTCTGGAAGCTGACCCACCCCGACCGCGACCCCGACGCCTGGCTGGCCGACGGGCAGGTCATCGAGGCGGCCGGGGCCGACCTCACCGTCCTGCACACCCCCGGGCACGCCCCCGGCGCCGTCTGCCTGTACGACCCGGGCCTCGGCACCGTCTTCACCGGTGACACCCTCTTCCAGGGCGGTCCGGGAGCCACCGGGCGCTCCTACTCGCACTTCCCGACGATCATCGAGTCGATCCGGGGCAAGCTGCTCACCCTGCCGCCCGCGACCGTCGTCCGCACCGGCCACGGCGACTCCACCACCATCGGCGCCGAGGCCCCGCACCTGGACGAGTGGATCGGCCGGGGCGGCGGCTGACGGACAGCGCCCGAATACCGCCCCGGACTGCTGACCGGCGGCCGACGACGCACTACGGTCGGCCCATGACGCACACCAAGCGGTTCGAGGGACACGGCATTCTCATCACCGGCGCCGCGCGCGGCATCGGTGCCGCCACCGCGAGACGGCTCGCGGAGGAGGGGGCGGGAGTGCTGGTGACCGACGTGGACCCGCCGGCGGCCGAGAGGACCGCGGCGGGTCTGCGCGAGCGGGGGCTGAACGCCGAGGCGTTCCCCTGCGACGTGGCCGACCGGGCCTCCGTCGAGGCCGCCGTGGACCGGGCCGTGGACGTCTTCGGAAGCCTCGACGTCCTGGTCAACAACGCCTACTCCTGCTCCCGGGACGCCTCGCTCTTCGAGGACGACGCGGACGAGACCTGGGCGCGCGACCTCGACATCACCCTCACCGGGGCCTACCGCTGCTCCCGCGCCGCCCTTCCCCACCTGGCCGCCTCCGGCCGCGGCGCCATCGTGAGCATCGGCTCCGTCAACGGCATCCAGGACTTCGGCAACCACGCCTACAGCGCCGCCAAGGCGGGTCTGGCCTCGCTGACCCGCACCCTCGCCGGGCACGGGGGGCCGCGCGGGGTGCGGGCCAACCTGGTGGCGCCGGGCACCGTGCGCACCACGGCCTGGGAGGGACGGGACGCCGACCTGGAGGCGCTGCGCCCCCGCTACCCGCTGGGCAGGATCGGGGAGCCCGAGGACATCGCGGCGGCCGTCGCCTTCCTCGCCTCCCGCGACGCCGCCTGGGTCACCGGCACCACCCTGGTCGTCGACGGCGGCCTGACCTCGGTGAACACCGGATTCCGGCAGACCCTCGGCGAGGTGGCCGGGGCCCGCTGACGGCCCCCGTGCCCGGCACGGAGGTCACCGTTCGGTCGCGGTGGGCCGGTGAGGGCAACCGAAGCCGCCGCGCACCGGTCTACCAGGCGGACCCGCACCACGGCGGGCCCGCCCATCCTTCGACCGCGAAAGGCTGACCGGCCATGGGGGACATACGCCGACGGGGAACCGTCGTACTCGGGGTCACCGCGCTGGTGGCACCGCTCACCATCGCGCTGGGCAGCACGCCGGCCCAGGCCGCGAGCTGCACCACACAGACCGGCCCCTACCAGAAGAAGGTGGAGAAGTTCCTGGGCCGCCCGGTCGACGGCAAGCAGTCCGCCGCCGACTGCAAGGCGATCCGCGCCTTCCAGAGCAAGCACGGCATCACCCCGACCATCGGCTACGCCGGTCCCGTCACCTGGGGGGCGATGGACCTGATGACGAAGCAGAAGGCCGTCGGCAAGAACCCCAACAAGGCGGGCAAGTGCCCCGTCAACAAGGGCCGCATCGCCTGTGTGAACCTCACCCTCCAGCTCAGCTGGATCCAGGACGGCAAGAAGCTCGTGTACGGGCCCGTCCCGGTGCGCACCGGCCGCGACGGCTACGAGACCCGCACCGGCCTGAAGAAGATCTACTGGCGGAACATCGACCACGTCTCGACGATCTACAACGTGCCGATGCCCTACAGCCAGTTCTTCGACGGCGGCCAGGCCTTCCACTCGGCCGGGGTCAGCATGTGGAACCCGCCGGGCTCGCACGGCTGCGTCAACATGACCAAGGCGGACGCCAAGAAGTACTGGTCCCTGCTGAAGAACGGCGACGACGTCTACGTGTACGGCCGCAAGCCGGGCACCTGACCCCCGCACCGCCCGCCGGGAGAACACGTTCCGGAAACGAACTCACCGGTGGACCTTGACAGATGAGAAGATCGACGTGACCAGGGACACGGTCCACTATGTCCGGTTCCGGCGTGATTGCTCACAGCGCCTTCACGCCGGGCACCGTATGCTTCACACCATGTCCACCACTGTTGAGCCTTCCTCCGAGCGATCGGCTGACGAGGTCAACGAGGAGATCCGGGCCCTGTGGCTCCGGTCGGGCGGGACACTGAGCGTCGAGCAGCGCGCGGAGTACCAGCGGCTCGTCATGGAGTGGGCCACCGCGGCCCCGGAGCGGAAGACCGCCGCCTGACGGGCCCGGCCCTCCCGGCGCTCGGGCCCCACCCGCACCGCCGCCCTCCTCACGACCCCGCGGCCCACGGCCCCCCGCCGAGCCCCGTCCGCCGGACCCCGCGCCGGCCGCCGGAACACCCCGCCCGCCCCGTTTTCCGGACCCGGTCCCGCCGCCTATCTTGGGCCCCATGACCAGGACTTCGCAGGACCCCGCCGGCGAACCCGACCCCCTGCGCGCGCTCGGCCTCGACCGGCTGCGCCGCCGCACCAGCATGAAGTGGCGCACCTACCCCGAGGACGTGCTGCCGCTGTGGGTGGCCGAGATGGACGTGCCGCTCGCCCGCCCCGTCGTCCGCGCCGTCACCGAGGCCCTGGAGCTCGGCGACACCGGTTACGCCGCCGGGACCGCCTACGCCGAGGCCCTGGCCGGGTTCGCCCGGCGGCGCTGGGGCTGGGAGGGCCCCGCCGTGGAGCGCGTCGCGCTGGTGCCCGACGTGATGCTCGGCGTCGTCGAGATGCTCAAGCTGGTCACCGGACCCGGCGACCCGGTGATCGTCAACCCCCCGGTCTACCCGCCGTTCCACCAGTTCGTCGCGCACATGGACCGGCGCGTGGTCGAGGCCCCGCTCGGCGGCGACCTGCGGCTCGACCTCGATGTACTGGAGGACGCCTTCCGCCGGTCGGCGAAGGGGGGCGGCCGGGTCGCCTACCTGCTGTGCAGCCCGCACAACCCCACCGGCACCGTGCACACCGCCGGGGAGCTGGCCGCCGTCGCCGCCCTCGCGGAGCGCCACGGCGTCCGGGTCGTCGCCGACGAGATCCACGCCCCCGTCGTCACCGGAGGGGCCCGGTTCGTCCCGTACCTCACCGTGCCCGGAGCCGACCGCGGCCTTGCGCTGGCCTCCGCCTCCAAGGGCTGGAACCTGGCGGGGCTGAAGGCGGCGCTCGCCTGCGCCGGTCCGGGAGCGGCGGCCGACCTGGCCCGGATGCCGGAGGAGGTCGGCCACGGGGCGAGCCATGTCGGCGTCATCGCCCACACCGCCGCCCTGCGCGACGGCACCGCGTGGCTCGACGCCCTGCTGCCCGGACTGGAGGGGAACCGCCGGCTGCTCACCTCCCTCCTGGCCGAGCACCTGCCGGGCGTCGTCCACCACCCGGGCGAGGCCACCTGTCTGGCCTGGCTCGACTGCCGCGCCCTGGGCCTGGGCGACGACCCCGCCCGGGTCTTCCTGGACCGGGGGCGGGTGGCGGTGAACTCGGGCCTCCCCTTCGGCAGCGGGGGAGCGGGGCACGTCCGGTTCAACCTGGCCACCTCGCCCGAGGTGATCGAGGAGGCCGTCCGCCGCATGGCGTCGGCCCTGCCCTGAGGCCTAGCCGAGGCCGCGCCGTGGCCGTCCCGAGGCGGCGGGGCCGCGTCCACGGGGCGTCATCGGGCCGGGAACCGCCCTGCGCGCCGGGACACAGCCCCTAGACTGCCCCACCATGGACGACGACGCCACGCTCGGCCGGCTCGGCTCGGGCAAGTACCTGCTGGTCACCAGTTACCGCAAGAACGGCACCACGGTCGCCACCCCGGTCTGGGTGGTCCGGGACGGGCGGACGCTCGGCGTCTGGACGCGCGCCGACTCCTGGAAGGTCAAGCGCATCCGCAAGCGGCCGGACGTCCTGGTCGCCCCCTGCGACGTGCGCGGCAACCCCACGGGCGACCCGGTCCCCGCGACGGCCGAGATCGGCGACGCCGCCCTCGCCGGGCGCTACCGGCGGCTGATCGTGGACAAGTACGGCGTCCTCGGCCGGCTCGCCCTCGCCGGGAGCCGGCTGCGCCGGGGGGCCCACGGCACCGTGGCCATCGCCATCACCCTCACGGCGTGAGGCCGCGCGGTCCCGGAGCGCCGCCGCTCCCGGGGCCGCCCGCCCTCGTTGTCCCGTGCGCCGGGCGGGGACGCGCCCGGTCCGGCGCGCGGACGCCGTCCGGTCCGGGGCCGGTGCGCGGCGCGCTCAGGTCCAGGGCCGGTACGGGTCGTCGGTCAACTGGAAGACCGGCTCGCCGCGTACCGGGTCCTTGGCCATGGACAGCCGTACCCGGTCCCCGCACTGAATGCCTATCAGCGGCCCCATGACCCGGCCGCGCAGCACGAAGCCCTCGGCCATCTCGACCAGCGAGACGTTGCGCGCGGAGGGCGTGTTGCGGTTCACCACCGTGGAGTGCCGCACCGTGCCCAGGCCCTCGCTGCGCTCCGTGCGCAGGTCGCTGCCGCGACAGGCCGGGCACAGCACCCGGTGGTAGACGGCGGTGCCGCACCAGGTGCAGCGCTGGAAGAACACGGCGTCCGGGGCGGTGGTGTCGAGGACTCCCGTCGTGGAGCCGGGTGTCCGCTGAACGACGCTCCCTGAGAGGTGCTGCACGCTGCTCAACTCCCTGCACTCGGGCCGGAATCCACGCGCGGGGTGTCGCGGGCACGCGAAGGCGCGGTGCGCGGCCATCCGCACGGCCCACAGGCTATGGCACTCAGTGCCAGGCGTAAAGGCACTCCGTACCGCGGATTTCGGCCGTCCGCTCCCGGACCCCGGACCGTCCGCCCCCGGCGGCCCCCTCGGCAACCGCCGCCCGCGGATCTCCCGGGCTCCCCGGGGGCCTTCGGCGGGCCTTCGGCGGGCCTTCGGTTCAGGGCCGTCCGAGCGCGCTCTCGACCTCGCGGACCACCCGCCAGAGCGGTGCGCCTCGCCGGGCGACGACGACCACCACGTCCTGCGGATGGCCCTCCTGCGGGTGGCCCTCCCTCGGCGGCCCGGCGGGCCCGGGAGCGGGTGGTTGCTCGGGCGCGGGTCCGGACACCGGCCCGGCCCGGAGCGCGGCCTCCCGGGCCGGGGGCGCGGCCGTTGCCGGGAGGGCGGCCTCCCCGGCCGGGAAGGCCGCCCGCACCAGGCCGAGCGCCTCGTCCACCGCCCGGCCCGCGTCGCCCCGGCCGCCCGAACGCAGCCAGGAGCGCAGGGCGTTGTTGTGGGCGGCGACCACCGCGGCGGCGATCACGTCGGCCCGCAGCGCGCCGCCCGGGTCACCGGCGAACCGGGCGCGCAGATGGTCCGCGAGGGCGCGCTGGTAGCGCCACACCACCGACAGCTCATGGGCGCGCAGCCCCGGGACGCTCTTCGTCAGACGGTGGCGCCGCACCGAGAAGTCCGGATCGCGGGTGTACATGAGCAGTACCGACCGGGCGGCGTCGCACACCTGCCGCACCGGGTCGCCGCCCTCGGGGGAGGCGGCCAGGAAGGCCGTCATGCGGGCCAGGCACCGTTCGTGGTCGGGGAAGACCACGTCCTCCTTGGAGGGGAAGTAGCGGAAGAACGACCGCCGTCCGACTCCGGCCAGCGCCACGATGTCGTCGACGGTGGTCCGCTCGTAGCCCCGCTCCAGGAACAGCCGGAAGGCCGCCGCGACGAGGGCCTCCCGCATGGGCGGCCCCGCCTCCGCCGCGTCCCGCGCGCTCCCGCCGCGGGGCTCCGCGTTCTGGCAGCTCATGGGGGTGAACGTAGCAGCAGGAGGGCCGGGCGCGGCACTCGGTGCTGCGACCGGAGGGAACCCGGTTCCCTCCCGGGGTGCGCCGTCGTCCCCAGGGCCTACGATCACTTTCCGCCATCACCCAGGAGGCCCGCATGCCGTCCGCCCGCTGCCCCCGCGTCCTCTACGTCACCGACCTGGCCTATCCGGCCCGGGGCCGGCGCTACTGCGACGAGGACATCCTCCTCACCTCGCGGCTGCGCGCCCACTTCGACCTCGCCCTGTGCCACCCCCGCGACGCGGCGGCGCTGCTGGACTCCTTCGACGCCGCCGTCGTCCGCAACAGCGGCCCCGTCCTCGGATACCGCGAGGCGTACGACGCCTTCCGGGAGCGGGCGACCGCGCTCGGCACCCCCGTCTACAACCAGCTCACCGGCAGGGCGGACATGGCCGGAAAGCAGTACCTCCTCGACCTGACCGCGCAGGGGCGGCCGGTCATCCCCACCGTCGGCCGCGCCGAGGACCTGCACCTGCTGCCCGAGGCGGCCGAGTACGTCGTCAAGCCCCGGCTCGGCGCCGACTCGATAGGGCTGCGCGTGGTGCCCGCGGGGCGGGTCCGCGAGGAACTCGACGGGACGGAGGAGGAGCTGCTCGTCCAGCCGCTCGTCGACTTCGCCCACGAGATCTCCTTCTACTTCGTCGACCACGGCTTCCAGTACGCCCTGTACGCGCCGGACCCCGGGCGGCGCTGGCGGCTCGAACGGTACGAACCCACCGCCGAGGACCTCGCCTTCGCCCGGTGGTTCGTCGAGTGGAACGGCATCGACCACGGCATCCAGCGGGTGGACGCCTGCCGCGCGCCCGGCGGTGAGCTGCTGCTGGTCGAACTGGAGGACCTGAACCCCTATCTGTCCCTCGACGCCCTCGACGACGAGGGCCGGGACGCCTTCGTCACCGCCCTGACACGGGCCCTGCGCCGACTGCTGGACGCCCCGCGCCCGCGCCCGGCCGACCGGCCCTGAAGCCGCTCCCCGCCGCTCGGCCCTGACGCCCGGTGTCCGCCGTCCGGTCAGCGGCCGGCGGGCGGGCGGTGGGCCAGGGCCTCGGTGACGGCCCGTACGCTGCGCGCGATGTGCTGCAACTGCCGCAGCTCCGCCGCGTACAGCTTGATCGTGTGCTCGATGACGGACTCGGGCAGTCCGAGCCGGGGCAGGTCCGAGCGGGCGGTCTGCAGGGCGGTGCGGGCCACCCGGATCTCCTGCTGCACCTGGAGGTGCGCGTGGCGGGCGAGCAGCACGGGGTGGCGGAGCATCGTGGGGTAGCCGCCGTAGCGGGCCGGCACCAGGTCGCGCAGCCACCTGACGGCCGAGCGCTCCCAGTCGTAGCTGCCGGGGGCCTTGACCTGGCACGGCCAGTCCGGGCCGGGCCGTATGGACGTCAGGGACATGATCATCGCTTCCGGGAGTGCGGCGTCGTCGGGACGGGGGCGACGGGAGGGGCGGACCCGGTCCAGGGGATGACCGGGACCGCCGCGGGCGCTCGGGTCGGCGCGCCCGACGGGACACCCCCGGCGCGCCGGAGCGGGTGGGAGCCGGCGGCCGGAAAGGGTTCACGCAGACGAGGGACGCGTTCCGGACAGCCGGGACGCGACCCGTGAGCAGTATTTATATATGCCATCAGCTTTGCAAGACGTATGAAAACATTCATGTCCGCGTCGGCGGGGACGGCCGCGCTCCGGTCCGCCGCGCGGGCCGGAGGCACCGCCGTCCGCGCGGGGGCGCCGCCGGTGCCGCGAACCGCCCGGGGTCAGTCGCGGAGGAAGAACTGGTGCTGGTCGGCGACCTGTTCGTACCCTTCCAGGCGCGCGTGGGTGCGCTCGGGGTCGGCGTCCGTCATCGCCTGGAGCAGCGCCGCGCACATCACCCCCGGCGCCGCGTAGGAGTCGAAGACCAGCCGCGAGCCGGTGCCCGTCGCGAACGTGACGTCGGCGGCGTCGGCCACCGGGCCGAGCGCCAGGTCGGTGATGAGGGCGACCCGCAGCCCGGCGCCGCGCGCCACCCGCACCGCGTCGAGCGTCTCGTGGGCGTGCCGGGGCAGCGAGAAGGCCAGCACCCAGGAGCCGCCCGCCGCGCGGGACTGGAGCAGGGCGTCGCAGGCGACCGTGCCGCCCCGGGTCACCAGGCGCACATCGGGATGCACCCGGCGGGCCGCGTAGGCGAAGTACTCGGCGAGCGACCCCGAGATGCGCAGCCCGAGCACCGTCAGCGGCGTCGACGCCGCCAGGGCGCGGCCGGTCGTGATCACCCGGTCGGCGTCGGCGAGGTCGTGCCGCAGGTTCGTGAGGTTCGCTATCTCCGCGTCCACGGCCGCCTGGAGCTCGTTGCCCCGGTGCTCCTCGGCCGGGGCGGTGCCGCGCCCGCCCAGCGCGATCGACTGGAGCCGCTCCCGCAGCGCGGGGTAGCCGCCGAAGCCGACCGCGGCCGCGAAGCGGGTCACCGAGGGCTGGCTCACGCCGACCCGGTCGGCGAGGTCCGTGATCGACAGGAAGGCCGCCTCGGGCAGGTGCTCGATCAGGTACTGGGCGATCCGCCGCTGCCCCGGGGAGAGCCGGGGCCGGTCGAACAGGTCCCGGAGCTGGCAGGTGGGGGAGGGCCGCGCGTCGGGGACCGACCGCCCCGAGGTGATCGCGGACGCCCGGGCACGTGCCTGCTGAGGCGATGGCGCGGACGCCCCTCCTGTGTCTCCCACGGGGGCCAACATAGCTCACCGACCGTGTGCGTCCGCTCGCCCTGGGCGTCTTCCGGTTCCCGGCCGCCGCCGGGGGGGATAGCCGGGGGCGGTCCGGGAACCCGGCGTTCCGGAGAACCCCGGCAACGATCAGGAGGAGCCGTCACCATGACCGTCCCGGAGGAGCATCGGCCCGGCACCGGGCCCGCCGACGAGGCCGACGACACCGGCGGCCGGGGCACGGAGACCCCGCCCCGGCCGGCCGGCGGCACCGGCCGGACCCTGCGCGAGGCGCTGGAGGAGGCGCGGGTGCGGCCCGACGACTTCGCCGACAAGTGACCCCGCCACGGCCCCGCCCCCGGCCACCCCGGCCGCTCCCGGGCCACGGCTCCCGGGCCCCGCCGGGCTCCCTGCCCCGCCCCGCGCACGACCGGGACCGCCGCCACGACACGGCCCGGCCCGCACGCCCGGATGGCCGCCCGGGCGCCCAAGTCCCGTCCCGCACGGGCCGTTCGACCGGCCCGGGGGCCGGACCGCACGGGCCGCCCGGCCGGTCCGGGACCCGGACCGCCACGGCCCGCCCGGCTCGTGCACGGTCCTGCCGCACCCCCTCACGGGCCAGGCCGCGCCCGCCGCACACGGCGCCCGCCGCACACGGCGCCCGCCGCACACGGCGCCCGGCCGTCCGCCCGCCCCCGGACCCCGACCCCGATTCCCGGCAGGTGACAACACGTGAGTGCCCTCGGCACCCTGGAGAAGGCCCTGGAGAACCGTTGGGACGCCCTGATGGCACGCGTCCTCGGACGGGAGCGCGTCGAACTCCTCGACGCCCTGCTCCGGGAGTGCGACAGCAAGGCCGTGGTCAGCCCCCAGGGCAGGGTCATGGTCCCCAACGCCTACGACGTCGCCCTCGCCGACGCCGTCCACGAGGAGTTGACGCGCCGTGGCGGGCGGGTCGGACAGTTCCTCACCGACAGCCTCGTCCGCCACGCCGAACGCAAGGGATACGCCTGGCCCGGACCGCCCACGGTGCACATCACCCGCCGCTCGGACGTGCCCAACGGGCGCTACCGGGTGGCCAGCGGGGTGATGCCGCACGTCAGCGCCGGAGGGTTCCCGCTCGCCCCGGGCGCCCGCTGACCCCGGGCCGCGGCCCCCACCCCCGTGGCCGGTCCGTGCCCCTGTGGCGCGGACCACCCGATGGGACGCGCCCCGGCGGGGAACTGTGTCGGGTATGACGACGCAGCTCGGACTCCCCGACGACATCCAGGCCTGCCTCTTCGACCTCGACGGGGTCGTCACCCGGACGGCGGTGGTGCACGCCGCCGCCTGGAAGGAGACCTTCGACGACTTCCTGCGAGACCGGGACGGAGCGGGGTTCCTGCCCTTCGCCGACTCCGACTACGACCGGTTCGTCGACGGCCTCCCCCGCGCCGACGGAGTGCGCGCCTTCCTCGCCTCGCGCGGCATCGTCCTGGAGGAGGGCGGCCCCGACGACCCGCCCGGCGCCGACACCGTCAACGGCGTCGGCAACCGGAAGAACGTGCTCGTCCTGGAGAAGATCCGCACCGAGGGCGTCGAGGCGTACGAGAGCACGCTGCGCTACATCGGGGCGGTCCGGGCGGCCGGGCTGCGCACCGCCGTCGTCTCCTCCAGCGCCAACACCGTGGACGTTCTGCGCGCCATCGACGCCGAGCGGCTCTTCGACACCCGTGTCGACGGCGTCGTCGCCCGGGAACGGGGCCTGCCCGGCAAACCGCGCCCCGACACCTTCCTGGCCGCCGCCCGCGACCTCGGCGTCGAACCGTCCCGCGCCGCCGTCTTCGAGGACGCGCTCGCGGGCATGGACGCGGGCCGATCGGGGCACTTCGGCTATGTCGTCGGCATCGACCGCGCCGGTCAGCGCGAGGCCCTGTACGCCCACGGCGCCGACCGCGTGGTGGCGGACCTCGCGGAGCTGGGAGGCCACGAGTGATCACCAACCGGACGTACACCGTCGAGCCCTGGTCCGTGCGCGAGACCGCGCTCAACCTCGACCTCCTCGCGCAGAGCGAGTCCGTGTTCGCCCTGTCCAACGGGCACGTCGGCTGGCGCGGCAATCTCGACGAGGGCGAACCGCACGGCCTGCCCGGCACCTACCTCAACGGCGTCCACGAGCTGCACCCGCTGCCGTACGCCGAGGCGGGCTACGGCTACCCCGAGTCCGGGCAGACCGTCATCAACGTCACCAACGGCAAGCTGCTGCGGCTGCTGGTCGACGACGAGCCCTTCGACCTGCGCTACGGACGCCTCGTCAAGCACGAGCGCACCCTCGACCTGCGCCGGGGCCTCCTGGAGCGGGTCTGCGAATGGACCTCCCCGGCCGGTTCGACGGTCCGGGTGCGCTCCACCCGGCTGGTCTCCCTCACCCAGCGGGCCATCGCCGCCGTCCAGTACGAGGTCGAGCCCGTCGACGACAGCACCCGGGTGGTCATCCAGTCCGAGCTGGTCGCCAACGAGAGCCTGCCCGACCCCGACGGCGACCCCCGCACCGCCAGGGCGCTCCAGTCCCCGCTGGAACCCGAGGAGCACACGGCCGCCGGGCCCCGGCTGCGCCTGGTCCACCGCACCCGGCGCAGCGGACTGCGGGTCGCGGTGGCCGCCGACCACGTGGTGGACGGCCCCGACGAGACGACCATGGCCAGCGAGAGCAACGTGGACGTGGCCCGCTTCACCATCACCGCCGTCCTCGAACCGGGCCAGCGGCTGCGGGTGCGCAAGACCGTCGCCCACGGCTGGTCGAGCACCCGCTCCCGGCCCGCGATGGGCGACCAGGTCGAGGCCGCCCTGGCCGCCGCCGCGCACAGCGGCTGGGACGGACTGGTCGAGGAGCAGCGCTCCTACCTGGACGACTTCTGGGCCCGCGCCGACGTCGAGGTGCACGGCGACGAGGAGATCCAGCAGGCGGTCCGCTTCGCCCTCTTCCACGTCCTGCAGGCCGGTGCCCGCGCCGAGCAGCGCGCGATCCCCGCCAAGGGGCTCACCGGCTCCGGCTACGACGGGCACGCCTTCTGGGACACCGAGATGTTCGTGCTGCCCGTGCTCACCTACACCGAGCCCCGGGCCGTCGCCGAGGTGCTGCGCTGGCGCCGCGACACCCTGCCCGCCGCCCGGGACCGCGCCGCCCAGCTCGGACTGCGCGGCGCCGCCTTCCCCTGGCGCACCATCGACGGCTCCGAGGGCTCCGCCTACTGGCCCGCCGGCACCGCCGCCTTCCACGTGACCGCCGACATCGCGCACGCCGCCGTCCGGTACGCGGCGGCCACCGGGGACACCGAGTTCGAACGCGACACCGGCCTGGAACTCCTGGTCGAGTCCGCCCGGCTGTGGCGCTCCCTCGGCCACCACGACCACCACGGCGTCTTCCACATCGACGGCGTCACCGGCCCCGACGAGTACAGCGCCATCGTGGACGACAACACCTACACCAACCTCATGGCCCGCTCGAACCTGCTGTCGGCGGCCGACGCCTGCGAACGCTTTCCGGACGAGGCCGCCCGGCTCGGCGTCGACGAGGAGGAGAGCGCCACCTGGCGGGACGCCGCCGAGGCCGTCCACATCCCGTACAACGACGAACTGGGCGTCCACGAGCAGGACTCCGGCTACACCCGCCACCAGCGCTGGGACTTCGCCACCACCGGCGCCGACCAGTACCCGCTGATGCTGCACTTCCCCTACTTCGACCTCTACCGCAAGCAGGTCGTCAAGCAGTCCGACCTCGTCCTCGCCATGTACACCTGCGGCGGCTGGTTCGACGAGCACTGCGACGAGGAGCAGATCGCCCGGAACTTCGCCTACTACGAGCCGCTGACCGTGCGGGACTCCTCCCTGTCGGCCTGCTGCCAGGCCGTCATGGCCGCCCAGACCGGGCATCTTCGGCTGGCCTACGACTACGCCGCCGAGGCCGCCCTGATGGACCTGGCCGACCTGGAGCACAACACCCGCGACGGGCTGCACATCGCCTCCCTGGCCGGTACCTGGATGGCGCTGGTCGCCGGCTTCGGCGGCACCCGCCGCGACGGCGAGAGCCTGCGGTTCGCGCCGCGGCTGCCCGAGAAGTTCAGCCGCCTCGCCTTCCGGCTCCAGTTCCGCGGCCGGTGCCTGCGGGTGGAGATCGAGGCCGACAAGGCGACGTACACCCTGCTCAACGGCGCCCCGGTGACGATCCACCACCACGGCGAGCCGCTGCGGATGAACGGTGACGGCCCCGTGGTCCGCTCCGTCCCCGCGCCCCCGCGCCGTACCGCCCCCGAACAGCCCCCGCACCGCCGCCCGAACGTCCGCTGAACCGCCCCCGCGCGGGGCGGGAGGGGGCCTGCGGACGGCCGTGCCCGCCCTGCGCGGCCCGGGGACCCGGGGTAGTTTGACCCTGTTTGCGGGCCTTCGCGGAGGCGCGGACTTCCGCGGGCCGCGGGAGCGGGACGCCGGCGGTGGGACGACCGCGGCCGGACGCGGTCCGCGATCGCCGCCGTCCGTACGGAGCCGTAGCCGGGGATCGGGCCGGGCGCGCCGCGCTCGGCCCGTGACGTCCCGGAGCCCCCGGGCGGGCGAGGAGCGAAGGGTGCGCCATGGGTGACGGCACGAACGCCACCGCCGTCGCCGGCCGGCGGCGCGACCGCGCGACGTTCCGCCCCGGCACGCCGCGCCGCCCCACCGGCCGCCGCCCCCTCGCCGCCGTCGCCGCCCTCTTCACCCTCGCCCAGCTCCTCGTGGCCGCCCCCGGGCTGGGCCTCGGCTGGGACGAGATCGTCTACGTCAGCCAGGTGACCACCCACCACCCGGCCGCCTTCTTCAGCGCCCCCCGCTCCCGGGGCGTCTCCCTGCTGGTCGCGCCGGTCGCCTCCTGGTCGCCCTCCACCGCGCTGCTGCGCGCCTATCTCGCCCTCCTCTCCGGGCTCGGCCTCTACGCGGCGTTGCGGGCCTGGCGGGGGCTGTTCCCGGCGCGGGTGCTCGCCACCGCCGGGGCGCTCTTCGCCACCCTCTGGGTCACCCTCTTCTACGGTCCCCAGGCCATGCCCAACCTCTGGGTCGCCCTGGGCGCCCTGCTCTGCGTCGGCTCCCTGCTGCGCGCCCTGCCGGACCGGCCCGACCGGTCACCGCCCTCCCCGGGGCCGCCACGGCCCGCCGGGTCCCGGTGGCCCGTGCCGTCCGTCCCGGTCCCGCTCGGCGGGGTGATGGGCGGGGCCGCGCTGATGGCCTGGATGCGTCCGGCCGACGCCGTCTGGGTGAGCGCGCCGCTGCTCGTGCTGGTCCTGGCTCGCCGCCACCTGCCGCTGGCGGCCGCCCTCGTGGGCGGGCTCTCCGCCGGGGCGGCGGAGTGGGTGGCCGAGGCGTACGACCGCTACGGGGGACTCGGGGAACGGCTCGCGGAGGCCTCCCGCATCCAGGGCGGACTGGGCCTGCACCCGGCCTTCGCCGACCAGCTCCGGGCCCTCGGCGGGCGCGGGCTGTGCCGCCCGTGCGCCGGAGCCCTTCCCAGCCCGGCGCTCACCTGGTGGTGGTTCGCCCTGCCGCCGCTCGCCGCGCTCGCCCTGGCCGTCGCGGTCCGGGCCGGGCGCACCCTGCCGACCGCGGTCCCGCTGGCCTGCGCCGCCACGGCCGCCGCGCCCTACCTGCTCACCATCGACTACGCCGCGCCCCGCTTCCTCCAGCCCGCCTACGCGCTGCTCGCCCCGCCCGTCGCCGACGCCCTGGGGCACCTGGCGCGCACCCCCCGCGGCCGGTGGCGGGCGGCGGCCACGACGCTGCTCGCCCTCGCCGCCACCGCCCATCTCGCGGCACAACTGGCCGTCCTCACCCATGTGACCGCCGGGCAGAGCGCCGCCCGCCGCGACTGGGCCCGCGCCGCCGGAACCCTGCACACCCTCGGCGTCCGCCCGCCCTGCCTGCTCACCGGGTACGAGTCCATCCCCCTCGGCTACTACACCGGCTGCTCCTCGGGCGACACCAGCGGCCACAACGCCAACACCACGCCCGCCGCCATCGGGGCCGCCGCCCGCCGCGTCCCGGTCGCCGCCGTCACCGCCCCCGGCGCCGCCCCGCCTCCCTACGCCCGTGGCTGGACCCCGCACCGCGTCGGCGGCCTCACCGTTCTGCTCGCGCCCCCGCCGGACGGCCGCCCGGCGGCCACCGGCCGCTGAACGGCGCCCCGGCGGCCGGAGCCGGACGGCGGCACCGGGATTGGAGCGCGCGCGGCGGGAAACGCGGCAGGCGTACCGGCGTACCGGCGCACACGGGCGCCATGACCGGCGAGCCCGCGCAAGGGCCGCGGCGTCGGCGGGCCGGGGCGCGCTGAACGAGGTACGCGGAACGAGCGGTCGAGAGCGACGAGAGGGAGGCGGCGATGGGCACCGACCCGATGGCCGACGACGTCCACCAGCCCACCGGGACCAACGAGGAGCAGGGGGACGCCGCGCCGCTCGACCCGGAGAACGTCCTGGGGGGACGCGGCTACGACGAGGTCCTCGACGAGGGCTGCTCGCCGCCGGAGAAGCCCCTCGGCGTCACCCGGCACGGCACCACGGCCGCCGAGCAGCGGGACGGCGAGACCCTGGACCGGCGCCTGGCCCAGGAGGTCCCCGACATCGCCCCGCCCCCCGGCGACGGCCTCGGCGACACCCCCGGCGGCGAGGGCGAACCCGCCGACCCCGGGACCGGCGCGGAACGGGCCGGCCGCCTGGTCGCCCCCGACGAGGGCGTGCGGGCCGACACCACCGAGGAGTCCGTCGCCGAGGACGTCGGCGTCGACGGCGGGGCCGCCGGGGCGGAGGAGGCCGCGGTGCACGTCGTCGAGGAGCACGACGCGGAGTCCCCGTCCGGCGGGGGCGCGGGTTCCGGCGGCGCGGACCGTCCCGGCGGGGGCGGCTGAGGGCTGACGCCCCGCCCCGGGCGGATGCGCGGGGGTGCCGGTCCCTCCGGGGCGACCGGTTCCGCGCCGGTGCCGGTCACCCCGGGAGCCGGACGCCGCGCCCGCCCGCCGGCGGGGAAACGGAACGGGACGGAGGGCATGGCGACGGCCCCGCGGGCATCCGGCGCCGCCGCGCCCGGGGCGTCGCCCCTCGGCACCGGAGGGAAAGGGCCGGGGGAGCCCCGCGGGCGCGGGCCGGAGTCCGCGCGCCGCGGCGCCGGGCCGTCCGGCCCCGCCCGGATCCTCCCGCCGCGTCGGGCCGCGTCAGGGCAGCAGCTTGTCCATCGCCGCCGGGCCCTCCTCCGCCAGCTTTCTGCGGGCCCATTCGAGGTTCTTCTCGGTGACGTCCCGGCCGGCCGCGAGCACCAGGTCCTCCGGGGACACCTCCGTGCCGTTGCGGGTGTGCAGCAGTGCGTCGGGGGTGGCGCGGTCGCCGTTCCCCCCGTCGCCGGACGGACGGGAGGCACCGGGCTGTGACGTCGACATGATGACTGCTCCTCGCATCCGCATCGCTGCTCCGGTCCGGCCCCCGGACAGCGCCGGTACCGGTCCCGAATATCCCGATAACACCATTCAACGCCCGGGCGGCCCGCGCATCCGGAGCGCCGGGCGCGGACCCGCCCCACCGGGGTCCCCGGCGTCCCCTGCGTCCGGCGGACGTGCCGGGCGGCCGCCCCGCGCGGGCCCGCTCACCGCCCCGGGCCCCACCGTCGCCTCCGCCGTCCCGCCCGGAACAAACCGGTGGCGCCCCGCCCGCCGTGGCGCCTACGGTGTGCCCACCACGCCCCGGACCGACGGAAGGAGGACAGAGCCGTGCCGTTCACACCCCGCCCGCGCTCCCTCCCCGTTGTCCCGGCGTGCCGGATCTGACCGGGAGCGCGCCCCGCAGTACGCGACCCGGAGGACTCCGTGACCGATCTGGTCATCCGCGCGCTCGACGCGAGCGACGCCCATCTCTTCGACACCCTTCCCGACCCCCTCGGCGCCCGCGAGGGACACCGGCTCACCCGCTTCCGCCCCGAGTGGCAGCGCGTCGCGCTGCGCGACGGCACCGTCGTCGCCCGGGGCGCCTGGTGGGGCGGCCCCGACGACACCGAACCCCTCACCGTCAACTGGTTCGACGTGGCCGAGGGCGAGGAGGAGGCGGGAGCCGCACTCCTGCGCACCGCCCCCTGGCGCGTCGAGCTCGAACTCAACCCGCCCGGCGACTGGCGCGAGGACCCCGCGCTGCGCGCCGCCGCCGAGGCCCGTTTCGCCGCCGCCCGCGCCGCCGGGTACGAACCGCTGGTGGAGCGCTTCCTGTACCGCTGGACCCCGGAGTGCGGGCTGCCCGGACGCCCCGGGCGTCTGGAGTTCCGCCCCGAACCCGACGACGAGGTCTTCCTCGACGCGCTGCGCCGCATCCACTCCGTCACCCTGGACGCCCACGCGCTGCTGGACATCGAGCAGGGCGGTCCGGACCGGGCGGCCCGGTCCGAGCTGGAGTTCTTCCACTGGTGCCCCTCACCGCGCGCGTGGTGGCAGGTGGCGTACACCCCCGGGGGCGACCTCGCGGGCATCCACATCCCCGCGCACAACCCCTCCGGCCCGTGCGTCGGGTTCATCGGCGTCGTACCGGAGCAGCGCGGACACGGCTACGCCCTGGACCTGCTCGCCGAGTGCACCCACTTCCTCGCCGCGCGGGGGGCCGCGTTCGTCTCCGCCGCGACCGACCGCGGGAACGTGCCCATGGCCAGGGCCTTCGCCCGGGCGGGCTATCCGGTGACGAGGGAACGGATCAACTTCCGGGCTCCGCGCGGGTAGGCGGCCCCGACGCCCCGGCCGGTCCCGGGCACGCGGGGCCGGCCGGGGCGGGGCACCCGTCCCCGTACCGCCCACGTCCGCCGCCGACCCCGGCCCGACGCGCCTACCGGGACCCCGTGCCCCTGGGCTCCGGTGCCGCGTCGCGGTCCCGGACCCCCCGGGTCCGGCCTCCGCGGTCCCGGGCCCCGGGGGTCCGGGCTCACGCGTTCAGCAGCGCCTCCGCCTCGGCGAGGACCTCCGTGATCCGCAGTCCGAACGCGGCGTCGCAGGGGTGCGGTGCGCCGGTGCGGGCCGAAGCGAGCAGGGCGTCCACCGCGCGCAGGTACGCGGGCTCCACCCCCTCGCCCGGGTCCGGAGGGAGCCGCGTGACCCCCGCGGGCCCCCGCAGCTCCAGCTCGACCCCCGCGGCGGCGGGCGGCGCGGTCAGGCTGAGCGCCAGGGTGCTGGTCGCGCCGCCGGCGTGCTCGACGACGAGGTGCGTGGTGTCCCCGGGCCCCTGGGCGGCGGCGGCCACCCGCCGGGCGTCCCCGAGCGCCGGCAGCAGGACGGAGAGGGCGTGCGGGCCCACGTCCCACAGGGCGCCCCTCTCCCGCCGCCAGGGCGAGTGGGCGAACGGGCTGTCGCTGGTGAACACCGAGCCCAGCCACTGCGCCCGCGCGGTGAACCAGCCCTCCCGCGCGGCCTGTTCGGCGACCCACGCCTCCACCCCGGGCCGGAAGCGGAGGGTCAGGAAGACCACGGCGGCGACCCCGGCCTCCCGCACCGCCGCGACCACCTCCCGCCCCTCGGTCACCGACGCGGCGAGCGGCTTGTCCAGCAGCAGATGGCACCCGGCCCGCGCCGCGCGCACCGCCAGCCCGGCCTGCACGGACGGCGGCAGCGCCACCGCCACCGCGTCCACGTCGGACAGCAGGGCGTCGACGTCCCCGTAGGCGCGGGTGCCGTGGCGGGCGGCCAGCTCCTCGGCTGCCTCCGGACGCCGTCCCCACACCCCGGCGAAGTCCACGTCCGGATGGTGCCGCAGGGCGGGGGCGTGTGCCATGTCGGCCCAGGGGCCGGTGCCGAGCAGTCCGATGCGCATGCCGCCGCCTCTCCGTTTCGCCGGGACCCGCCCGGGCCCCGCCGGCCGGGGGCGCGCGGGAGCGCGGTCCGGCCGGTGCCGAGCCTGTCACACGGACGCCGGGCCCGCACCGCCCCTGCCGCGCCCGCGCGGCGGCTCCGCGCGCTCCTGAGCGCGCCGCCGGGGATGGCGCGAATCGGGCGCTCGTCGGCACCGGCCCGGTTCACCACCCCGAGTGACGATCAACTCGACCTATGGGTAATGATGTTGACGGTCATTCAGTCCGACCTCTGGTTTCTTCGAACGGTGCTTCCCTAGGATGTACTGTCAGTCAGGCCAGCACGGTTGGCGCGATGGAGAGCTGGGGGAACGATGCGGTCCGAGAAGCGGTTGTCCACGGAGATCGACGCCAAGGTGCCGACCGCCGCGCGGATGTACGACTTCTACCTGGGCGGCAAGGACAACTACGCGGCCGACCGCCAGGCCGTCGCGGAACTGGACAAGGTCGTCCCCAGCACCCGTCGGCTCGCCCTGAACAACCGGAGGTTCCTCGCGCGGGTCGTCAAGACCCTCGCCGAGGACTACGGTATCCGCCAGTTCCTCGACCACGGCTCCGGCCTGCCCACCCAGGACAACGTGCACCAGGTCGCGCAGCGCATCGCGCCCGACTCCCGCGTCATCTACGTCGACAACGACCCGATGGTGCTGGTCCACGGCCGGGCCCTGCTCGACCAGAACGACCGCACGGCCGTCATACACGCCGACATGCGGTCCACCGACGAGATCTTCGACCACGCGGACACCCAGCGGCTGATCGACTTCTCCCGCCCGGTCGCGGTGCTCTTCAACTCGGTCTTCCACTGCATCCCGGACAGCGACACCGACGGACCGCAGGCCGTGGTCCGCCGGGTGGCGGAGCGGCTGGTGCCCGGCAGTTGCGCCGTGATGTGCCAACTGGTCAGTGAGGACGCCGAGGTCCGCGACTCCGTGACGCGGTTCATGGACGACGCGACCCACGGGAACTGGGGCCGGGTGCGCGAACCCCGGGACGTGGACGCCCTGTTCGAGGGAATGGAGATCCTGGAGCCGGGTCTCGTCGAGGTCTCCACCTGGCGTCCGGACAACGAGGTGGCTCCCCGCCAGCTCACCCAGGAGTGGATCGAGTACGGCGGCGTCGGCCGCCTCGCCTGACCGGCCCGGACCGGCCCGCGCGCCGGGTGACGGCCGGGGTCGGAGCCGCCCGGGCGGGGCGCCGTTACCGGCCGATCCGTCGCACGGCTGACGAGGTCCCGCACCGCCCTCCCGGCGGCGTCGACGGGCGGACCCACCCCTTCGCGCCCTCGGGAGCGTCCGCGCGGCCGTGCCGTCCGGTCCGCCCCGTCCTCCGCTCCGCCGGTCCCGTGCCCGGCGCCCAACGCGGTTCGTCCGTCCGTACATCCGGCCAGGCCGCACCGGTGATCCGCGGCGGCGGACCGGGGACCGCGCCGCCGGGGAGCCGCGGACGCGGTCCCCGCCCGTACGGCCGGAGTCGTCCCCTCCGCGAGAGGGCCGCCCCGGCCGGACGGCCGGACCCTCCCGCCGTCGGCCCGTACGCGGCACGAGGATTGCCCGCCGTCCTCCCCGGCCGGGCCGCCGGAGTACGGCCGGTTGTGGCCGGTGGGGTCTTGACGACGCGTCAGATCCGGCTGTTTGCTCTCCCGCAGCCCGGCCGCCGGGGGGAGGTCGGTGCGCGCACACGGCCGTCGTCCCTGCCCGGTCACGCCCGGCCAAGGTGAGGAACCGTCAAGGGGAGGGACCATGGCGAGGACACGCAGGAGAATCAGGGACACGGGAAGCGACGGGCCCCCGAGGGCCCGCTCGGGCCGTCGCTGGCTGGTCCGGGGCGGGTGCGCCCTGGCGACCGCCGCCCTGGCCGCGTCGGCGCTGCCCGCGCACGCCGAGCCGCTGCCCACGGGCACCATCCGGGTGAGCGCCGGTCCCGGCGGGGTGCCGGCCGACGCCATGTCGTGGGGAGTGGACGTGAGCGGCGACGGCCGCTACGCGGTCTTCGTGTCGGACGCGGACAATCTGGTGCCCGGCGACACGAACGGGCAGAGCGACGTGTTCGTCAGGGACCTGTGGACCCGGCGGACCGAACGCGTCAGTGTGGGCGACGGCGGCGAGCAGGCCGACGGCGCCTCGTACGAGAGCGCGATCAGCGGCAACGGCCGGTACGTGGCCTTCACCTCCGACGACACCTCACTGGTGCCCGGCGGCCCGCCCGGTGACACCGCCGTCTACGTCCGTGACCTCCGGACGCGCCGAACCGAGCGGCTTCCCACCGGGGCCACCTCGGAGGAGTGGTCCAGGGGATCGAACCCCAACCTGCCGTCGCTGAGCTGGAACGGCCGGCAGGTGGCCTTCGCCGCGCAGGGCGGCGTGTTCGTCACCGACCGCCGTACCGGCACCACCCGGCTGGCCAGCGTCGGCACCGACGGCGCCCCGGCCAACCGGCTCGTCACCCTGCCGGTGATCAGCGGGGACGGGAACCTCGTCGTCTTCATCTCGACCGGGACGAACCTGCCGCAAGGGCAGGAGCCCGGCACCGAGGAGGGCGAGGGCATCCTCAAGCCGGCCTACCGCCGCCTGTACCTGCACGACATGCGCACCGGGGAGACCCGGGGCGCCAGCATCGACGCGGACGGCAAGCTGATCGGCATCGCCCCCGGATCGGGCTCGATCAGCGCGGACGGACGCTACATCGTCTTCGCCGACCGCGTGGCCGGGACGGGGCTGGCGCCCGTTCCCCGGTCGCGCAACGACGTCTTCGTCCACGACCTGAAGCTGGGCACCACCACGAGGGTCAGCGGTGGCATCGGCGGTGCCCCGGCCGACGGCTCGGCGGGCGGCGCCAGGATCACGGCCAACAGCCGCTGGGTGTACTTCGAGTCGACGTCGGCCAATCTGGTGCCCGGTGACACCAACGAGGCCGAGGACATCTTCCGGCACGACCTGCGGACCGGCCGCACCGAGCGGGTGAGCCGGGCGTCGGACGGCTCGCAGAGCACCAGCGAGTCCTGGGGGGTGGCGGTCGACGCGCTCGGCACCACCGCGGTGTTCCTCACGGTGGAACCGGCCGCGCCCGTGAACGATCCGTACTACGGCGTCTTCGCCCGTCACCTGTCGCCCCTGTAGCGGCCCGGAGCAGCGGAGCGCCCGGCCCGGCGGCGGTACGGCTTCGTCCGTGGCGCCGCCGGGTTCCGGCCGGCCGGTGCGGGGCGGCGGGGGAGTGCCGTCAGGGGTACCGCGCGGCCATCGTGGCGCGCAGCAGTTCCCGTGACTCTCGGGGCGTCAGCGCGTCATCGGCCAGGCGGTCCAGGGCGACCCGGTACTCCTCGGTCTCGTCGACGTCCTCAAGGAAGTTGGCGCTCTTGATGTGCTCCAGGTAGACCACGTCCGGCAGATCGCTGCCGCCGAACCGCAGATAGGTCACCGGAATCGGCGGCATGGGGGCGTCGGCCACGTCCAACGGGACGATCTGCAGGGTCACGTGCGGGTGCGCCGACATCTCGATCAGGTGCGCGAGCTGCTCGCGCATGACGTCGCGGTTGCCGAGCACCCGCAGCAGGACCGACTCGTCGATGATCGCCCACAGTTGCGGGGCGTCGGCGCGGTGCAGCAGCCCCGCCCGCCGGGTGCGCAGTTCCACCCGGCGCTGGATCTCCGCCGCGGGGGCGTTCGGCAGGCCCCGCTCGACGACCGCCCGGGTGTAGTCGGCCGTCTGGAGCAGCCCGGGCACGTACTGGATCTCGAAGGTGCGGATGGTGGCCGCCGCCTCCTGGAGTCCGACGAGCCGGTCGAACCACTCGGGCATCAGCCGCTTGTCGTACCGCTGCCACCAGCCGGGCTCCCCGGCCCGCTCCAGGAGCTGGAGCAGTACCGAGACCTCGTACTCCTCGGTGCCGTACCGCTCCAGCAGGGCGCGGACATCGCGCTCGGTCGGCGGTCTGCGGCTCTTGCCCGACTCGATGCGCGACAGCTTCGCCGCGCTGAACCCGACCTCGCGCGCCGCCTGGTCCTGGGAGAGGCCCGCGTCCTCACGGAATCCCGCCAACTGCACGCCCACGAGCATCTTCAGCAGAGTCGGGGCGGGCTCGGTCCGGTCCAGGTAGGGTGCGAGGCGGGAGACGTGAGGTGACGCGGCGGACATCCTGACTCCCCGGTCGACCGGCAAATTTGAGTAAACACACTATCTCATTCCGCCGGGCGGGAACGCCCCGGTCCGGAGTAAACCCCGGTGAAATACCGGGAGTCGGCCTCCGGGCCACCGCCGGCGGACGGCGGTGGCGGCGCGACTGCCCCGGTCAGAGCAGGTGGTCGAACTCGCCGTCCTTCGCCCCGGCGAGGAACGCGGCCACCTCGGCCGTGGTGTAGACGAGCGCGGGGCCGTCGGGGAAGCGGGAGTTGCGCATCGCGATCCCCCCGTCGACGCGCGCGACCTCCACGCAGTTGCCCTCGGCGGCGCTGTACCGAGTCTTGATCCAACGAGCGTCCAGCGAGCTGGCCCGTACACCGTTTCGCACTGTTGGCACCGAAGTCTCCTTGCCGTCCGGGGGAGCGGGCCGCACCGTGCCGGCCTTCATCGCTCCCGGCCGATTCCTTTCGCGCAATTTCTCGTGCAATTGCACGCGAGCGCTGTCACGGGGATACTAACGGTGGCGTCAACCCCTGTGTAGGCGCCCCGTCCTGACGTCGCATCAGGGAGATGCTGTGCCGTTATCCGTGCATCGAACAGTTCGGCCCACCGTCCGATCCGCGCCGGAGGCGGGCGCGGCCGGCCGGGCCGACGGTTTCGCGCACACCGCCGCGCCGGAGCTCCGCTCCCGTGACCGGCCGTCCGTTCCCCGTGCCCCCTCGGACGCCGCCCCCTCGGCCCACCCCGCCCGCGCGGTGCTGCGCATCGGGTGCAGCCGGGAGGGATTCGCCCGGGCCCGGACCTTCACCCGCGAGACGCTGCGCGGCTGGTCCGTCGGTCACCTCGGCGACGACGCCGTCCTCGTCCTCACCGAACTGGCCGCCAACGCCATGGCGCACGCGCTGCCGTCGCCCGCGGCGGGCGAGCCGGAGGTGCGCCTCGGGCTCGCCCTGGACACCGGTCACCTGACCCTGACCGTCTCCGACTCCGGGGACAACGCACCCGTGCCCGGTCCGTCCGACGGATCCGCGCTGCGGGAGCGCGGGCGCGGCCTGCGCATCGTCGAGGCCCTGGCGGAGGAATGGGGCTGGCACCCCCGGCCCCCCGTGGGCAAGACCGTCTGGGCCATGTTGCCGGCCCGCCCCCTCATCTGACCCGACTGCCGCGGAAGGGCCCCACACCATGCGCAGCGCTCCGACGCCACCCCCGAGTTCCGAGCGTGCCGCCCGCCACGGACCCCCCGGAGCGGCCCGGACCACGCCCCTCGCGGGACTGGACCGGGTGCCCTGGGACGAGATCCGGGACTCCAGCGGATCGGCCGAGGCCATCCCCCGGCTGCTCGACGAGGTCGCCTGGGGCGACCCCGAGACCGCCCGGGGCGCCCTCAGCGATCTGCGCGGGCGCATCTGCCAGTACGGCTTCGTGGTCGAGCAGGCCACCGCCGCGACGGTCCCCTTCCTCTGGGAGCTGGCGCAGTGGCCCCAGGTGAGCTGCCGGGCCCAGATCATCCAGCTCCTCAAGAGCATCGCGGACGCCCGGCAGTGGGAGAGCACCGCCACGGTCTACCCCAAGCTGCTCAACCACCGGGAGAACCCCGTGGTGTGGGAGCGGGCCGCCCGCCAGGCGGTGCGCAGCCGCCGGAGCGCCCTGGAGGACCTGCTCGCCGAGGACGACAGCGAGATCGCCCGGGCCACCACCGAACTGGCGCGGGTCATCGGGGAATGAGGCCCGCGCCCGCCACGGGTGTGGAGGCGCGGGTTTCCGCTTCGCACCCGCACATTCTTTCGCCATGCGCGCTGTTTCCGGTCAATTCCGGGCGTCAGCGTGCACTTGAGGAATGTTCCGAGCAGGTCCGGGCATACGGAGGCCACATCGAGAGAGGGGCGCCACGTGCTCGAACCGGACCCGAAGGTCGTCAGGGAGTTGCTGACGCGGTACGCGTCACTGCGGATCGCTCAGGCCGAGCGGGAACTGCCGGAGGCGGCACGCGAACTGGCCGACGTCAGTTACACCCTGTGCGTGATGACGGCGACCAGCCGCATCCACGAGGCGGTGGCCAGGGCCGACGCTCTGCTGAGCCGAAGGCGGTGCGCGGCGCCCGCCCGCGCGGCCGACCCGGAGGGGGAGAGCGGCCTGCCGCTGGCCGTGTGACCCCGTCGCACCCCGGCACGAGCGACACCGCACGGGCCCGCCCCGCGGGGCGAACCGGCCGGACGGCACCGGACCGGACCGCGCGGCGGGTCCGACGCGTGGCGGCTCCCACATCCTGGACGGAATGGGCCGCACCGCCCGACGGGACGCCTAGACTGCTCAGTCGCGCCTCCGTGCGGGGGCGGACGACACGAAAGGCACGTTGACGGGTGTTCCAGGATTCCCCCATCTACGACCGACTCGTCGCCGAGTGCGGCGACGTCCCCGCGCAGGTGCGCGGGGAGGCCGAGCGCCTTCACCGGGAACTGGAGGTCGTCATGCGCCCGCTGCGCACGCAGGGCCACCTCCCCGGCCATCTGCCCGGCACCGACCGGCCACCGCCCTCCCCGGGGGCGGGCTGGCAGCGCACCGCTCTGCTCCCCGGACCGCGTCCGAACTGACGTACACCCCCCGCTCGTCGCCCCGCCGCCCCGTGCCGCCCGCTCACCGCTTCCGCGGGACCCGGACGGACCGGCCACCGGCGGCGGAGCGGGCGGACGGCCGACCCGTCACCCCCCACCCCTGCCGGGCCGTCCGGCCGCCGGGCCTCCCCGGCCACCACCCGCGCCCCGTCCCCGGGACGGCGCCGTCATCCGGCGCACCGGCTTCCGGACGCCGCTCCCCGCCCCCTCCCCGCCCGCCGAGCGCGCCCCGGGTCGAGCGCAGCGCGAGCAGCAGGACACCGATGTCGTCGAGATAGACCGGGTCCGGGAGCAGATCGGCCGGGAGCACCAGATAGAGGACGGCCCCCCAGAAGACCCACCTGGGCCCCGCGGGCAGCCCGGCGCGCACCAGATCCCGCCGGGCGCGCACCAGCCGCACCAACACCGCGACCGCTACGGCCAGCACGGCCGCCGCCGCGAGCGCCAGCCCCGTCAGGATCACCACCGTGGACGTGTCCATCGGGCCCCTTCCGCCACGGGCGCGCGGCGCGCGCCCCTCCTCCGTCCGCCTTCCCCGGCACGGCCCCGGCGCTGCCGCCGTCCGCCGCCTCCCTCATCCCCGTGGCGCATCAGGAGTGGCACCGGGCGGCGGACCCGCCTAGTAATGGTCACCACACCACGCGTGTCGCACATCGGGGAGCAGGGCGGCACCCCCTCACACGGAGAGATGATGACCACCGGCTCTTCCTCACCTCGCTCGTCCGCAGACGCCATAGCCCTCCTCGACCCGCCCGCCGCGCCCACCACCCGCGGCACCGGAACCCTCCGGACCTGCCCCGCCGCCGGGGAACGGCCCCCGGAACCCGGACCGGGCGAACCCGGCCCCGCGGCCCACGGCGACCCCGTCGGCGACCTGGTGCGCGCCGCGGTGGCCGACCGGCCGCTGGAGGAGGTCGTGGACCTGATCACCGCACTGGAGCTGTCGCCCCGGTACCAGAGTGCCACCGCGGACGCGCTCCGCGCGGTCGGCGTCCACCGCTCCGTGGAGGACGTGGCCCGGCTGGCCGTCCTCCTGACCCGGCCCCCGCGCCGCCCCGACGGCGCCGACGAGGCGGTCCGCGCCGCGGTCCGCAGCCGCTCGGTGGAGGACGTCACCCGCCTCGTCGACCTGCTGCACCGCGCCCCCCTGGAACCCCGCTGCGGCCAGGAGGCCGTGCGCACCGCAGCCCTCGGCAGACCCGTCACCGAACTGGTCGAACTGATCGGCCGCCTGACCGACGAACGGCAGGGGACCCCCGGCCCGGACCGCCGCCCGCCCGCCGGGGAGGGCCCGGACGGCACCCCCGCGGGCGACCGGCCCCGCCCCTCCCCGCGCGGCGGCTCGACCGGCGTCCTCTGCGCCCGTGTCCTGCGCCGCGTCCTGCGCGCCGGACGCCGCCGGGCCCCGCACCGCACCCGGGACCGCGAACCGGCCGCCCCGGCACGGGACCCCCTTCCGGGGCGGCGCCACGCCCTCCCGGTACGGCGGCCCGCCTCGGCGCCGGAGCCCGCCGAGGTGCCCCCGGCCACCGCGCGCACGGCGGCCTGGCCGACCTGGCTCACCGTCGCCCTGCTCGCCTGCTGCGGAGTGGCACACTTCCCGCCGGACCACGACGGCACCACCGTCCGCGCCTACGCCCTCGCGCTCGGCCTGTCGGCCTTCTGCCTGGCCGTGGCCCTGCTCCTGACCGTGCGCCCCGCCCCCGTGGCGCTCGCCCTGGCGGTCGTCGCCCCGGCGGCATCCGCCGTCGCCGCGCTGCACGCCGCCACCGGGCCCTCGCCGCGCCTGGCCCGCGCCACGGAGCTGGCACTGGCCCCCACCTGGGCCGCCGTCGGCCTCGCCGTCCTGGCCTCGCTCAGCGCGCTCGCCGCCCTCTGCGCCCGGGTCGACGGCCGGCCCTCCGGCGGGCGGGCCCGGCCACCGGCGACGATGGCCCGGGTCCGCCGCGTCACCCACTGACCTCACCGCCTCCGCCGCGCCCCACCGCCCGGCGCCGGCCCTCCGGCCTCCGCTCACCGCCGGCGCCCGGGTTCGGCCACCACCGCGCCCGCCGCCGGGAGGCCCGCGCCCCTCGTAGCGGCGGCCGGGGCCGCGGAGGCCGCGCGCCCGTCGCCCGCGTCCGCCGCCGCGCCCCGTACGGGGGCGGCCCGCGCCACCCGGTCGGTCACCCGTTCCGCCGCGGGGACCGGACGCCCAGCGTGCCCGGCGGATGCCCGTGATCCAGCAGCCCGGTCAGCACCCGGTCGGGGGTGAGCGGGAGCTCACGGAAGCGGACACCGGTCGCGTGGTGCACGGCGTTGCCCACGGCGGCCGCCGCGCCCACGATGCCGATCTCCCCGATGCCCTTGCTGCCCATGGGGTTGAGCCGGCCGTCCCGCTCGTCGACCCAGTACGCCTCCACGCACCCCACGTCGGCGTGGACCGGCACGTGGTACGACGCCAGGTCGGGCCGGGCGAAGTCGCCGAACGCCGGGTCCACCGGACCGTCCTCGGTCAGCGCCATGCCCAGGCCCATCGTCATCCCGCCGATGAACTGCGAGCGCGCCGTGCGGGGGTTGAGGATCCGCCCGGCGGCGAACAC
Organism: Streptomyces sp. NPDC107521; assembly: GCF_055598485.1. Classification (NCBI taxonomy): domain Bacteria; kingdom Bacillati; phylum Actinomycetota; class Actinomycetes; order Kitasatosporales; family Streptomycetaceae; genus Streptomyces; species Streptomyces sp. NPDC107521. The sequence goes on from NZ_JBVKAT010000011.1 coordinate 205,768, forward strand.
ACCCAGCATCCGGGTCACCCGCACCTCCCCGGTCACCGTGTCCACCGAGGTCTCCACGAAGTGCGCGCCGAAGGCGTGCCGGGCGAAGGGGCTCTCGGCGTCGGCCGTCCCCGTGGTGTCGGCGGTGGCGGCGACGCCCTCCTCGGGCAGCGGGCCCGCCGTCCCGGCCAGCCGCTCGGTGAGCCGCGCGCACGCCTCGTGGACGGCCCATCCCCAGGAGGCGGTCCCCGCGGAGCCGCCCGCCACCGGGGCGGACCCGATGCCGCTGTCCGCGATCTCGACGGCCACCCGGTCCGGCGCGGCCCCGAGCGCCTCGGCGGCGATCTGCGCGCAGACCGTCCGGGCGCCCGTGCCGATGTCGGTGGCGTTGACCCGGACCAGGAAGTCCCCGCCCGGCAGGGCCCGCGCCGTCGCGGCGCACGGAGCCACCAGGACCGGATAGGTGGCCGCCGCCACCCCGGTGCCGGTGAGCAGGGACCCGGCGGCGCGGGTCCCCGGACGCGGATCGCGGCCGGTCCAGCCGAACCGGCGCGCGCCCTCGCGCAGGCACTCCACCAGATGCCGGCTGCTGAACGGCCGGCCGCTGTCGGGCTCGGTGTCCGGCTCGTTGCGTATCCGCAGCTCCACCGGGTCGACGCCGAGCCGGACGGCCAGCTCGTCCATCGCGGACTCCAGCGCGTACATGCCGGGGCACTCGCCGGGGGCCCGCATCCAGGACGGCGTCGGCACGTCCAGGGGGACCACGCGGTGCACGGTGCGCAGGGCCGGGGCCCGGTACATCACCCGCGCCGGGACCGCCGCCTGCTCCACGAACTCCTTGATCCGGGAGGTGTGCGTCGTCACCTCGTGCACCAGGGCGGTGATCCGGCCCTCCGCGTCCGCGCCCAGCCGCAGCCGGTGCAGGGTCGGCGCCCGGTGGCCGACGACGGACGGCAGATACCGGCGCGACAGGGCCACGGTGACGGGGCGGCCGGTGTGCCGGGCCGCCATCGCGGCCAGCACCGCGTCCGGCCGGGGCGTGCCCTTGGAACCGAAACCGCCGCCCACGTGCTCCGCGAGGACCCGGACCCGGTCCGGCGGCAGCGCGAACATCCGGGCCAGCTCCCGGCGCACGGCGGTGGTCCCCTGGCTGGAGGTGTGCACCGTCAGCGCGTCGCCGTCCCACCGGGCGGTGGTGGCGTGCGGCTCCATGGGGTGGTTGTGCAGCGGCGGCACCCGGTACGCGACGTCGATCCGGGCCGCCGCCGCGGCGAGCCCCGCCTCGGTGTTGCCGTGCGCGGTGACGGCCGGGTAGCCGCCGTTGGCCGTCTCGGGGACCACGGCGTCGCGGTGCCCCTCGGTGAGGGTCGCGTCGAAGCCGTCCGCCTCGTACGCGACGCGGACCGCGGCGGCGCCCTCCCGCGCGGCCTCCGGCGTCTCGCCCACCACCAGGGCCACCGGCCAGCCCCGGTGCGGGACGCGGGGCCCGCGCAGGACGGCCAGCACGGGATCGTCGGGTTCCGCCAGCCGGGGGGCGTTCTCGTGGGTCAGCACCGCCAGCACCCCGGGCAGGGCCAGCGCCGCCGCCGTGTCGACGCCGGTCACCCGGCCGCGCGCGATCGCCGCCGGGACGGGCCGGGCGTGGGCACGGCCGGGGAGGTGGTGCTCGGCCGCGTACCGCGCCGTGCCGGTGACCTTCTCCGGTCCCTCCCGGCGCTCGACGGGCGCGCCCAGCGCGGTCTCGGTGCCGGTCATGGGTCCTCCTCGGGGGCGCGGGGTCGGTCCGCGGCGGGCGGTGCCAGCCGGGCCAGTACGTCCAGGGCCAGCCGCCGGGCCAGCGGCACCTTGTAGGCGTTGTCGCGCAGTGGCTCGGCGGCGGCCAGCTCCAGCTCCACGGCGTGCTCGAACGCCGCGAGGGTCGGCGCCGCCCCCCGCAGGGCGTCCTCGGCCCGGTGCGCCCGCCACGGCTTGTGCGCCAGAGCGCCGAAGGCGAGCCCGGCCCGCTCCACGACCCCGTCCGCCACGTGCAGCACGGCGGCGAAGGAGGCGAGCGCGAAGGCGTACGACGCCCGGTCGCGGGCCTTGCGGTAGGCGGAGGGAAGCCCGGCCGTGGCGGCGGGCAGGACCACACCGGTGATCAGCTCGCCGGGATGGATCTCGGTGTCCCGCTCCGGATGCTCCCCGGGCAGCCGGTGGAAGTCGGCGGCGGGTATCCGGCGCGATCCCTCCGGGCCGTGCAGCTCCACCCGGGCGTCCAGCGCGGCCAGCGCCACCGCCATGTCGGAGGGGTGGGTGGCGACGCACCTGTCGGAGTACCCGAGCACGGCGTGATCACGGTGCAGGCCCTCCAGCGCGCCGCAGCCGGTGCCGGGCTCCCGTTTGTTGCAGGGCTTGGTGACGTCCTGGAAGTACGGGCAGCGGGTGCGCTGCAGCAGGTTGCCGCCGGTGGTCGCGGCGTTGCGCAACTGCCCGGAGGCGCCCGCCAGCACTGCCTGGGACAGCGCCGGATAGCGGTCCCGGACCGCGGGGTGCGCCGCGAGGTCGCTGTTGCGGACGGTGGCCCCGACGCGCAGCGAACCGTCCGGCAGCTCCTCCACCGCGTCCAGCGGCAGCCGGGTGATGTCGACCAGCGCGCCGGGCGCCTCGACGCCGAGCTTCATCAGGTCGACGAGGTTGGTGCCGCCGCCGAGGTAGCGGGCCCCGGGGTGGGCCGCGAAGGCGGCGGTGGCCTCCTCGACACCGGTCGCCCGCACATAGGCGAAGGGCTTCACGGGATCACGTCCTCGACCGCGTCGGCGATGCGCGGATACGCCCCGCACCGGCACAGGTTGCCGCTCAGGCGCTCGCGGATCTCGTCCCGGTCCAGCGGCACCGGCCCGCCGGACGGCACCGCCGGGTCCGTGACGCGCGAGGGGTGTCCGGCGGCGGCCTCCGCGAGCGCTCCGACGGCGGAGCAGAGCTGGCCGGGGGTGCAGTACCCGCACTGGAACGCGTCGCGCTCCAGGAACGCCCGTTGCAGGGGGTGCGGCTCCCCGTCCCGCCCGGCGAGGCCCTCCACGGTGGTGACCGAGGCGCCGTCCAGGGCGACGGCCGGGAGCAGGCAGCCGTTGACGCGCCGCCCGTCCACCAGGACGGTGCAGGCGCCGCACTGGCCGTGGTCGCAGCCCTTCTTGGCCCCGGTCAGCCCGAGGTCCTCCCGCAGCAGGTCCAGCAGGACGCGGCGGTGGTCGACGGTCAGGGTGTGCGGGACGCCGTTGACCGTGAGGGCGACCGGTGAGCTGTGGGCGGGCGCGGGGTCCGGTGCGGGGGCGGCGGGGCCGTCGTGGTGCTGGCTGTCCATGGCGTCGGTGACCTTCCGGGACGGGCCGTGCTGTGCGGTCCGCGTATCCACGCAGCGCGGGCTGACACGTGGGGACGCCGTCCCGCGCTCCCCGCCCTTCCCGGCGCCCCCGGCCCCGCCCCTGGTCGTCGGGCGTTCCCCCGTGCCCCTTCAGGGCGTCGCGGGCTCCCGGGCGTCGAGGGACCAGGGCCGGTCGGGCGGCGCGCACCGGGGCGGAGACGCCGTCCGCCCCTACGGGGTGGGAGGCCGCGCCCGCGGGGATGGCGCCGGTCACGCCGGGGCCGGGGCCCGCCTCGGGTCCCGGGACGGTCGTGCCCCGTTCCGGTGCCGGGCCGCCGGTTCCCCGGAGGACGCTTGTGACCCGTGTGCCCCTCCCCGTGGACGGCCCGGAGGCTCGGACCGGCGGGTGTCAGTCCTCCGCGCCGTCCCGCGCCGAGGTCCCGTCGGAGCCGGAGCCGGAGCCGGAGCCGGAACCCGGTGCCGGGTCGTCGGATCGCCGCCCGTCCGCGCTCGGGTCCGGGCCCGGGGCGCCGTCCGGAGCGGGCCGGGAGGTCCGCCGCCCGCCGCGGAACCGCTCCAGGGTGCGGGTGAACTGCCGCAGCGGGGACGTGGCGGAGCCGCCCGCCCGGCGCCCGGCGAAGGCGCCGTCGGACTGCTGGTAGGCGGCCAGGGCCTCGTTCGCGCGTTCGGCCGCCTCCCGGTACAGGTCACGGGACTCCGTCATCGCCGCCAGCGCCTCGGCGTACATGGCCACCAGCTTGCGCTGCCGGACCAGCTCCTCCTCCGTCGTCAGCAGCCGCCAGTCCTCCCGCAGCGCGGCCAGCTCCTCCTCGGCGCCGTCCGTGAGCGGCCGGGGCAGCCCGGCGAAGGCCGCCACGGCGTCCATCAGCTCCGTGGGCTCCGAGCCGTCCAGGTACACGGTGCGCACCGTGTACTCCGCGGCCGAGTAGCCGTCCGGTGCCGGGCTGCCCGGCAGGACGACCGCGCCGCCGCGCGGCACCTCGGCCCCGAGGTCGGCCAGCGCCCAGTTCACGGCCCGCAACTGCTGCGGGGCCGCCCGGTGCTCCACCACGCGGTGCCGCAGCCCCGGCGGCAGGCGGTCGGCCAGCGGCACCCGGCCCCGGTGGTCGGGGGTCATCGCCTCATGGACGACGACATGGATGTTCCAGGGGCTGCGCCGCGCCTCCTTCAGCAGCCGCCGTGCGGCCCTGTCGTCGTCCGGCAGGTTGTTGACGCCGCGCATCCGCAGGCCCGTGGCGATGTCGCGGTCCCAGGTGACGTCGGGATCGTCGGGCCAGAACATGGTGGCCGGGGACGGCCCCGCGGGGTCCCAGGCGTCCTCCGCCTCGGCGAGGAGCGTCCACACCTGCCCGCCTCCGCCGGGCGGCGCCAGGGTGAGCCGGGCCCGTACGGTGACGGCGCCGGCCGCCCTCCAGCGGGCTTCGAAGACGTGCGGCCCGGGGAGCCGGTCGCCGGTCTCCTCCGGAGTGAACTCCTGGAAGTCGTCGAGGACTTGGGCGTCCTTGTGCCGACGCAGGGTGTGCCGCACGGTGTCCTCCGCGGCGGAACCGACATGGCGGCCACGCGCCGGCCACAGCGTGGGCGGGGTCGTGGGACGGGCGGTGGAATGGCTCGGCATCGGTCCATGGGGGTGGCGGGGTACGGGCGGACCCCCAGTATCGCCGTTCCGGGCCGTTTCCGGGAATCCGGGGTCCGGCGGTCCGGCCCGCCGACGGCGCGTTGACGGACGGCCGCCGACCGGAACGCCCCCGGCCGGTACGGCCCGGCCCGGCATGGGCGCGGAACGGGGGGCGCCCTCCCTCCGTCGCCGGGTGCCCGGAGGCGCGGCCCACCCGCCACCGGCCCGTCGCGGTGCGCGCGGGCCCGGGTCCGGCCGATCCGGGTCCGCCTCTGGCCTACGGGCCCCGCGCCCCCGCACAATGAGCGGCGCGGGCAGGTCCGCCCACCATCCGCGAAGGGGCGGGCCTGTCCGTGCCCCGCCTGTCCGTGCCTCCGCGCGCCCGGGGCGCACACCCCGTCTCCTTCGCGCGCCCGCCGGGCCCACCCGTCCGTCGGCGCGCGCCCGGGCCGTGGTCGCCGCGACCGCGCGCCCGTCCCGGACAGGCCGACGGCGCCGGGGTCCGCGTACGGTCCCCGGCGCCGGTCGGTCGGTGTGCCGGTCAGGCGCCGCTCTCGCGGAGCATGTCCTCCCGCTCGACGAGCTTCACGCGGTCGCGGCCCTGCGGCTCGCCCAGGGCGCGCTCGGCGGCGTCGAGGCTGTGCCAGCCGTCCCAGGTCGTGCAGCGGACGCCGTGCTCGGCGAGGAAGGCGTCCACCGCCTCCGGGGCGGGCGCGGTGGGGGTGTGCAGCCTGCCGTTGGCGTGGTCGTCCAGCAGGCTGGCGACGGTCTCGTTGGCGTCGCCCTTGGTGTGGCCGATCAGGCCGATCGGGCCGCGCCGGATCCAGCCGGTGACGTACGTGGAGGTGAGGTGCTCCCCGGAGTCCTCGATCACCCGGCCGCCCCTGTCCGGGACGGTGCCGGACCCGAGGTCCCAGGGCAGCTTCGGGAGCTGGTCGGAGAGGTAGCCGACGGCGCGGTAGACCGCGCTGACGTCCCAGTCCCTGAACCGGCCGGTGCCCTTGACGTTGCCCGTGCCGTCCAGGGCGGTGCGCTCGGTGCGCAGGCCCACGACCCGGCCGTCCTCGCCGAGGATCTCGGTGGGGGACTCGAAGAAGTGCAGGAACAGCTTGTGCGGACGGTCGCCGGCGTCCCTGATCGCCCAGTTCTCCAGCGTCTTCGCGACCATGTCGGCCTGCTTGTTGCCGCGTCGGGTGGCGATCGAGCCGTCGTCGTAGTCGATGTCCTCGGGGTCGACGATCACCTCGATGCTGGGCGAGTGGTCCAGTTCGCGCAGTTCCATCGGGCTGAACTTCGCCTGGGCGGGTCCGCGGCGGCCGAAGACGTGGATCTCGACGGCCTTGTTCGCCCTGAGCCCGTCGTAGACGTTCGGCGGGATCTCGGTCGGCAGCAGTTCGTCGGCGGTCTTCGCCAGCACGCGGGCCACGTCCAGGGCGACGTTGCCGACCCCGAGCACGGCGACCTTCTCGGCCTCCAGCGGCCAGGTGCGCGGCACGTCGGGGTGCCCGTCGTACCAGGAGACGAAGTCGGCGGCCCCGTAGGAGCCGTCGAGACCGATGCCGGGGACGTCCAGCGCGCGGTCGGCGGTGGCGCCGGTGGCGAAGATCACGCCGTCGTAGAAGGCGCGCAGGTCGTCCAGGCTGATGTCGGTGGGGTAGTCCACATTGCCGAAGAGGCGGATCTGCGGCTTGTCCATCACCTGGTGGAGGGCGGTGATGATGCCCTTGATCCGCGGGTGGTCGGGCGCCACGCCGTAACGGATCAGACCGAACGGCGCGGGCATGCGCTCGAAGATGTCGATGGAGACGCCGGGGTCGGCGGCCACCTCGGACTTGAGCAGGGCGTCGGCGGCGTAGATCCCGGCGGGGCCGGATCCGACGATGGCTACCCGCAGAGGGCGGGGCATGTTCAGGTTCCCTTCGAGCGGCGACGTATCGACTCGGAGTGAAGCCTAAACTAAGGCAACCCTAAGTCGGTACCGGGGTCCGGTCTATGGCCCCATAAGGCCCGCTTATGGGATGTCACACAGGGGGTTTTGATTCCGCCGCCCGGGCCGTCCGCCCCGCGGAACGGTGGCGGCTCGTGCGACGGACCCGGCGACCGGCGCGGCACGATCCCGGCGAGGCCCCGCCGGGGCCCGGCCGGGGGCGTGCCGGACCGGCCTTCTCGCAGGCCACGGGTTTGGAACGGTTGTCACGGGTGACGCGGCGGGGGAACCGCGCACCGCCCCGGCGTCCGTGCCGGAGCGGCGGTCTCGCGAAGGGAGCCCGTGTGGACCCCAACCGGTGGCGGGCTCTCTGGGTGACCCTGGTCGCCGGGTTCATGACGCTCCTCGACGTGACCATCGTCGCCGTCGCCCTGCCCTCCATCCAGCGGGAGCTGGGCGCCTCGGCGGCCTCGGTGCAGTGGATCGTCTCCGGCTACGCGCTGGCCTTCGCCCTCAGCCTGGTGACCGCCGGACGCGTCGGCGACGCCTACGGCAGACGCCGGGTCTTCCTCCTCTCGCTGGCCGGCTTCGTGCTGTGCAGCGCCGCCGCCGGGGCCGCGCCCGGGATCACCCTGCTGGTGGTCGCGCGGCTCGCCCAGGGGGTGGCCGCGGGCTGTCTGGCCCCGCAGAACTCCGCGCTGATCCAGCAGCTCTTCCGGGGCGCGGAGCGCGGGCGCGCCTTCGGCCTCTTCGGCGCGACCGTCGGGATCTCCAGCGCCGTCGGCCCCGTCGTCGGCGGCCTGATCCTCTCCCTGGCCGGACCGCACGGCTGGCGGTGGATCTTCTACGTCAACGTGCCCGTCGGCATCGTCGCCCTCGTGCTCGGCGCCCGGCTGCTGCCCCGTGTCGAGCGCGGCGGCCGGGGCAGGCTCGACCCCGTCGGCGTGGCGCTGCTGGGCGCGGGGATCCTGGCGCTGATGCTGCCGCTGGTGGTCGCGGACGCCGGAGGACTGCGCCGCATGTGGTGGCTGTTCCCGGTGGGCCTGCTGATCCTCGCCGGCTTCACCCGCTGGGAGCGCCTGACCGCCCGGCGGGGCAGGGAGCCCCTGCTCCACCCCGGCCTCCTCACCGAGACCCGCGGCTATGCCACCGGTGCCGTCGTGGGCACCTTGTACTTCATCGGCTTCAGCGGGGTGTGGCTGGTGTTCGCGCTGTTCTTCCAGGACGGGCTGGGCTTCTCGCCGCTGCGGTCGGGGCTGGCGGTGACCCCCTTCGCCGTCGGCTCCGCCGTAGCGGCGGCCGTGGCCGGGCGGCTGGTGGACCGGCTGGGCCGGACGCTCACCGTGTGGGGGCTGATCGCGGTCATGGCGGGCCTCGGGGTCACGGCCCTGGTGCTCTGGCAGGTCCCCGCCGACCGGGCCGCCTGGGTCGCCGCGCCCGCCCTGCTGATCGGGGGGCTCGGCAGCGGCTGTGTGATCTCCCCGAACGTCACCATGACCCTGCACGACGTCCCGGTGCGGATGGCGGGCGCCGCCGGGGGAGCCCTCCAGACCGGGCAGCGGCTGGGCGGCGCGGTCGGCACCGCCGCCCTGCCGGGGCTGTTCTACCTCACGCTGAACGCCACCGGCCACGACTACCACGCGGCCGTGGCCCTGGCCGTGGGCTCCGGGATCGCGGCCATGCTCGGCGCACTGGCCGTGGCCGTCGTCGACTGGCGGCGGGACCGGGTGGAGGACGGCCACCGCACCTGTCCGCCCGAGACGGCCCACAGCACCACCCACGCGGGCCAGGGCTGACCGGGAGTCGCGGGGAGGGGTGGAAATCGGTGAACACTTCGCTTCGAAGTGTTCACCGATTTCGGATACCCACCGGAGACCGGACCCTCCCTCGCCCGGCCGCCGGGTTTGATTCCGGCGACACGGGCGACCCGCAGGGGGAACAGCATCCGAACGCCAGGAGAGGTGAGCACCAGTGGCCGGCAGCGAGAAGTCCAAGAGCCGGATGGAACAGGCCAAGGGGAAGGCCAAGGAGGCGGTCGGACGGGCCGTCGGCAACGAGCGGATGACGGCCGAGGGCCGGGCCGACCAGGCCAAGGGCGACGTCCGCCAGGCCAAGGAGAAGGGCAAGGACGCGTTCCGGCACTGAGCCGGGGCCCGACCGCCAGGCGCGGTGTCGAGGGCCGGGCGGCCGACAGCGAGTCGGCCGCCCGGCCCTCGCGCGCGCCCGGCGCCGCCCGCCCGCACCGGCGACGCCCCGGCCCGACGCCCCCGGCTCGACGCGCGGAACCGCGCCCGGCTCACTAGGCTTTTCGAGTGTGGCTCACACATTCGACGAACTCGTGCACAAGCGTCGCGCCGCCGACCAAGCACAGCGCCGGGTCGAGGTGCTGCGCGACTCCTACGGACCCCCGACCCAGCATCGATGGACTCCCCGGCAGTCCCATACCTATGAGACCGCGCTGAGGGCCTGGCGCGACCTGGACCGGGACGCACGCACCGCGATGGCCGAGTACGTCAGGGCGGGGGACGAATCGCGGGACCGGGTCGAGACCGGCATCCGCGAGGCCCTCCAGGAACCCGATCCCGGCGCCTGAGCAGCGGCAGGTGACCCCCGTACGGCGGGCCGGCGGCCGGGCACGAGCCCCGGCCGCCGGCCCCTTCGTTCCTCGTTCCGATCCGGCCCCCACACCCCGTCGGCCTCGCCGGCCGCTCCCGGGCCCCTCACCGCCCGTTCCCCATGGTTGTGACGGCTGCGTGTCATGTGTCACGGTGTAGCGCCCTGTGAGGCCGTGCACACGGCATCGCGACCAGACGACCGGTGAGGACGACAGGCCATGGACATGCTGTGGAACGGCTGGGGCGATCCGGACCGGGCGGCGCCGCTGCCCGCCACGGTGACCGGACTGCTGCGCGACATGCTCGGCGTCACCCCCCGCGACACCGCCTCCGTCGCCCTCGCCGACGTCCGGCCCCCGGACTCGCCGATCGCCCCGGACGCCCGCGGCGCGCTGCTCGCCGCCGTCGGCGGCCGGGCCGACGCGGTGCGCACCGACCCGGTCTCCCGCGTCCGCCACACCCGCGGCAAGTCCACCCCCGACCTGCTGCGGATGCGGGCCGGGGACACCGCCGACACCCCCGCCGCCGTCGTCCTGCCCGAGAGCCACGACGAGGTCCTCGCCGTCCTGCGGGCCTGCGCCGCGCACGGGCTGCCGGTCGTCCCGTTCGGCGGGGGCACCTCCGTCGTCGGCGGCCTCGCCCCCGAGCGCGCCACCGCCTCCGTCGCGCTGGACCTCGCCCGCATGAACCGCCTGCTCGGCCTCGACCCGGTCTCCCGCACCGCCACCCTCCAGCCCGGACTGCGCGCCCCCGAGGCCGAGGCCCTGCTCGCCCGGCACGGCTTCACCCTCGGCCACTTCCCCCAGTCCTACGAATGGGCCACCATCGGCGGCTTCGCCGCGACCCGCTCCAGCGGCCAGGCCTCCGCCGGATACGGCCGCTTCGACGAGACGGTGCTCGCCCTCACCCTCGCCACCCCCGAGGGCACCCTCGACACCGGCCGCGCCCCCCGCTCGGCCGCCGGGCCCGACCTGCGCCAGCTCGTGCTGGGCTCGGAGGGCGCCTTCGGCGTCATCACCTCCGTGACCGTGCGCGTCCGCCCCGTGCCCGAGACCCGGTCCTACGAGGGCTGGCGCTTCCCCTCCTTCGACGCGGGCGCCGACGCGCTGCGCCGGCTCGCCCAGGACGGACCCCGCCCCACGGTGCTGCGGCTGTCCGACGAGACCGAGACGCTGATCGGCCTCGCCCGGCCCGACACCATCGGCACCGCCCCGGACCAGCCTCTCGGCGGCTGCCTCGCCGTCGTCGGCTTCGAGGGCACCGCGGCGGACACCGCCCACCGCCGTGAAGGCGCCGAGGCCGTGCTCGCCGCGGCCGGGGGCACCTTCGCGGGTGGTGAACCCGGGGAGCGGTGGGCCGAGGGGCGCTACGCGGCGCCGTACCTGCGCGACTCCCTGCTCGACGCCGGGGCGCTCGCCGAGACCCTGGAGACCGCCGCCTACTGGTCCCGGATCCCGGCGCTGTACACCGCCGTGCGCGACGCGCTGACCGCCACGCTCACCGCCGCGGGCACCCCGCCGCTGGTCATGTGCCACATCTCGCACGTCTACGAGAACGGGGCCTCCCTGTACTTCACCGTCGTCTGCGCCCAGGGCGAGGACCCGGTGGCCCACTGGACCCGCGCCAAGCACGCGGCCAACGACGCGATCCTCGCCGCGGGCGGCACCATCACCCACCACCACGCCGTCGGCACCGACCACCGCGACTGGTACGTGCGCGAGGCCGGGACCCTCGGCATCGACGCGCTGCGCGCCGTCAAGCGGCGGCTGGACCCCTCCGGCGTGCTCAACCCGGGCGTGCTCCTGCCCGCCGACTGACCCTGCCGTCCCGCCCCCGCCCCACGCCGGCCCCGTCTTCCTCCCCTCCCCGTCCCGCACGGCGCGGGTCCGCCACCCGTCCGTTCCCCGGCGGAGGGCCGGCCCGGTGCCGTCCGCCGGTCCCGAAAGGCACAGCGATGCGACAGTTCACCGCCGTCGTCAACCCCTCCGCGGGCGGCGCCACCGCGGCCGCCGCCCTGCTCGGGGTGGCCCGGCTGCTGCGGGAGGCCGGGGCCGGGCTGGAGACGGAGCACAGCGGCAGCCTCGCGCATGCCCGTGAACTCGCCCTGCGGGCCGGGGAGCGGGGCCGGGTGGTGCTGGCCGTCGGCGGCGACGGCATGGCGGGCTGCGTCGGCGGCGCCCTCAGCGGCACCGGGATGCCGCTCGGCCTCGTCCCCGCGGGCCGGGGCAACGACTTCGCCCGGGCCCTCGGCCTGCCCGACGACCCGGCCCGGCTCGCCGCCGTCCTGCTGCACGGGGAACCGCGTGCCGTCGACACCATCGAGGTCACCTCGGCCGTCCACGACCGCACCGCCGTCCTCGGCAGCGTCTACGCCGGGGTCGACGCGCTCGCCAACCGCCACGCCAACCGCTCCCGGCTGCTGCGCGGCACCGCCGCCTACTACGGGGGCGCCCTCCGCGCCGTCGCCGGCTGGCGCCCCGCCCGCTACCGGGTCACCGTCGACGGCGCGGAGCACTCCTTCACCGGCTACACCGTCGTGGCCGCCAACTCCGGCTACTACGGCTTCGACCGGCTCGTCGCCCCCGGTGCCCGGATCGACGACGGACTGCTGGACGTGGTGATGATCCACCACGCCCCGCGACGGCTGTTCTTCGCCCTGATGAACGAACTGGCCTCGGGCGCGCATGTGCGCCGTCCCCAGGTGCGGGTGGTGCGCGGCCGGGAGATACGCGTCGAGGCCGACCGGCCCCTGCCGTACGGCGCGGACGGCGAGGTGGACGCCGTCCTCCCGGTGACCGCCCGGGTCCTGCCCGGCGCGCTGCGTGTGCTCTGCTGAGGCGCACGAAGCCCCGTGCGGAGCGCGGCTGTTCTTCCGGTGGTCTGATCGGCGGAGCGGCCGGGGCGACAGCGGCGACGGGGGCGGGAGCGGCGGCCCGTCCGCCGCCCGTCCCGCCCGTTCCCCCCCGTCAGCCCGTCGGTGTGGTGAAGCGTTCCCACACCCGGTGGGAGCCCAGCAGCTCCGTGATCCGCGCCAGGGCCGCCGTGCCCGAGTCGGCGACGACCACCCCCGGCGCGTCGGCGGGAACGGCCGCCGAGGCCAGGGCCGCCTCGCCGCCCGCCCAGACCCCGATGGCCTTGCCGTGCCGGAAGGCCTCCGCCAGCAGCAGGCTCACCCGGGGATCCGTGGTGGCGGGCGTGGCGGGGGACGGCGGTGACTTGTAGTCCCGGGCGGTGTAGGCGTCCCCGCCCAGCGCGGGCACCCCGGCCAGCAGGACGGCGTCGAACTCGACGGACCGTGCGGTGAGGTAGCTGCGCTGCACCGTCAGCTCCGTGCCGCCGGAGCCGAGGACGCCGCCGGTCGGCGCGACCACCAGCGGGACCATGCCCGCGTCCAGCACGGCCTCCCGCACCGCCGCCACCCCCTCCAGATCGGCCCCGCCGGTGACGATCCCGATGACCCGCCCGTCGGTCGGCCACGCACCGCCGATCTGGGACAGGGCGGGACTCGGCGCCACGTCGGCCAGGGGCACCGTCGGCCCCGGCGCGGGCAGCCCGAGCCCCTCCGCGACCCCCGCGCACAGCTCCGGGTCGATGTTGGCCAGAACCTGGAGCGTCCGCTCCCGGATGGCCCGCTCGTAGCACTTGCCCAGCTCGAACGTGTAGGCGCCGATGATGTGCTCGCGCTCCACCGGGCTCATGCTCAGCCAGAACCGCCGGGGCTGGCTGAAGTGGTCGGCGAACGACTCCGGGGCCTCGCGGACCTTCGTCGCCTCCGGCACCCGCACCGGCGCCTCCACGAACGCCCCGGTGTCCACCCCCGCCGTGAACGGGCAGCCGCCGTCCAGGGAGTTGGGCCGGTACGGCGCCACCCCCCGGTGGACGGCGGTCTGGTGCATCCCGTCCCGCAGCATGTCGTTGACCGGCGCGTGCGGCCGGTTGACCGGGAGCTGGGGGAAGTTGGGCCCGCCCAGCCGGGAGATCTGCGTGTCCAGGTACGAGAACAGCCGCCCCGCCAGCAGCGGGTCGTCGGTGACGTCGATGCCCGGTACCAGATGGCCGACGTGGAACGCCACCTGCTCGGTCTCCGCGAAGAAGTCGGACGGATTGCGGTCCAGGGTCATCACCCCGACCGGCTGGACCGGCGCCAGTTCCTCCGGCACGAGGTTCGTCGGGTCGAGCAGGTCGATGCCCTCGAATGTCTGGTCCGGGGTGTCCGGGAAGGTCTGGATGCCCAGCTCCCACTGGGGGTGGGCACCCGCCTCGATGGCGTCCGCCAGGTCCCGGCGGTGGAAGTCCGGGTCCACGCCGTTGATGAGCTGCGCCTCGTCCCACACCAGGGAGTGCACACCCAGCCGGGGCTTCCAGTGGAACTTGACCAGGGTGGTGGCGCCCTCCGCGTTCACCAGCCGGAAGGTGTGGACGCCGAAGCCCTCCATCATCCGGTACGAGCGGGGGATGCCCCGGTCGCCCATGAAGAACAGGGTGTGGTGGGTCGCCTCGGTGTGCAGGGAGACGAAGTCCCAGAACGTGTCGTGCGCGCTCTGCGCCTGCGGGATCTCCCGGTCGGGGTGCGGCTTGGCGGCGTGCACCACGTCCGGGAACTTGATGGCGTCCTGGATGAAGAAGACCGGGATGTTGTTTCCGACCAGGTCGAAGACGCCCTCGCTGGTGTAGAACTTCGTGGCGAAGCCCCGGGTGTCGCGGACGGTGTCCGCCGAGCCGCGCGAGCCGACCACCGTGGAGAACCGCACGAACACCGGTGTCTCCACGTCCCCGGCGAGGAACCCCGCCCGGGTCACCCGGGCGGCCGTGCCGTAGCTCCGGAAGACCCCGTGGGCTCCGGCGCCCCGCGCGTGCACCACCCGCTCGGGGATGCGCTCGTGGTCGAAGTGCATGACCTTCTCGCGCAGATGGTGGTCCTGGAGCAGTACCGGCCCGCGCGGTCCCGCCTTCAGCGAGTGGTCGGTGTCGTACAGCCGGGTGCCCTGCGCGTTGGTCAGGTAGCTGCCGGACTGCGCCACGCGGGCCCGGTCGGCGCCGGTCGGCTGCCCGGTCGGCGACACGGCGGCCGGACCGCCCTGGTCGGGTTTCGGGGGCAGGGGCTCCCGGGGCTCGGTGGGCTCGGCCACGGGAGGCGACTCGGCGGCCGGCCCGCCGGGGATCCCGTCCGGCGGCCCGTCGTCGTCGCCCCGCAGGGCGTCGGTGACCTTGTGGGCGGCGCGCCGGAGGGGGTTGGCCTCGCTCATCGGGCTGCTCTCCGTTCTGCTCCGGCCACCGCGCGGCCGGGCGTTCAGCGTTCCGCGTTCCGCGGACGGGCCGTGACCGCGTACCCGGGCCCCGGCGATCGAGGCATCCCCGCTCGCGCCGCCCGCCGGGGGCGGTACGGAGGGCCGACACCGGAATCGGACCGCGCCGGGCGGGACCCGTCGGCGAGCCGTAGGGCGGCCGCAACCGGGGCGGCCCGCGTCCGCCGTGGTGCGGGGAACGCGACGGAGGGGCCTCGCGGCGCGGGTACGGGGTCGGGAACGGAGCCGGGTTGCGGACGGCGCCTCTCGGGGCGCCCGTACCAGCCTCACCGCCGGACCATCGCCACGCCACCGGGGGAGAGCACCCGGGGGAGGGGCCGGTACCGCGTCGGCGGGAGAGGGCGGGCCGCTCTCGGGCCGCGTCGCGCCGCCCTCGTCGGGCCGCCACGGTGGCCTCCGCCTCCCACCGGGCCGCGTCGCGGCCCGGTGGCCCGGACGGCTCTACGCGCGGCGGCGGCAGTGCAGGAACAGGTGCGATTCCGGGGTGGCGTCGGGATACGCCGGAGTGAACTCGCTCTCCTCCCGCTCCAGGACCTCCAGGCCCGCCTCCTCGGCCAGCGCCGTCAGGCCCGGCGCGGTGAAGCTGCTCACCCGCACCCGGTGGCCCAGGAAGAGGGCGTCGACGTTCTCGATGTCCAACGGCACCGTCGCCAGGGCGAGATGGCCGCCGGGCACCAGCGCCCGCGTCAGCCGTCCCAGGGTCTCCGCCTGCTCCCGCCGGTCCAGTTGGAGCAGGGAGAAGTAGGCGCAGACCGCGTCGAGCGACGCCTCCTCCAGCGGTTCGTCACGGATGTCGGCGCAACGGAAGGAGGCCGCCGGCACCTGCCGGGCCGCCAGCTCCGTCATCACCGGGGAGACGTCGACGCCCAGCACCCGGTGACCTGCCTCCGCGAGGGTCTCGGCGGTGGGCCGCCCGGTACCGCTGCCGACGTCGAGGACCCTGCTGCCCGGCGCCAGCCGTCCGAGCAGCCATTCGAGGGAACGCCGACGCGCGGGGTCCCCCGCGAAGGCCCTCTCGTAGTCGGCGCCCAGCTCGTCGAACACGGTGATGGGGGGCGGGAGTTGCAGGTCGTCGGTCACGAAGGTCCTCCGGTGGACGGCGCGGTACGATACCGCGGGCCGAGGTGGCCGGGGCATCGTTCCACCGTCGGCGACCCACCGGCAAGCGGCGTCCGGCGGCTCAGCGCAGCGCCTGGTACACCGATGCCGTGGTGTAGCCGTACACCAGGTGCGGGACCAGATCGGACAGCCACGAGACCCGGTCCCACCGGCCGGGATCGGTCACCGCCAGCGCGGTGGCCGGCAGATCGCTGCCCGCCATGGCGACCGCGCCGAGCAGCGGCCCCGCCACCCAGTCCGGCAGCGGTCCGCGCCGTCCCCGCAGCAGCCCGTAGGCCGCGCCCACGCCGAGCCCCGTGGCATGTCCGAGGAGAGCGCCGACGGCCTGCTCGCGGTGGGGGCCGGACTCCTCGTCGCCGAGGACCAGCCCCACCCGGTCGGCGACCGCGTCCACGAGCTGGGCCGGCATCTCGCTGGAGCCCCGGCCGCGCAGCAGCATGTCGCCGTAGGAGGTGAGGTTGAGCGCGACGGTTCCGGCCGCGCCCGCGATCAGTCCCTTGATCCAGGATCGCATCCGGTGGCTCCTTCGGCACGGGGCGCGGCGGCGCGCGCGGACGGTCACGACCCGGTCCGGGTTCCCCGCCGCACGGGTCCGAAGAGTGCCCGGCGGGGCCCGCGCCCGGAACCGCCGCGCCCCGCCCGCAGCGCCACGGGGTGACCGATGGGCCCCCTCGCGCCCGGACCACGCCGCCCGGGCCCGCCACGCCGCCCGGACCACGCCCGCCCGCCGGCCGTCGCGCCCCGCGGCAGGAGCCGGGAGCACCCCCTCCTAACGGCCCCGGGGCCGACCGCCGTCCAGGGCGAGATCGACCAGCCCCCGCACCAGATCCCCGTCCAGCGGCGCCTCGCTCAGCAGGACGCGCACGAACAGCGGGCCGCTCACGGCCTCGATCAGCAGACCGGGGTCGGCGTCCGCCGCCAGCTCGCCGCGCCGCACCCCGCGCCGGACCATCTCCCCGGCCCGGTCCAGGCGCTCGCTCCAGAACGAACGGCGCCGGTCGTCGAGGGACGCGTCCTGCTGGGCCTCGACGCTCAGCCGCAGCAGGGCCCGCCCCTGCGCGGTGCCGAGCAGCCCGGCCAGCGCGCCGAAGAACTCCAGCAGGTCCTCCCGGACCCGCCCGGTGTCCGGCACCGGCAGCGCCGTGTCCATCCGGGTGGTGAGCGCGTCCAGGACCAGGTTCTCGCGGGAGCCCCAGCGCCGGTAGACGGAGGTCTCGTGCACCCCGGCGGCGCGGGCGACGGCGCCGACGGTCGTCGCGGCCAGCCCCTGGGCCGACAGCAGCTCGACCGTGGCGGCGAGCACGGCCCGGCGCATCGGCTCCCCCCGGCGGCGCAGGGGCGGGACGGAGGGTTCCGGAGAGGTCATCGGCCCAGCCTAAAGCAACTCGACCTGCGTTGAGTGCTACGGTTAACGCAAGTCGACCTGCGATGGGGACCGATCGTCCGCCACCGGGGGCCGCAGCACCAAGGAGGTCATGACATGGCGCAGATGCTCGCCGCCCGCCTGCACGTCCCGAGCCGCACCCTGCGGATGGAGGAGGTGCCCCGGCCGCAGCCCGGCCCCGGGGAGGTCCTGGTCAAGGTCGAGGCCGCCGGGGTGTGCCTGTCCGACGTCCACCTCATCGACGGCACCCTCACCCCGCTGCTCCTGCCCGGCGACACCGTCACCCTCGGCCACGAGGTCGCGGGCACCATCGCCTGGACCGGCCCCGGCGTCACCGCCTGGTCGCCCGGTCAGCGGGTCGTGCTGCACGCCGGAGAGGTCCGCGGCGGGGTCACCCACACCCGGGGCGTCGACTACGACGGCGGCTGGGCCGAGTACGCCCTGTCCTCCGCCACCGCCCTGACCGCGCTGCCCGACTCCATCCCGTTCGAGCAGGGCGCGATCATCCCCGACGCCGTCTCCACGCCCTGGGGCGCCATCACCGACACCGGTGCCGTCCGCCCCGGTGAGGCGGCCGGTGTCTGGGGGGCCGGCGGCCTCGGCGTGCACGCCGTGCAGCTGCTGCGCGCGGTGGGCGCCTGCCCGGTCGTCGCCGTCGACCCCAACCCGGTCGCCCGCGAGCGCGCCCTGGCCGCCGGTGCCGATCTCGCCCTCGACCCCGCCGACCCGGAGCTGCCGCAGGCCGTCGCGGCGGCGACGGGTGGGGCGGGGCTCGCCGTCGCCTTCGACTTCGCGGGGGTGCCGCCGGTGCGCGAGCAGGCCGTCTCCGTCCTCGCCCCCAAGGGCCGGCTGGTGCTGGTGGGCCTGACCGACAAGCCGCTCACCCTCACCGACGGCACCCGCTTCAGCTATCTCCAGCAGCGGGTCCTCGGGCACTACGGCTCCGACATGCCGGTGGCCCTGCCGCAGCTCCTCCGCCTCGTCCAGGGCGGGCGGCTGGACTTCTCCGGCTCCATCAGCGGGGTGCTGCCGCTGGCCGACGCCGCCGAGGCGGTCGCCCGGCTGGAGAGCAAGGAGGGCAACCCGGTCCGTCTGATCCTGCGCCCCTGATCCACCCCGCGCCGCCGTACGGGGCGGGGCTCGTCCCCGCCACCCGGCCACCGAGCCTGGTCGAGCCGGTCCGGCCCCGTGGCGTCCGAGCCAGGTCCTCGACGGCTCCGGCGCACCGGCCGGTGAGCCCCGGCTCCGTCCGCGGGATCGCGGTGACCACCACGGGGCCGCCCGGTCGGCACACGTCGTCCGCGCCGTCCGGCAGGCGTCGCGCCCGGGACCGGGTGCCCTTCCCCCACGGCGCCGCCGGCCCCGGCCGGGGCGCCGCCCGGTCCGCGGGGCGTGGGGCCCCGCCGCCCGGGCCGCGTCGCCCACCGCCCGCCCCGGGCACACCCCCCGGCCGTCTATACGATGTCCCCCTCGGACAACGGACGGCGGCGGAAGGGAGGCGGGCGGTGACGGATCACCGGCGCCCGAGGCGCAGGGGCCAGGGCGAGCTGGAGGCACTGGTGCTGGCGGCGCTGCGCGAGGCGGACGGCCCCGTCACGGCGGGCTGGGTGCAGGAGCACATGGGCGGCGACCTCGCCTACACCACGGTGATCACGATCCTGACCCGGCTGCTCGACAAGGGCGCCGTCGGCCGCGAACGCGCGGGCCGCTCCTTCGCCTGGACCCCGGCGGCGGACCAGGCCGGGCTGGCCGCGCGCAAGATGCGCAAGGTCCTGGACGGGGAGAGCGACCGCATGGCCGTCCTCGCCAGCTTCGTCACCGGGCTGGACCCGGACGACGAGCGCCTGCTGCGCGAACTCCTGGAGCACGGACGCGGCCCGGGGGATGTCTGACGCCTCATGGGGTTCTTCGTCTTACTGCCACTGGTCCTGCCGCTGACGGCATGGCCCGTCGCACGGCTGGCGGAGCAGCATCTGCACCCGCGCACCGCCACCCGCCTGCTGTCCGCCGTGGCCGCCGTGATGGCCCTGTGCAGCACGGTCTGCCTGGCCCTGGTCATGGTGGTCGGCACCGCCCAGCTCCCCGGCAACCCGCTGCCCGACGCCTGGTCCGACCCCGAGGTGCGGGCGGCGGTGCCCCACGACGAGATCATCGGCCGGGCGGCCATACCCGCGCTGTGCGCCGTGGTGGCCGCCTCGGCGCGGGCCCTGTGGCGCCACGGCCGGGTGCGCCGTCGCGCCCACCGCGCGCTGGCCGGACTGCCCGGCCGGGAGGTGGCCGTCCTGCCCGACGCGGCTCCGTACGCCTACGCGCTGCCCGGCGGGGAGCGGGACCGGGTGGTGGTGAGCACCGGACTGCTCGGCCTGCTCCGGCCCGGAGAGCGGCGCGCGCTGTTCGCGCACGAGCGGGCCCATCTGGCCGCCCGCCACCACCGCTTCCTGCTCACCGTGCGGCTCGCGGCGCTCGCCAACCCGTTCCTCCGGCCGCTGCGGACGGCCGTCGCCTACACGGCGGAGCGGTGGGCGGACGAGGAGGCCGCCCGGACGGTCGGGGACCGCCGGGTGGTGGCGGTCGCGATCGGCAGGGCGGCCCTGGTCTCGCGCGGCACCCCCCTCGCCACGCTCGCGGGGCTCGCGGCGCCAGGCCCGGTGCCGCGCCGGGTGGCGGCCCTGCTGGGCCCGGCCCCCGCGGTGCGCACCTGGCCCTCGGTGTTCACCTCCGTGGGCCTGGCGGCCTGGGCGGCGGCGGCCGGTACCGCCGTCTCCGCGATGTCGTCCGCGAACTCCGCCGTCACGATGTTCCTCATCCTGCGCGCCGCGACCCCCCTGTAGCGGCCGGGCGGGCCCGGCGGGGGTGACCGCCGTCGCGGCCCGGGGCCGCGGCGTGCCGGCGGCCGCGGGTCAGTCCGTCAGCCCGGCGGCCAGGGCCGCGCCCAGCTCCCAGCAGGCGTCCAGGTCGCCCTTGGCGGGCTCACCGGTCACGCCGACCGCCGGGGCGGCGCGCCGCCAGCCCAGTCCCGTGGTGATCGTCTCGATGGCGCGGGCCGCGCCGGTGGTGTCGTTGCCGCCGTGCACGTAGGAGCCGAAGGGCCTGCCCCGGGTCTCGTCCAGGCAGGGGTAGTACACCTGGTCGAAGAAGTGCTTCAGCGCCCCCGAGACGTACCCCAGGTTGGCCGGGGTGCCCAGCAGGTACCCGTCGGCCTCCAGCACGTCGACCGGGGTGGCCGCGAGCGCCGCCCGCCGCACCACCCGCACGCCCTCGATCTCCGGGGCCGTGGCCCCGGCCACGACGGCTTCGAGGAGCGCCTGGCAGTTCGGGGACGGCGTGTGATGCACGATCAGCAGAGTGGCCACCCCCGCAGCCTGCCGCCCCCCGCGCCGCGACCGCAACACGCGCCGGGCGTCCGGGACGCGTCCTTCCGGGGCAGGCACCCCGGTACCCCGGCATCCCGGCACTCCCGCACCGTCGGCCGGGTCGTCCGGCGCCCGCCCGCACCGTACGCCGCGTGTCGTCCGCCGGGCCCGACGCACGACGGAGCCGCCCGCCCCCGGCGCGGGGGACGGGCGGCTCCGTCATACGGGTGGCGCGGCCGGACTCAGCCGACCGGGGTGGCCGGGGCCTCGGTCGCCCCGGCGGACTCCTCGGCCAGCCGCTCCATGCCGCTGGTGGTCTTCAGCGGCTTCTCCTTGAGGAACACCACGGCCACCAGCGCGAGCAGCGCGAACGGCGTGGCGACCAGGAACAGGTCGGCGGTGGCCACGCCGTAGGCGTGCTCGACGACGGCGCGGATCGGCCCGGGCAGCGTGGACATGTCGGGGACGGTGGTCTCACCGGAGCCCCCGCCCGACGCGGCGGCGCCGGTCTCCCGCAGGCCCTTGGCGATCTCGTCGCCGACCCGGCTGGCGAGGACGGCGCCGAGGACGCTGGTGCCGATGGTGCCGCCCATGCTGCGGAAGAAGGACAGCACGGAGGTGGCCGTGCCCAGCTCGGCGGCGGGCACGTCGTTCTGCGCGGCCAGCACCAGGTTCTGCATCAGCATGCCGACGCCGATGCCGAGGATCGCCATGTAGATGCTGAGCAGCCCGAAGTGGGTGCCCGCGTCGATGGTCGACAGCAGCGCGAGGCCGACGGCCATGATGATCGCGCCCGCCACCAGGTACCGCTTCCACCTGCCGGTCCGGCTGATCACCTGCCCGGCCACGGTGGACGACACCAGCAGCCCCATGATCATCGGCAGGCTCATCAGGCCCGCGACCGTGGGCGACTTGCCCAGGGAGATCTGGAAGTACTGCGAGAGGAAGACGGTCCCGCCGAACATGGCGACACCGACGAACAGGCTCGCGACCGTGGTGAGCGTCACCGTGCGGTTGCGGAAGATGCCGAGCGGGATGACCGGCTCGGCGGTCCGCGCCTCCACGAGGACGGCCAGCCCCAGCACCAGCACACCGGAGGCGGCCAGGGTCAGGCTCTGCCAGGAACCCCAGGCGAACTCGTTGCCCGCCAGCGTGACCCAGATCAGCAGACCGCTGACACCGGCGACGATCAGGAACGCGCCGAGCCAGTCGATGCGCACCTGGCGCCGCACGGTCGGCAGCCGCAGCGTGCGCTGGAGCAGCGCGATGGCCAGCAGTGCGAACGGCACCCCGATGAAGAAGCACCAGCGCCAGCCCAGCCACGAGGTGTCGACCAGCACGCCGCCGACCAGCGGACCGGCGACGGTGCCCACGGCGAAGACCGCGCCGAAGATCCCGGCGTACTTGCCGAGCTGACGCGGCGGGATGATGGAGGCCATGACGACCTGGGCGAGGGCGGTCAGGCCGCCCGCGCCGACGCCCTGCACCACGCGGCTGAAGATGAGCAGGCCCACGCCGTGCGAGAAGCCCGCCAGCAGCGAGCCCACCACGAACATGGCCAGCGAGAGCTGGAGCAGCAGCTTCTTGTTGAAGAGGTCGGACAGCTTGCCCCACAGCGGCACCGTGGCCGTCATGGCCAGCAGTTCCGAGGTGACGACCCAGGTGTAGGCGGACTGGGTGGCGCCCAGGTCGGCGATGATCGTCGGCAGCGCGTTGGCCACCACGGTCCCGGCCAGGATCGCGACGAACATGCCGGCCATCAGACCGGACATGGCCTGGAGTATCTGCCGGTGGGACATGGCGGCGGGAGGCGCGGCGGCGGGCGCCTGGGTTGGGGTCACGGGATCTCTTTCATGGTGATCTGGGGCTCGCGAACGAGCGGGGGAGCACGGACCGGGGTCCTGGGGGACCGGCCGGCCTGTGTGCGAGGTCTCAGGCGGGAGGTGCCGGAAGACCGGCGGTGAGGAGGGCGAACGCCTCGTCGAAGACGGGGAGCAGGGAGGCGTCCTCCTGGTGCGTGAACCAGTGCTCCACGCTCGTGCGCACCGCGGTGACCGCGACCGCGGCCAGCAGCCGGGGATAGAGGCCGAGCGCCGCGCGCCGGTCCTCGTGCGACCCGGCACCGGTACCCGCGCCGGCCCTGTCCGCCGCGGCACCGCGGACGGGTCCGACGGGCCCGGGCGCGTCCGGACCGGACGGGCCGTTCCGGCCGCCGGGGGCGGTGGAGCGCAGCCGGAGCGTGACGGCCTCGGCCAGTTCCGTCTCGTGCGCCATGTGCGCGCACAGCATCCGCACCAGCAGGTGCGGGGCGGTGTGCAGCACCTTGATGTGCAGCCGCCACAGCTCCTGCTGGTGCTCCGCCTCGGCCAGTTCGGCGGCCAGGGCGTCGTGCAGGGCCTCCACCGGGGAGAGCCCGCGGGGCGCGTCCAGTACGGCGCGCCGCATCCGGGTGCCCGCGTCCGGGTCGATCGCCACGAAGGCGTCGTCGCGCGAGTCGAAGTAGTTGAAGAACGTCCGTACCGAGACCCCGGCAGCGGCGCTGATCGCCTCGACCGTGACACGGTCCGCCCCGTGCTCCGCGGCGAGCCGCACCGCGGACTCCGCGAGGGCGGCCCGCGTGGCGCGCTTCTTGCGCTCCCGCAGGCCGCCCCCGGGGACGTTCTTCTCGGACATGGCGTGCATGCTATGCAAATCTGCACGCCCTGCAAAATTATTATCCGGCGAGCTGCCGCAGCGTCTCCTCGAAGGGGACGGCGCCCGGCGCGGGCCGGTTGTGCGGCAGCTTCGCCAGCGCGGCGGCCATCCCGCAGGTGTTGGTCACCCCGGAGAACACCAGGCCCGCGCCGATCGCCCCGGACAGCACGTGCGCGGGCCGCCAGAAGCGCCCCGCCACGAATCCCGCGGCGACCAGGGCCCCGGCGGTGAGGCGGACCTGCCGGTCCATGGGCCACGGCGTCCGGGTCGCCCCGGCGGGCCGCTCGACCGGGTGCCCGGCCGCCTCCCAGGCGCTCGTGCCGCCCTCCAGGGCGGTCGTGGCTATGCCCAGCTCCGACAGCCGTTCGCAGCCCTTGGCGGAGCGGCCCCCGGAGGCGCACACCAGCAGCAGCGGGCCGCGGTCCGCCGCCGCGGTCAGCGCGGACGCCGCCTCGTCGAGCCGGTCCAGCGGCACGTTGCGGGCGCCGGGCAGGTGGCCGCCCGCGTACTCGCCGGGGGAGCGGACGTCGACGACGGTGAAGGAGCCGAGGCGCTCGGCGGCCCGGTCGGCGGTGAGGGTGGAAGTGGTGGTCGTCACGGAGGACATACCTTTCTCTCTGTACTGGCCCCCGCAAGGGTAGGATACCCATGGGGGTATGTGGAGGAGGAAGCGTGGAGCTCGACATGACGGCCGACGAACTCAAGTCGGCGCTGAACCGGCTGCGGCGCGCTCAGGGGCAGCTCGCGGGGGTCATCAGGATGATTGAGGAGGGCCGGGACTGCGAGGACGTGGTCACCCAGCTCGCCGCCGTCTCCCGGGCCCTGGACCGGGCGGGGTTCTCGATCATCGCCACCGGGCTGCAGCAGTGCATGACCAGTGAGGACCCGGCCGTCCGGGACTCGGCGCAGATGCGGGCCCGGCTGGAGAAGCTCTTCCTCTCCCTGGCCTGACCCGGACCGGCGGCCCGCCCGGCCGCCCCGACGGCCCGGTTCCCGACGCGGGGGCCGGGCCGTTCACCGTACCGCGGCCGTTCCCCTCGCCACCGCGAGCCCGGCGGGACCCGGCCGGGGATCCGGCGAGGGGCGTCCCACGGGACCCTCGCGCCCGACGGGACGTTCGCCGACGGCCGCCGATCGCCGGCCGTCCCGGGTGCCCGGCGTCGCGGTCGCCCGGGACGGCCGGCGGCGGCTCCGGGCCGGTCGGGACCGACGCGTACGGGCGGGGCACCGGGGCGGCCGTCGCCCGGGCGACCACCATCAGCGGGTCGGCGCCAGGGGGCCGGCGCCGACCACGGCGCCCCTCGGCGTCGGCGGTCCGCACACCCGCCGCCGACCCGCACACCAGCGCCGCTGCCGCCGGGAGGCCGCCGCCGACCCCGGGGAACCCGGTCACCGAGCCCGGCCCGCCCGGACCCCGGCCCGCCCGGACCCCGGCCCCACCCCGGCCGCTCGGGCGCGACACCGGCCCGGCGGAGCGCGGCGCCCGGCGAACCGCCGCGTCCCGACCGCGGCCGACACGGACGGGGCGCGGCGCACAGCGGCCTCGGGCACCCTGGCGCGGACGGCGCGGACGGCGCGGACGGCGCGCGCCACGGCGACCGGAACCCGGCAGGCCGCGGCGCGCGGCGGCCCCGTCCCCGGAGTGTCCGGCCCGTCCCGGGACGACGCCGTCCCGGCCCCGGTGTACGCCCCCGTCCCCGTCCCGGAGAAGTTCCGCCCCCGCGTCTCCGGGAACGCCCCGCCCCCTCGGTCCGGATCGTCCCGTGCCCCCTTCGGCCCGCCACGTGACCCGAACGGCCCTCACGGGTACCCGCCCCGTCCCCGCAGGGTGTGGGATGTGCACCGCGGCACCCGCCCCGGCGACGGCCGCCCTCCCGAACGGGAAAGGACCCCCGATGCCCGCCGACCCGCAGCAGGCGCCCCCCGGCCTCTCCGACGAGGAGGTGGCCGCCCTGGACGCCCACTGGCGCGCCGCGAACTACCTCTCCGTGGGCCAGATCTACCTGATGGCCAATCCGCTGCTCACCGAGCCGCTGAGGCCCGCGCACATCAAGCCGCGCCTGCTCGGGCACTGGGGCACCTCACCGGGCCTCAACCTCGTCCACACCCACCTCAACCGGGTGATCAGGGCCCGCGACCTGGAGGCCCTGTGCGTCTGGGGCCCCGGCCACGGCGGCCCCGCCGTCCTCGCCAACGCGTGGCTGGAGGGCTCGTACACCGAGACCTACCCGGACGTCACCCGGGACGCCGCCGGAATGGCCCGCCTCTTCCGGCAGTTCTCGTTCCCCGGCGGCGTCCCGAGCCACGTCGCCCCCGAGACCCCCGGCTCCATCCACGAGGGCGGCGAACTCGGCTACGCCCTCTCCCACGCCTACGGCGCCGCCCTGGACCGGCCGGACCTCGTGGTCGCCTGCGTCATCGGCGACGGGGAGGCGGAGACCGGCCCGCTCGCCGCCTCCTGGCACTCCAACAAGTTCCTCGACCCCGTCCACGACGGCGCCGTCCTGCCCGTGCTGCACCTCAACGGCTACAAGATCGCCAACCCCACGGTCCTCGCCCGCCTCCCCGAGGCGGAACTCGACGCGCTGCTGCGCGGCTACGGGCACGACCCGCTCCACGTCACCGGCGACGACCCGGCCGCCGTGCACCGCGCCATGGCCGCGGCCCTGGACACCGCCCTGGACCGGATCGCCGCCCTCCAGCGCGCCGCCCGCGAGGACGGCGCCACCGACCGCCCCCGCTGGCCCGTCATCGTCCTGCGCACCCCCAAGGGCTGGACCGGGCCCGCCGAGGTCGACGGACTGCCGGTCGAGGGCACCTGGCGCGCCCACCAGGTCCCCCTGGCCGCCGTCCGCTCCGACCCGGACCACCTGCGGCAGCTGGAGGGCTGGCTGCGCTCCTACCGCCCCGCCGAACTCTTCGACGAGCACGGCGCCCCCCGCCCCGCCGTCCTCGCCACCGTCCCCGAGGGCCCCCGCCGCCTCGGCTCCACCCCCTACGCCAACGGCGGACTGCTGCTGCGCGAACTGCCGCTGCCGCCCCTGGACACCCACGCCGTCCCCGTCGGCAAGCCCGGCGCCGGCAGCCACGAACCCACCCGTGTCCTCGGCGGCCTCCTCGCCGACGTCATGGCCGCCACCGCCGAGAGGCGCGACTTCCGCCTCGTCGGCCCCGACGAGACCGCCTCCAACCGCCTCCAGGCCGTCTACACCGCGAGCGGCAAGGCGTGGCAGGAGGAGACCCTGCCCGTCGACGAACACCTCGACCGGCACGGCCGGGTCATGGAGATCCTCTCCGAACACACCTGCCAGGGCTGGCTGGAGGGATACCTGCTCACCGGCCGGCACGGACTGTTCTCCTGCTACGAGGCGTTCGTCCACATCGTCGACTCCATGGTCAACCAGCACATCAAATGGCTGCGCGTCACCCGCAGGCTCCCCTGGCGCGCCCCCATCGCCTCCCTCAACTACCTGCTCACCTCGCACGTCTGGCGCCAGGACCACAACGGGTTCTCCCACCAGGACCCCGGCTTCGTCGACCACATCCTCAACAAGAGCCCCGAGGCCGTACGGGTCTACCTGCCGCCGGACACCAACACCCTGCTCTCCGTCGCGGACCACGCCCTGCGCAGCCGGGACTACGTCAACGTCATCGTCGCCGGGAAGCAGCCCTGCTTCGACTGGCTGTCCATGGACGAGGCCCGGGTGCACTGCGCGCGCGGCGCCGGGGTCTGGGACTGGGCGGGCACCGAGGACGGCTCACGGGAACCCGACGTCGTCCTCGCCTGCGCCGGGGACGTCCCCACCCTGGAGGTGCTGGCCGCCGCCCAGCTCATCCGCCGGCACCTGCCCGGACTCGCCCTGCGCGTGGTCAACGTCGTCGACATCGCCCGGCTGCTCCCCGCCGGGGAACACCCCCACGGCATGAGCGACTTCGAGTACGACGGCCTCTTCACCCGCGACCGGCCCGTCGTCTTCGCCTACCACGGCTACCCCTGGCTCATCCACCGCCTCGCCTACCGCCGGGCCGGACACGCCCACCTCCATGTGCGCGGGTACAAGGAGGTCGGCACCACCACCACGCCCTTCGACATGGTCGTCGGCAACGACATGGACCGCTACCGGCTGGTGATGGACGTCATCGACCGGGTGCCCGGCCTCGCCGTGCGCGCGGCGGCGGTGCGGCAGCGGATGGAGGACACCCGGCTGCGCCACCACGACTGGATCCGCGAACACGGCGTCGACCTGCCCGAGGTGGCCGACTGGACCTGGGGCGGCTGACCAAAACCGCCCGCCGCACCGCCGACACACAGGGAGCACCGTGACCGCCACCGCCTCCACCTGGGACTACGAGCACTACGACCCCGAGCGGGAGCGGCTCAGGGAGTCCCTGTGCACCCTCGGCAACGGCTACTTCGCCACCCGCGGCGCGCTCGCCGAGTGCGCCGCGGACGACGTCCACTACCCGGGCACCTACGCGGCCGGCTGCTACAACCGGCTCACCTCCACCGTCGCGGGACGCCGGGTGGAGAACGAGGACCTGGTCAACCTCCCCAACTGGCTGCCACTGCGCTGCCGCCCGGTCGGCGGCGACTGGCTCACCCCGGACACCGCCGAGGTGCTCGACCACCGCCAGACCGTCCACCTCGACTCGGGGATCCTGGAACGCCGCACCCGCTACCGGCTCGACGGCGGACGGGAACTGACCGTGCGTCAGGTGCGGATCGTGCACATGGGGGATCCCCATCTCGCCGCGCTGCGCACCGAGTTCACCGTCGAGGGCGGCCCCCTCGACCTGGAGGTGGAGGCCGCCCTCGACGGCCGGGTCACCAACGCGGGCGTGCCCCGCTACCGGGACCTCGCGGGCCGCCACCTCACCCATGTGCGGACCGGCGCCGCCGGCCCCGGAACCGTGTGGCTGCGCTGCCGCACCCGCACCTCCGACATCCGCGTCGGCATGGCCGCCCGCACCACCGCCGACACACCCCTCGCCCCGGGCCGGGGGCACCTGCGGATCACCCAGCACGCCGTCCTGGGCCTCGTCCCGGGCCGCCCCGCCACCGTCGACAAGACCGTCGCCCTGCACACCTCGCGGGACCACGCCATCAGCGACCCCCTCCAGGCCGCCGTCGACCGGGTCGAGGACGCCCCCGGCTTCGACGGGCTGCTCGCCGGCCACCGCACCGCCTGGGGCCTGCTCTGGCGCCGCGCCGGGCTGCGGGTCCCCGGCGAGGCGGGCGCCATCCTGCGCCTGCACCTCTTCCACGTGCTCCAGACGCTCTCCCCGCACACCGCCGACCTCGACGTCGGCGTGCCCGCCCGGGGACTGCACGGGGAGGCGTACCGGGGACACGTCTTCTGGGACGAACTGTTCGTCCTGCCCTATCTCAACCTGCACTTCCCCGAGGTCTCCCGGGCCCTGCTGCACTACCGGCACCGCCGTCTGGACCGCGCCCGGGCCGCCGCCCGCGCCCTCGGCCGCCGCGGCGCCCTGTACCCGTGGCAGAGCGGCAGCGACGGACGCGAGGAGACCCAGCGGCTCCACCTCAACCCGCGCTCCGGCCGCTGGCTGCCCGACCACTCGCACCTCCAGCGGCACGTGGGCTCGGCGGTCGCGTACAACGTCTGGCAGTACTGCGAGGCCAGCGGCGACGCCGAGTTCCTGCACACCAAGGGCGCCGAGATGATGCTGCAGATCGCCCGCTTCTGGGCCGACTCCGCCGTCTGGGACGACCGGCTGGGCCGCCACCGCCTGCTCGGCGTCGTCGGCCCCGACGAGTACCACGACGCCTATCCCGGCGCCGACCGGCCGGGCCTCGACGACAACGCCTACACCAACGTCACCGCCGCCTGGGTCCTCGCCCGCACCCTGGAGGTGCTGCGCGCCCTGCCCGAGCCCCGCCGCCGCGAACTCGTCGAGCGCACCGGCCTGGACGCCGCCGAACCGGAGCGGTGGGACCACATCTCCCGGACCCTCCGGGTGCCCTTCCACGAGGGCGTCATCAGCCAGTTCGAGGGCTACGGCGACCTCGCCGAACTCGACTGGGACGGCTACCGGGCCCGCTACGGCGACATCCGCCGCCTGGATCGCGTCCTGGAGGCGGAGGGCGACAGCCCCAACAACTACCGCGCCTCCAAGCAGGCCGACGTCCTCATGCTCGGCTACCTCTTCCCGCCCGGCGAACTGCGCTCCCTCTTCGCCCGGCTGGGCTACCACCTGGACGACGACACCTGGCGGCGCACCGTCGACCACTACCTGGAGCGCACCAGCCACGGCTCCACCCTCAGCGGACTCGTCCACGGCCGGATCCTCGCCAGGGCCCGCCGCGCCGAGGCGTGGGCCTTCTGCCAGGAGGCGCTCAAGGGCGACGTCGCCGACCTCCAGGGCGGCACCACCGGCGAGGGCATCCACCTCGGGGCCATGGCCGGCACCCTCGACCTCGTCCAGCGGGGGCTCACCGGACTGGAGACCCGGGACGGTTCCCTGCACCTGGACCCGGTGCCGCTGCCGGAGCTGTCGTCGTACGGCTTCTCCGTCCGCTTCCAGGGCCACTGGGGGGTGGAACTGAGGCTGCGGCACGGCCGGCTGGACATCGCCGTGCCCGACTCCGACCTCCCGGCCCTGGACGTCCGGCTGCCGGACCGGTCCGTGAGGCTCCGGCCCGGCGACACCTGCCGGCTGGTGCTTCCGAGCTGACCGGGTCAGCTCCAGAGGGGAAGGGTCACCACGCGGGGCGCCCCGTCCGGCGCGCCGTCGGTGTAGACGAGGGTGATCCGGGTGTAGTGCTCCAGTCCCGGGTCCTTCTCCCAGGGCCGGGGCTGGTCCAGACGGACCCGCACCGGATACGAGTGGAAGGTGCCGGCCGCGCAGTAGGGCACGCAGTCGTTGACCACGTTGACGCCCCGGCCCGCGGCGGCCCGCGCGTCCCAGCGCACCCAGCTCATCGAGGCCAGCCTGCTGTTGCCGTCCCCGCAGGCGAGGATGAACGAGGCCGGTCCCACCTCGGGCCGCGAGGCGCAGTCGACCAGGACGGGGTCGCCGCCCCGCCGGGTCGTCGTCCGGTCCGGCGACGGCGCGGCGGAGGCCGTGCCGAGGGGTACTGCGAGCGTGGCGGCGGCACAGAGTGTGACCACTGCCCTCATCGGGTTCCTGCCCATGTCTGCTCCCGGCCGTCTCGGGGTCGCGTGTCTCCGCGCTGTACCGACCGTACGGCCGCCCCCGCGAGCCCACCACTCGGACGGACTACCCCCACCCCGGAGGGGCAACGGCGGCCCCTGCCGGGACGGGCCGCGGGGTCCCGGGCGCACGGACCGGCCCGGGGCCCGCGCCGTTCACCGCCCCGTGCGCAGGTCGACGCCGCGCCGGGCCAGGGTGACCACTCCCGTCACGATCAGCACCACACCCGCGAGCTGGGGCAGCACCCACCAGCCCATGCGCAGGTCCTCGCGGTACAGGACCACGCCGAGCAGCAGGCTCACCGTCGCGTCCCCCAGGGTGAGGGCGGGCTGCGAGGCGACCAGCGGCCCGCCCTGCATGGCGTGCTCCAGCAGCAGCACCGCGCAGAGCCCGGCCGCAGCGAACCCGTAGGTCTGCCACGCGGTCAGGAACCCCACCACTCCGCCGGCGGACAGCTGCCGCATGGAGTCCTTCATCAGCCCGGCGGTCAGCCCGAACCACACCGCCGTGGACGCGCCGAGGCAGCCGGCGCGCGCCTTGCCGACGGGCCGCCGCAGCCCCGCCGCGGCCAGCAGCACCGCCGCCCCCGCGCACGCCCCCAGCGCCGGCACCCACCGGTCCAGCGGCACCCGTTCCGTGCCTCCGGAGGGCGCCGCCGAGGCGAGGGCGACGCCCAGGCCGACGACCACGGCGCCGACGGCGAGCCAGAGCACCCGCGGGAGCCGTCTGCCGGTCATCAGCGAGGCCAGCAGCAGGGCCAGCGGAAGCTCCAGCACGAACAGCGGCTGCACGAGCGACAGCGGCCCCGTCGCCAGGGCCGCCGCCTGCCCCACCCCGGCGACGACGACGGCCAGCATCCCGCCGAGCCACACCGGCCGCCGCAGCAGATCGAGGAGGAGGCCGGGTCTGAACCCCCGGGTGCGGGGCACCGTCAGCGCGGCCCGCCGCTGCAGCACGGTGGCCAGCGCGTTGCTGAAGGCGGCGAGGAGTGCGAAGAGCACCGGCAGGACAACACCCATCCTCCGATCCTCGCCCGGCCCCGGCCCGGCCGCGTCGGGTGTCCGGCGGCCGGGTGACACGGGGCGTTCGTCAGGCGTCGGCCGCCGCGGTGTCCGGCGCAGCGGAGGGGGCGTCGGTGGCGGTGTAGTAGACGGAGGTGCCCTGCTTGGTGCGCTGCGCCTGGTTGCGGGCGACGAGCCCCTCCAGGGTGCTGCGGACGACGGTGGTCTTCACGGTGCGCCCGAGGCCGGCGGTGCCGAGCGCCTGGGTGACCTCGGCGGCGGAGCGGGGTTCACCCTGCCCGGCCAGGTGCGCCCGGACCAGTTCGACCAGCGTGGGCTTGGCGGACGCCTCGGCCGCGGTGGCGGGGGCGGGGGCCACCTCGGTGGCGGCGGGCTTCTTCGCCGGCGCCTTCCGGACGGCCGGCTTCTTCGCGGTGGGCTTCGCCGCCGAGGGCTTCTTGGCCGACGGCTTGCCGCCCGGCCCGGTGGGCGACTTGGCGGAGGACCGGCCCGCCGCGCGCTTGCGCCCGCCCGTGGCCCTGGCGGAAGCGGACTTCGCCGCCGGTGACTTCGCCGCCGGGGCGGACTCCCCGGTGCCGGTCCCCTCCGCGCCGGACTCCTTCGCGCCGGACTCCTCCGGAGCGGTCCCGGCGGCCTCGTCGTGGGCGGGCTCGGCGGAGTCACTGACGCGGGGCGCGGGCACGGCCGCCGCCGCAGCCCGACCGGTGGACTCGTCCCCGGCCGCCGGTGCCCCGGTCGCGGGGGCGCCGCGCTCCGGCGCGGCGGGCGCCGTGAGGCCCAGGGCCTGCTGCATGTTCACCAGGAGCGCGTGGTCGTGCTGGAGCGCGGCGAGCCGCTGCTGGAGCGCGCTGATCTCGGCGCCGATCCGCTCCTGCTCCCGGACGTTGTGCTCCAGGTCGCCGGAGACCTGGGCGGTGTACTGCGATGCCAGTTCGGTGGCTCGGGCGGTGGTCTCGGACATGGGTCGACTCTCCTCGATTCGCGGCCGTGGAGGCGCGGGAGCAGTTGGGGGGCAGCCCTCGCGAGTCGCGTTGGGTGCCTGTTGTTCGCCTGCATGGTGTCGGGCCGGTATACCACGTCAGGACACTCCCGTGGTATGTGACGCCCGAGTGGCGAACGGTGAACGACGGGCCCCGGAACGGCCGTCGGTCAGGCGTTCCCCCGGGTGACAGGGGCCGCGCGGAGTCACCCCCGGGCCCACGCGCACCGTCCCGGACCCCCTCGTGACCGTGCCACGGCGGCACACCACTCCCGGTGGCACGGCGACAACTCGTCTGGCCAGCAAGACTGTTGGACACACATGTCCCGAAGGAACCGCTCGCGGGCATCCCGGGCCACTCACCCCCGGGACGCGCGGGGAGCGGTACGTCCGCCACGGCACGGGCCGGTGACGGTGCCGTGCGCCGCGCACGACACCGTGTCCGGCGGAGGGTGAGGTGAACTCGACGGTGAAGGCGCACGGTTGACTACTCGGATGACATGAGGCGCGCGGCGGTGTCCCGAGGGCCGGGTGACACACCCCCGGAACGGGTGACACGCCCCGGGAACACGGGTGCCCGGCCCCTGCCGCCGCACTCACCACCGTCCGGTCGCCCCCGGCGGCCTACCTGACCCGGTCGGCGAGCCGCTCCGCCTCGCGCGCGCCGTCAAGGGCCTCCCGTTCGGTCAGGCGCACCGCCCCGGCGGCCGCTTCGGCCCGTTCCCGTGCCGTCCGCCGCTGCTCCCGCGTCCGGTCGAATTCGGCACGTGCCGCACGAAGTTGCCGCTCGGCTTCCGACACCCGCCGCTCGGCGGCGGCGTGTTCGGCGTCCGCCCGGCGCAGCGCGGCCTCGGACTCCTCGTGCTCCGCACGCCGCCGTCCGAGGCGCTCCCCGGCGGCCCCGGCGGCCTTCCGGGCACGCGCCGACTCCGCGCGGCGCGCCCGCCGCCGTTCGGCGAGTTCGTCACCGGCCGCCGTCTCTTCCGCCGGTCCCGCCTGCGGCGCGCTGCCGGGCTTCGCGGCCGGTGCCGACGGGGTGTGCCGCCGCGCGCCGTGTCCCGGGACCGCCCGGACCGGCGGCGGGCCGGCGGGGAAGTCGGCCGGGGGAGTGAGGGCCGTCTCCAGGCGCCCGGTGGCCCAGCGGTCCGCCGCCTCCGGGTCGGCGAGCACCGCCCGCAGGGTGTCCTCGACCTCCCGCCGCGCCGCGTCCGACAGCGCGGGCCCCGCGGCGCGGGCCAGCCGCGCCGCCTCCCGGGTCAGCGCGGTGACCACCTCGCGGCGGGGCGCGGAGAGCTCCCGCAGCGCGGTGGCGTCCAGCGACCGGTGGGCCGCGCGCAGCGACCGCCCCAGTTCCAGGAGCCGCTCGCTCTCCTCGGGGCGGGACCGCAGCAGCAGGTTGGCCGCCCAGGCCGCCCGGGTGGGGCGGCGGGCGGCGCGGATCAGCCGGGCGTCCTCGGGCCGCCCCGCCGTGCGGGCCGCGGCGGCCCGCTCCCCGCGCAGGGCCACGAACGCGGGCGGTGGCGCCGTGTACAACTCGTCCAGGACCGACTCGACCGGTCCGCCGCCCTTGCGCCCGTCGCCGTTCTCCCGCCCGTTGCCGTCCCGCTGTCCGCCGCGCGGCCGCCGGCCGCTCACGCCGTGCCCCCGGCCGCCGCCCGCTCGTCGTCGTACACGAGGAGGCCGTCCGCCCGCAGCCGCACCCCGGGCGTGGGGGAGTGGGGGACGAGCCGGCCGTCGTGCATCAGGTGCTCGGCGGGGAAGCCCCGGGCCACCTGGGCGTGGTCCGCGATGAGCCGCCGGTGGCACCGCCACCACACCGTCTCGCCGCACATCACCGCCGTGCGTTCGCGCGCCGCCCCCGCCAGCAGTTCGTCCATGGCGGCGGTGAACTCCGGTGTCCGGGTGTGGGCCGCGTACCCCCGGAAGGAGGCGTTGCGCCAGACGGTGTCCGGCGAGTCCGGCGGTGCCGTGCGGAAGCCGCCCAGCCGCCGCTCCCAGCGGTAGCCGAAGCCCTCCTCCGGCAGCCACCGCGCGAGCCGCTCGCGCAGCAGCCCGGGGTCGCGACGGCTGCCCGGCGCCGTCCTGACGTCCACGACCGACTCCACCCCGGCGCCGCGCAGCAGCGCCACCAGCGCCGCGCGGTCCGCCGTGCCGTGGCCGAAGGTGACCAGTCGGGGCGGGGAGCCCCCGTCGGGCTCTCCCCGCTGCCTGCCGCTCATCCCTCCTGTCTACGCGATGCGCGTCCGCTCGGCACATCGCGGTGCCGGTACCGGTTGCCCGGTACCGGTGCGCGGCCCCGGTGCCCGGTGCCCGCGCCACCGCCTGCCCCGGCACAGCTCCCGGCGACCCGTCCCGCACCCCGCCCGCCCCCGCGCGGTCGCCCCGGTCCGGGAGGGTCACCGGCCGCCGCCCCCGTTCCCGGATCACCGGGCCGCCCCGGACAGCGCGGTACCGGCCCGTCACCCGTGGGGGAAAACCAGGGGCACCCGGGGCGGCCCCGGCGATACCGTCACCGCATGACGGACGAGGACGGCCATTTCGGGGAGCGCGTCGCCGCGCGCTACGACGAGACATCGGCGGACATGTTCGCGCCCGGGGCGGTGGACCCGGCCGTCGACCTGCTGGCCGGGCTGGCGGGCCGGGGCCGGGCACTGGAGCTGGGCATCGGCACCGGCCGCGTCGCCCTGCCGCTCGCCCGGCGCGGCGTCCCGGTGCACGGCATCGACATGTCCCGCGCCATGACCGCCCGGCTGCACGCCAAGCCCGGCGGCGACGGGGTCGGGTCGACCATCGGGGACTTCGCCACCACCCGGGTACCGGGCTCCTTCACGCTGGTGTACCTGGTCTTCAACACCATCAACAACCTGACCACCCAGGACTCCCAGGTCGACTGCTTCCGCAACGCCGCCGCCCATCTCGAACCGGGCGGCAGCTTCGTCATCGAGGTGGGCGTGCCCGAGCTGCGGCTGCTGCCGCCCGGCCAGAACGCGGTGCCGTTCCGGATCGGCCCCGGCGGATGGGCGTTCGACACCTATGACACCGTCACCCAGGCCATGAGCTCCCACTACGTCACCCTCGTCGACGGCGCCGCCGAGCACCGGGCCCTCCCGTTCCGGTACGTGTGGCCGTCCGAGCTGGACCTGATGGCCCGGCTCGCCGGGCTGCGCCTCGCCCACCGGTGGGAGGGCTGGACCAGGGAGCCCTTCACCCACGAGAGCCGGGGCCATGTCTCGGTCTGGGTGAAACCGGCCGCCTGACCCGCGGCGACGGTGCCGCCGGGCGGACCCGACGGCGGTGCCGGCCCACGGAGTCGGCGGTGGCACGCGGGCCCTGCGGCGGGGCGGAGGCCGGGGTGCGGCGGCGCCGCGAACCCTCCGCCCCCGCCGTCCGCCACCCGCCGCTCCCACGCCGCCCGGGCCCGACGCGCGCCGTCAGCGCCGGGACAGGTACAGCCCCAGGGCCCGGTGCAGCACGCGGTTGAGCGGCAGCTCCCACTCGCCCAGGTACTCCACGGCCTCGCCGCCCGCCCCGGTCTTGAACCGGAGCAGCCCGAGCAACGGGTCGTCCTCGTCCAGGCTGTCGGTGATGCCCCGGAAGTCGTAGACCCGGGCGCCCAGCGCGTGC
The DNA here is from genome assembly GCF_055598485.1 of Streptomyces sp. NPDC107521. Taxonomy (NCBI): domain Bacteria; kingdom Bacillati; phylum Actinomycetota; class Actinomycetes; order Kitasatosporales; family Streptomycetaceae; genus Streptomyces; species Streptomyces sp. NPDC107521. The sequence continues at coordinate 241,925 of NZ_JBVKAT010000011.1, forward strand.
GCGTCGCCGATCATGCGCCACTGGAGGGCGTTGTTCGGCTGCACCTCGCGCCGCCGGGCGGTGGAGGCGCCGTAGGAGTACCAGACGTGGTCGCCGACGGTCAGCATGGTGGCCGCGGCGAGCACCTCTCCGTCGTGGTGGGCCAGGTAGAGCCGCATGCGGTCGGGGTGCTCGGCGGTCAGCGCCGCCCACATGCGCTGGAAGTAGCCGAGCGGACGCGGCACGAACCGGTCCCGCTCGGCGGTCTCCGTGTACAGCTCGTGGAAGGTGCGCAGATCCTCCGCGGCGCCCCGGACGACCTTCACCCCGGCCTTCTCGGCCTTCCTGATGTTGCGCCGCCACTGCTGGTTGAGCCCGCTCCGGATCTCCTCCAGCGACCGCCCGGCCAGCGGGAGCCGGCACACGTGGCGGGGCTGCCCCGGGGCGAAGCCCTCCCCTCCACCGGGTTCCACCGGCCGCCAGCCCGCCCCGCGCAGCCGCTCCCCGACGGCGAGGGCCCCGGGGTCCTCCCAGGTGGCCGGCGCCTGGGCCAGCCGGTGCGTCCCGGGGTCGGCGATCGCGGCCTTGACCGCTTCCGCGCTCCAGCGGCGCGTGACCACCGGCGGCCCCATCCGCACCGTGAAGGCGCCCAGACCGCGCAGATGCGCCGCCATCGGCCGCAGCAGGTCCTCGGTGAGCCCGGGAGCGGTCCAGTCGAGGACCGGGCCCTCCGGCAGATACGCCAGGTACCGCCGCAGGCCGGGCAACGGGCGCAGCAGCACCAGCCCGGCACCGGTCAGCCGGCCGTCCCGGTCGAACCAGCCCAGGCTCCCGGACCGCCACTCCCGCTTCACCTCCCCCCACGAGGGCACCTGGAGATGGCTCACGGAGGAACGCCCCGCGACGAAGCGCAGATGCTCCTCACGACTGATCGCCCTCACTTGGTGGCTCATGCGCGCCCTCCGTGCTCCGCCGGACTCCGAGTGGTTCACCCCCAGGGAATACCGCGGGCGGCGGGTCCGCGCGGCCCGCCGGGCTGTTCGGGCGGGAACGGGACGGGGGCGGGGCAATTTTGTCCTGACCCCCCCGCCCGGTGGCCCTGCACCCCCCTTCCCCCTCCGGGCCCGCCCATCGTCCCCCCTCCCCCCCCTCACCCGACCCA
>NZ_JBVKAT010000012.1:0-231734 GCF_055598485.1 Streptomyces sp. NPDC107521
CGTAGAAGACGGCCCGTTTGAACCAGCCGGGGTCGCGGTCGCTCGCGGGGGTGTCCTCGAAGGTGTCCGGTACGGGCTCGTTGACGGTCATGAGGTGGGTGACCCTCCGGTCTGCGGGGTGGACGGTCGCAGGACCGGGCGGACGTACGGGGGCCGTGCGGCCCGTTCCGTGACGCGCATGCCGGTCCTGCCCCGGGTGACTGGTCCCGCCGGCGGGACGCTCGCCCGTCGGCACCGACTCGGGCCGTTCCGAGCCGAGTTGCGGCCTGTCCAACGAGAACGTGTCCCTCCGGGTTGTGGTGCGCGCCGAGGTCGGCCGCCCGGCGGCGGCGCCGCCGTCCGGTGCCCGCCGCCCGGGGTGTACGGGGGCCTGCCCGGCCCGGGAGGGGGACGGGCGGCGGGGCGCGGGGCCGTTCCCGGTGACCGGGGGTACGTGCCGGGGAGGGCGCGGCCGGGGAACGTCTTCCGGTGGGCGGCGGGGGTGAGCTGGCGGTTCCCCCGGGGGCGCCCGGTCCCGCCGGAGGGGGCCGGGAGGCTCGCGCGGCGCGGCGGTGCGGCCGTGCGGGGGAGGAGGGCCCGGGCTCCGGGTGGCTCCGCCGTCGGTGGACGGGCCGTCGGCGGGGGAGGGCGAGGACACCGGGAGCGGCCGGGGGACGGGCGGGTGCGGCGGTGGAGATGGGCCGGATGCGGGAGGCGCCGTCCTCCGGGCGTCCGGTGGGGCACTGCGCCGGTCGCCCGGCGGCGGTCCTTCAGGTGGAGTAGACACGCGGTGGGACCGGAGGCGGGAACGGCACGCCCGCCCCACCCCCTTGGCACCCCGTGGCCCCACCATCGGCCTCCTGCCCCAGGGGCTCCGCTCCCAGGGCTCGTGCCCCCAGGGCTCCCGTCCCCAGGGCTCCCGCCGCCGTGGCTCCACCCTGGACCCACCGCCCCGGGCCCACCGTCCCGGCCCCGGGGCCGCCGCCGTGGCTCCGCCCCGGACCCACCGCCGGGCCCCGTCTCCCCCTCGCCGGGGCGGACTCCACCCTCGCCGGGCGGACCCCCGTCGCCGGGCGGACCCCCTCGCCGGGGCCCGCCGGGGCGGCCCCCACCCTCGTCCGGGGCGGCCCCCACCCCCCGCCGGCGGCGGACGACCACGCCCCCCGGGGGCGGGTCGCGCCGTTAGCCCGTCCGGCGCCCAGGACCACCGCATTCCGCGAGGAATCACCCGTCAACGGGGTGAACCACCCGGCGGGGGACGGAGCGGCGCCGTAACGTCGTCGGCGCCGAGGAAGGCCCGCCGTCCGACCGAGCGAATGCGTAGAGGTGGAGTGTGAAGGCGATCCGCCGTCTGACCGTCCGTCCCGTTCTCCCCGACCCCCTCCGGCCGCTCAGCGACCTGGCCCGCAATCTGCGCTGGTCCTGGCACGAGGGGACGCGCGACCTGTTCCGGTCCGTCGACCCCGGGTGCTGGGCCGAGGCCGGGGGCGACCCGGTGCGGCTGCTCGGCACGGTCCCGCCCGCGCGTCTGGCCGAGCTGGCCGGGGACGGGGAGTTCCTGCGCCGGCTGGCCGGTGCCGCCGCCGACCTCGACCGCTACATGACCGGTGACCGCTGGTACCAGGGCCGGGAGCGGTCCGCCCGGCTCCCCGCCGCCGTCGCCTACTTCTCGCCCGAGTTCGGGATCACCGCCGCCCTGCCCCAGTACTCCGGCGGGCTCGGCATCCTGGCCGGCGACCACCTGAAGGCGGCCAGCGACCTCGGGGTGCCGCTGGTCGGCGTCGGCCTGCTCTACCGCCACGGCTACTTCCGCCAGTCCCTCTCCCGCGACGGCTGGCAGCAGGAGCACTACCCGGTCCTCGACCCGGGCGCCCTGCCCCTGGCCCTGCTGGAGGAGCCGGACGGCACCCCCGCCCGCGTCGCCCTCGCCCTGCCCGGCGGCCGGGAGCTGCGCGCCCGGATCTGGCTCGCCCAGGTGGGCCGCGTCCCGCTGCTGCTGCTCGACTCGGACGTGGAGGAGAACGACCTCGGGGAGCGCGGCGTCACCGACCGGCTCTACGGCGGCGGCAGCGACCACCGGCTGCTCCAGGAGATGCTGCTGGGGATGGGCGGCGTCCGGGCGGTGCGGGCCTACTGCCGGATCACCGGCCACGCCCCGCCGGAGGTGTTCCACACCAACGAGGGCCACGCCGGCTTCCTCGGCGTCGAGCGGATCGCGGAACTCTGCGACGGGGGGCTGGACTTCGACTCGGCGCTGGAGGCGGTCCGGGCCGGGACCGTCTTCACCACCCACACCCCCGTGCCGGCCGGCATCGACCGCTTCGACCGGGACCTGATCGCCCGCCACTTCGGCCCCGGCGCCGAACTCCCCGGCATCGGCGCCGAACGCGTGCTGCGGCTGGGCGGGGAGAGCTACCCGGGCGGTGAGCCCGGGGTCTTCAACATGGCCGTGATGGGCCTGCGCCTCGCCCAGCGCGCCAACGGCGTCTCGCTGCTGCACGGCGGGGTCAGCCGCGAGATGTTCGCCGGGCTGTGGCCGGGCTTCGACGCCGACGAGGTGCCGATCACCTCCGTCACCAACGGGGTGCACGCCCCGACCTGGGTGGCCCCCGAGGTGCTCCGGCTGGGCGCCCGCGCGATCGGCGCCGAGCGGGCCGAGGAGGCGCTGACCGTCGGCGGACCGGACCGCTGGGACTCCGTCACCGACATCCCCGACGAGGACCTCTGGGAGCTGCGCCGCACCCTGCGCGGACAGCTCGTCGCCGAGGTGCGCGAGCGGCTGCGGGCCTCCTGGCGGGAGCGCGGCGCGGGCGAGGCCGAGCTGGGCTGGATCGACGGCGTCCTCGACCCCGACGTGCTGACCATCGGCTTCGCGCGGCGCGTCCCCTCGTACAAGCGGCTGACGCTGATGCTGGAGGACCGCGAGCGGCTGACCGGGCTGCTGCTGCACCCCGAGCGGCCGGTGCAGATCGTGGTCGCGGGCAAGGCGCACCCGGCGGACGACGGCGGCAAGCGGCTGGTGCAGGAACTGGTGCGGTTCGCGGACGATCCGCGGGTGCGGCACCGGATCGTGTTCCTGCCCGACTACGGCATGGGGATGGCGCAGAAGCTCTACCCGGGCTGCGACGTCTGGCTGAACAACCCGCTCCGGCCGCTGGAGGCGTGCGGGACCAGCGGGATGAAGGCGGCGCTCAACGGCTGTCTCAACCTGTCGGTGCTGGACGGCTGGTGGGACGAGTGGTACCAGCCGGACTTCGGCTGGGCGATCCCCACCGCCGACGGCGCCGCGACCGATCCGGAGCGGCGCGACGCGATGGAGGCGGCGGCCCTCTACGAGCTGCTGGAGCAGCGGGTGACGCCGCCCTTCTACGAGCGGGGGCGGAGCGGTCTGCCCGACCGCTGGATCGAGATGGTGCGCCGGACCCTGAGCCTGCTGGGGCCGCGGGTGCTGGCGGGCCGGATGGTCCGGGAGTACGTGGAGCGGCTGTACACCCCGGCGGCCGAGGCGCACCGGGCGATGGAGCCGGACGCGGCGCGCGGGCTGGCCGAGTGGAAGGCGCGGGTGCGGGCGGGCTGGCCGGGGGTGCGGGTCGGGCACGTGGAGGCGTCGGCGGCCACCGCGACCGCCGAACTCGGCAGCACGCTGGGGCTGCGGGTGCGGGTGGGCCTCGGGGACCTCGTCCCGGACGACGTGGAGGTGCAGGCGGTCTCGGGGCGGGTCGACTCCGGGGACCGCATCACCGGCGCGGCGGCCCTGGCGCTGAAGCCGGTGGGCGGGCCGGACCTGGAGGGCCGCTGGCTCTACGAGGGGCCGCTCGCGCTGGACCGCACCGGTCCGTTCGGCTACACGGTGCGGGTGCTGCCGTCCCATCCGCTGCTGGCCTCCGGCGCCGACACGGGCCTGGTGGCCGTGCCGACCGACGAGCCGGCCGGTACGGCGGCACCACTGATGCGCTGATGCGCCGGGGCGGCGACGCGGCGCGATGCCGGGGCGCCGGGGCGCCGGGGTGCTGACGCGGCGAGGGCCGGAGGCGCCGCCGGAACCGGGGCCGCCGCACCCCTGAGCCGTCGCCGGACCGGGACGGCGGCGGGCCCGGTGCCCCGGACGGCCCGCAGCCGTCCGCCGGACCCGGCCGCCGCATCCGGTCGCCGGACCCGGTGCCCGGCACCGCCCGGTGGGTGTCAGTCCTGCTCGTCGCCCCCGCTCAGCCGCCGCAGCACGGTGCCGCACCGCCGGGCGTAGGCGTGCTGGAAGCCCCGGGTGGCCGGGCCCCCGGCCCGCGCGTACCAGCGGGCGGGGCGGCTGAAGCCGGTGACGGTCAGCCAGACGGTGCCGTCGCCGGTGCGGTCCACGACGAAGGCCTCCTCGCCGGACTCGGGGTGGCCGGGCAGGGTGCCGTAGGCCCAGCCCGCCCTGCGGTACTCCTCCGTCGTCCACACCACCCGGCAGGGCGCCCGGAGCAGACCGGCGAGGGTGACGGTGACGTCGACGCCGGGCGCGGCCCGCAGGGCCCCGGTCTCGATGCCGATGCCCGCCTCGCGGTGCATCTCCCAGGTGAGCACGGCCTCGGCCGCCCGCCGGAAGACCTGCTCGCCCTCGCCGAGGCGGGTGCGTACGTGCAGGGGGCGGAAGCCGGGCGGGCAGGGGCCCCGCTCGCGGGTCGCGCCGACGTCGTCGTACGTGAAGGACATGGGGACCAAGCGTAAGGGCTGCCCCGTGGCGCCCGGCGGGGGCCGGGGCGGCGGGGCAGCCCGTGGGCGGGTGCCCGGGAACCGAGGGTCCCCGGGCACCGCCCGTCGTGGTGCGGGACGGGTCAGGTCACGTTGATGGCGGTCCAGGCCGCCGCGACCGTCTGGTACTCGGTGCTGGAGGCGCCGTACAGGGCCGACGCCGCGTTCAGGGTCGCCGTGCGGGCGCCCTTGTAGTTGGTCGTGGACGTCATGTAGGTGGTGAGCGCCTTGTACCAGATCTGCAGCGCCTTGGCGCGGCCGATGCCGGTGATGGTGGAGTTGTTGTACGTCGGGGAGTTGTAGCTCACCCCGTCCACGGTCCGCGCCCCGCTGCCCTCGGCCAGCAGGAAGAAGAAGTGGTTGGCGGGGCCGGAGGAGTAGTGGACGTCGACGCCGCCGATGCCGGAGTACCAGTAGTCCTTGGAGGCGCCGTCCTTGCTGGGCTTGTCCATGTAGCGCAGCGGGGTGCCGTTGCCGTTGATGTTGATCTTCTCGCCGATGAGGTAGTCGCCCTTGTCGGAGGCGTTGTTGGCGTAGTACTCCACGCCGGTGCCGAGTATGTCGCTGGTGGCCTCGTTGAGGCCGCCGGACTCGCCGCTGTAGACGAGGCCGGCGGTGTTGGCGGTGACGCCGTGGGTCATCTCGTGACCGGCGACGTCCAGCGAGGTGAGCGGGCTGGTGTTGCTGTAGCCGTCGCCGTACGTCATGCAGAAGCAGCTGTCCTGCCAGAAGGCGTTGACGTAGGCGTTGCCGTAGTGGACGCGGGAGTACGCGGCCCGGCCGTCGTTGCGGATGCCGTTGCGGCCGAAGGTGTTCTTGTAGAAGTCCCAGGTGGTCTGGGCTCCGTAGGCGGCGTCCGCGGCGGCGGTCTGGTCGGCGGAGGAACTGGAGGCGGCGCCGGTGCCCCAGACGTCGTCGGCGTCGGTGAACAGGCTGCCGGTGCCGGAGGTGCCGCGGGCCAGGTTGTAGGTCTTGTGGCCGCCGCGCGTGGTGTCGTAGAGCTGGTACGTCGAGCCCGACAGGGTGGTGGTCAGGCTGACCGTGCCCGAGTACAGGGTCTTGCCGGTGCCGGTCTCGACGCCCTGCCACTCGCTGAGCCGGGCGCCGGTGACGGCGTCGGTGACGACGTGCAGCTCGTTCGGGGTGCCGTCCTCCTGGAGGCCGCCGACGACGGTCTCGTAGGCGAGGACGGGGGTGCCCTCGGCCACCCAGACGACCTTGCGGGGCGTGGAGTCGGCGGACGCCCCGGTGGCCCCGGCGGCGTCGGCGGCGCCGAGCGCCTGCTTGCGGGCGGCGGTGGCGGACACCTTCGGGGTGAGGGTCGGGACCTTGATGGTGGCCTCGGTCGCCCGGGTCACGCTCCGGGTGACGCCGGCGGCGCTCTTGTGGACGACGAGGTCGCCGCCGAGGACGGGCAGTCCGCCGTAGGTGCGCTCGTAGCGGGTGTGGACACTGCCGTCGGCGTCCTTGACGACGTCGCGGACGACCAGCTTCTCCTTGGCGCCGAGGCCGATCTCCCCGGCGGTGGCGGCGGCGCTGCCCTGCTCCTGCTGGATCAGCGCGGCGCGGGCCGTGCTCGACAGGGCGACGGGGGCGGCGCCGGGGGTGCGCGGCGCGGGGGTGCTGCCGGCGGCGGCGGTCTGGGCGGTCAGGCCGGTGGTGAGCAGGGCTCCGGCGGCGACGGCGGTGGCGACGGCGAGCGTGGTGCGCTTGTGGCGCGAGAAGAGGGAGGACACACAGACTCCTTGGGTGGGGGGTCCGGCCGGCAAGTGGGGTGTCCGGCCGTTGCTGACTGCGAAGTTGTGCGGCGGGTGGGGAGAACACTGACACCTTCGACGTGTACATGTCACCAGGGTCGAGAGGTGTTGGCCGAATCGCTCCGGCCGGAATGGAGTGATCTTGGGCGGGGTGCCGCCCCCGGGAACGGGGCCTCCGGGGGCGGCACCCCGGTCGGGACGCCGCTCCGGGGCGCGGGCGGCGCGGTCCGCGGTGGCCGGAAACCGGCCCCGCGCGGACCCCTCGGGAGCCGGGTGGTCTAGGGGAAGGTGATCTTCCATCCGTCGATGTAGCCCGTGTCACCGGGGCCCTTGTCCTGGACGCGCAGCTTCCAGACGCCGTTGGCCGCGACCGAGGAGGCGTTGACCGTCCACGTCTGGTGGACGTCGGGTGCCGGGTCGTAGCCGCTGCTCTTCAGGCGGGCCGTCGCCCCGTTCGGGGCGACCAGGTCGATCTGGAGGTCGCCGCGCCAGGAGTGCACGATGTCGACCGAGACCTGGAGGTCGGCCGGGGCGTTGCCGGTGCGGCCGGTGACCGTGATCGGCGAGGTGACCGCCGCGCCGTAGTCCGGGATCTGCACGTCGGCGGTGTTCTCGAAGGTGGAGCCGTCACCGGGCGGGTCGGTCGGGCCGCCGCCCCCGGAGCGGGCGCCGACGCCGACGGCCGCCCACGCGTCCTGCACCGCCGCGTACTCGGTGCCCGTCGCCCCGTACAGCTCGCCGGCCGCCGCGAGGGTGCCCGTGCGGGCGCCCGCGTAGTTGGTGGACGAGGTGAACTTCGTGGCCAGGGCCCGGAACCAGATCTGCTCCGCCTTGGCGCGGCCGATGCCGGTGACCGCGAGGCCGTCCGCGGTGGGCGAGTCGTAGCTGACGCCGTTGATGGTCTTGGCGCCGCTGCCCTCGCTCAGCAGGTAGAAGAAGTGGTTGGCGGGTCCGGAGGAGTAGTGGACGTCGATACCGCCGATGCCGGAGTACCAGGAGTCCTTGGAGGCGCCGTCCCTGCTGGGCTTGTCCATGTAGCGCAGCGGGGTGCCGTTGCCGTTGATGTTGATCTTCTCGCCGATGAGGTAGTCGCCGACGTCGGAGGCGTTGGCGGCGAAGAACTCGACGGAGGTGCCGAAGATGTCCGAGGTGGCCTCGTTGAGGCCGCCGGACTCACCGCTGTAGACGAGGCCCGCGGTGTTGGAGGTGACGCCGTGGGTCATCTCGTGCCCCGCCACGTCGATGGCGGTGAGCGGGCGGCTGTTGCCCGTGCCGTCGCCGTAGGTCATGCAGAAGCAGCTGTCGTCCCAGAAGGCGTTGACGTACGCGTTGCCGTAGTGGACCCGGGAGTAGGCGCCCACGCCGTCGCCCCGGATGCCCGAGCGGCCGTGCACCTGCTTGTAGTAGTCCCAGGTCAGCGCGGCGCCGTAGTGGGCGTCGGCGGCGGCGGTCTCGCTGTCGGCGGCGGTGCCGTTGCCCCAGACGTCGTCGGCGCCCGAGTAGAGGGTGCCGGTGCCGGAGCTGCCGCGGTTGAGGTTGTACGTCTTGTGGCCGCCGCGGGCGGTGTCGGTCAGCGTGTACGACGACCCGGACTGCGCGGTGCCCAGCGTCACGGTGCCGCTGTACAGGGTGTTGCCGGTGCCCTTGTGGACGGCCTGGTACTGGTACAGCTCGGCGCCGGTGGCGGCGTCGGTGACGACGTGGAGGCTGCTCGGGGTGCCGTCCTCCTGGAGGCCGCCCACGACGGTCTCGTAGGCGAGGACGGGGGTGCCCTGCGCCGCCCAGACCACCTTGCGCGGGGCGCGTTCGGCGTCCGGCTTCTCGGCGCCGGCCGCCCTGGCGGCGGCGACGGCCCGGGTCTCGGCCCCGGCGGCGGAGATCTTCGGCGTCACGGTGGCCGGGGTGACGGCGCGGGTGACGGTGGCGGTCCTCGCGGCCCCTCCGGGGAGGCTCTCGACGACGAAGTCGCCGCCCAGGACGGGCAGTCCGTCGTAGGTGCGCTCGTAGCGGGTGTGCAGAGTGCCGTCGCGGTCCTTGACGACGTCGCGGACGACCAGCTTCTCCTTGGCGCCCAGGCCGAGTTCGGCGGCGGTCCGGGCGGTGGCGGCACCGGCGTCGCGTATCAGTCCGGCGCGCTGGGCGGGGGAGAGCGAGACGAGTCCGGCGCCCTTGGCGGGGGGCGCCGTCGGGGCGGCGGTGGCAGGGCCGGACTGGACGGCCGCCGCCACCAGCGCGGCGACGCCGGCCAGGGCGACGGCGGCGGAGCGGAGCTGGGTCCTGCGGTGGGGCGGGGTGGGGGAGGTGTCTCTGTGGGGAGAGCTGCTGCTCAACACTGACTCCTTCTGCGCGGGCCGCGGATCGCGCGGCCTGGGGGAGACCGGCCGGCGGGTGGGCCGGCCGGGCGGTGCGGGAGATACGCAGATGTGGTGTGCGGACGCGTGGAGCGGGCCGGCGCGCGGCGCTGGAACGCCGGTTGCGGGGGCGCTGCGGAACGGCCGTCGGAAGAGTCGCAGGAGAACGTGGTTCTTGTCAGGAGCGCGTCAGTAGGTTGGCCGAAAGTCGTTCGTTGTCCGGGTGTTCACGTTCGATATACGGATCTTTCACGGGGCGCGGTCTCCGCGGCCCGCCCGCGCTCCGGGAGGAGCCGGAGCCCCGGCCCCGGGGAGGGGCCGCCGCCCACACCGGGGCCGCCGCGTGTCCGCCCGGGGTCACCGCGCGCCCGGCCGGGCGCGGGGCCCCGTCCGCCGCGGGTGCCGCTTCCGGGCGGGGCGCCGCCGTCCGTCCCGGGGCCGCCGCGCACCCTCCCGGGGTCGGGTGCCCGTGCCGCCCCGGCGCGGCTCAGGACAGGCTGTCGCGCCAGGCGCGGTGCAGACGGGCGAAGCGGCCCGTGCCGGCGATCAGTTCGGCCGGGGGGCCGTCCTCCACGATCCGGCCGCCCTCCATCACCAGCACCCGGTCCGCGATCCCCACCGTCGACAGCCGGTGTGCGATCACCACCGCCGTACGGCCGCGCAGCACCGTCGCCATCGCCCGCTGCACCGCCCGCTCCCCGGGGACGTCCAGCGAACTGGTCGCCTCGTCCAGGATCAGCACCGCCGGGTCGGCCAGCAGCGCCCGCGCGAACGCCACCAGTTGCCGCTGCCCGGCGGAGATCCGCCCGCCCCGCTTGCGGACGTCGGTGTCGTAGCCGTCCGGCAGGGCCGCGATGAAGTCGTGGGCGCCGATGGCCCGCGCCGCCCGCTCGATCTCCTCCCGGTTGGCCGAGGGGCGCCCGATGGCGATGTTCTCCGCGACCGTGCCGGAGAACAGGAACGCCTCCTGCGTCACCATCACCACCCCGCGCCGCAGTTCGGGCACGGCCAGCTCGCGCAGGTCCGTGCCGTCCAGCAGCACCCGCCCGGCCGAGGGGTCGTAGAACCGGGCGAGCAGCTTGGCCAGCGTCGACTTGCCCGCCCCGGTCGAGCCCACCACCGCGACGGTCTGCCCGGCCGGGAGGGTCAGGTCGAAGCGGGGCAGCACCTCGCCGCCGGTGCGGTAGCCGAAGCTCACCGCGTCGAAGACCACCTCGCGCCCGGGGTGCTCCGACGCCAGGGGCGGCAGCTCACCGGGCGCGGCCGGCTCCGGCACCGAAGGGGTCTGCGCCAGCAGCCCGGCGATCTTCTCCAGCGAGGCCCCCGCGGACTGGTAGGAGTTGAGGAACATGCCGAGCCGGTCGATCGGGTCGTACAGGCGCCGCAGGTACAGCACGGCCGCCGCCAGCACCCCGAGTGCCAGCGTGCCCTCCGCCACCCGGTACGCGCCCCAGAGCACGATCCCCGCGACGGCGGTGTTGGCGACCAGCCGGGAACCGACCACATAGCGGGCCATCTCCAGCAGCGCGTCCCCGTTGGTCCGCTCGTGGCGGGCGTTGAGCACCGCGAAGTCGGCGTCGTTGGCGGCCTCCCGGCGGAAGGCCCGCACCGGGCGGATGCCGTTCAGCGTCTCCACGAACTTCACGATGACCGCCGCCATCGCCGTCGACCGCTCCGCGTAGACCCGGCCCGCGCGCCGCCGGTAGGACCGGATCAGCAGGCACAGCGGCACGAACGACCCCACCGCGACCGCCCCGAGACCCAGGTCCAGCCAGAGCAGCATCAGCGAGATGGAGACGAACGAGAGCACGACCGTGACGAGTTCCTGGAGCCCTTCGCCGAGCAGTTCCCGCAGCGACTCCACGTCCGTGGTGGACCGGGAGATCAGCCGCCCCGACGTGTAGCGCTCGTGGAAGTCGACGCTCAGCGCCTGCGCGTGCCGGAAGATCCGGCCCCGCAGCTCCAGCAGCACGTCCTGGTTGACCCGCGCCGAGAGGATGATGAAGCCGTACTGCAGGGCGCCCCCGGCCACCGAGCAGAGCAGATAGCCGACGGCCACCGCGATCAGCGGCCCGCTGTCGCCGGCCCGCAGGGCCGGCACCGCGCGGTCGATGGCGTACGCCACCAGCAGCGGGCCCGCCTGCACCGCCGCCTGCTGGAGCAGCAGGAGCAGCGCCGCCGCGGCCACCCGGGCCCGCAGCGGCGCCAGCAGGGACCGCAGCAGGGCGGCGGTCGCCCCGGGCGGGCCCGCCGGCAGATCCTGGTCGACGGGGTCGACGACGGGGCCGGGACCCCTCGCGGGGTCCTCGCCGTCGGGCCGTTCGCGGTCCGGCGCGGTGGCCGTGGGCGCCGTCATCGGGCGTCCCCTTCCTCGTGCTCCTCGTGTCCCGCCATCAGATGGGCGTACTCGGTGTGGGTGCGCAGCAGCTCCTGGTGGCTGCCGACGGCGGCGATCCGGCCGCCGGAGAGCAGCGCCACCCGGTCCGCGAGCAGGACCGTGGAGGGACGGTGCGCCACGATCAGCGCGGTGGTGTCCGCGAGCACCCGGCGCAGCGCGGCCTCGACGGCCGCCTCGGTGTGCACGTCCAGCGCGGACAGCGGGTCGTCCAGGACGAGGAACCGCGGCCTGCCGACCACGGCCCGCGCCAGGGCGAGGCGCTGGCGCTGCCCGCCGGACAGGCTGAGCCCCTGCTCGCCGACGGGGGTGCCGGTGCCCTGCGGCAGCGCGTGCGCGAAGTCGGCCTGGGCGATGGCCAGGGCCCGGACCAGCTCGTCGTCGCCCGCGCCGGGACCGGCGCCCATGAGGACGTTCTCCCCGACGGTGGCCGAGAACAGGGTGGGCTCCTCGAAGGCGACGGCCACCAGCGCGCGCAGCTCCTCGCGGGGCAGGGCGGTGATGTCCACCCCGTCCAGGGTGATCCGGCCGGAGGTCACCTCGTGCAGCCGGGGGATCAGCGCGGTGAGCGTCGTCTTGCCGCTGCCGGTGGCGCCGACCAGGGCCATCGACTCGCCGGGGCGGACGTGCAGGTCGACGCGGTCGAGCAGGGGAGGGGAGCCGGGGGGCGCGTCGGGGTAGCGGAAGCGGACGTTCTCGAAGCGGAGCCCGGCGGTGCCCGGGTGTCCGGTGCCCGGGGTCCCGGCGGCGGCCGCCGGGGCCGCGGCGACCGTGGCGTCCGGGGTCCCCGCCCCGGTGGGTCCGGGGGAGGCCCCGGCCGCCGGGTGTGGGGCGTCCGGGACCGGGGCGGACGGGCGGTGGGTGACCCGGACGCGCCGCCCGGCGGCGGGCGGGGCGGACGCCGTGCCGCCCTCCTCCTCGGCGTCCATCACCTCGAAGTACCGGTCGGTCGCGGTGGCCGCCTCCTGGCTCATCGCCAGCAGGAAGCCGATGGACTCCACGGGCCAGCGCAACGCAAGCGCCGTGGACAGGAAGGCCACCAGCGTCCCCGCCGACAGCGCCCCGTCGGCCACCTGGACCACGCCCACCACCAGCGCCGCGCCGACGGCCACCTCGGGCAGGGTCACGATGACCGCCCAGATGCCCGCCAGCAGCCGCGCCTTGCGCAGCTCCGTCCCCCGCAGGGCCCCGGACAGCTCCCGGAAGGCCCGCGCCTGGCTGCGGTGGCGCCCGAAGCCCTTGATGATCCGGATGCCGAGCACGCTCTCCTCGACCACGGTCGTCAGATCGCCCACCTGGTCCTGGGCGAGCCGCGTCACCGCCGAGTACTTCTTCTCGAACGCCGCCAGGGTGGCCACCACGGGCACGGCGGGCCCGAGGATCACCAGCCCCAGCAGCCAGTCCTGCATCAGCATGATGACCACGCCGACCAGGATCGTCACCCCGTTGACCAGCAGGAAGGTCAGGGGGAACGCCAGGAACATGCGCAGCAGCATCAGATCGGTGGTGCCGCGCGAGAGGAGCTGTCCCGACGCCCACCGGTCGTGGGAGGCGACCGGGAGCCGCTGCACGTGCCGGTAGAGGTCGGCCCGCATCCGCGCCTCGATCCGCGACAGCGGCCGGGCCACCAGCCACCGCCGCAGCCCGAACAGCAGCGCCTCGCCCACCCCCAGGAGCAGCAGGAACAGGGCGCCGAGCCACACCCCGGCCGTGTCCCCGTCCGCGACCGGGCCGTCCACCATCCACTTCAGGACGAGCGGGATCACCAGCCCCGTGCAGGAGGCGACGACCGCGATGAGGGCGGCGAAGGACAGCCGGGCCCGCACGGGCCGCACATACGGCCACAGCCGCAGCAGCGCGCGCACGGCGGAGCGGTCCGGGGCGGATTCCTCGGCGGAGGCAGGTGTGGTGGGCATCAGGACCGAGCCTACGGTTCACCACTGACACTGCCCAGTGGGTTTCCGCACGGCCGGGCCCGCCCCGGGGGCGGACCGTGGGCGGAACGGGCCCCGCCCGGGGCGCCGGTACGGCCTCGCCGGGTGCCGTCCCCGGCCCGCCGCCCCGGCGTCCGCTCCCGCTCCCCTTTCCGGCGTCCCCGTCTCCGGCGTCCCCGTGTGCCGGCGTCCCGCCGTCCCTATGTGTCGGCGTCCGCCAGCAGCCGCTCCAGCTCCGTCATCAGCCGCACCGCCGCGGCCCGCTGGTCATCGGCGAGCCCGCCCCGCCGGGGCGCCCGCGGCCGGCGGTCGATGGCGATCCGCAGCGCCGCCGCGGCCTGCCGCGCGAACAGCGACAGCAGATCCAGCTCGCTGAGGCTTGAGCGGGCCTGCGGGGCCGGGTCGAGCACCTCCAGCACGCCGAGGACCCGGTCGTCGTGCAGCAGCGGCGCCGCCATCAGCGCGTCCGGCACGTACGCCGTGGACTCCGCCAGCGCCCGGTCGAAGGAGGAGTCCCGGGCGAGGTCGTCCACGATCACGGACTCCCCGGACATCGCCACCCACCCGGCGATGCCCCGCCCGGCCGGGAAGCGCCGCCCGGTCAGGAACTCCTCCCCCTGCCCGGACACCGCCTGGAACACCAGCTCCTGCGTGCCGTCGTCGAGCAGCAGGACCGAGCTGGCCCCGGCGCCGAAGATGGCCCGTGCCACGTCGACGACCGACTGGAGGAGTTCCCGGACCGAGGCGTCCTCGCCCGGACCGTCGGGGGTGGGGGCCGTCGCGGGCCCGATCGGAAGAGTCATGGGGCACCTCTGCTGCCGGGTCGGGCGACCTGCACGTTGGCCGCCGAGAGAAAGAGGGCGTTCTTGAGCTGGAAGGTCGTCATCCGGGGATGCGCGGACAGCAGCCGGGCGCACAGCCCGGCGACGAACGGGGTGGCGAAGCTGTTGCCGGTGGTGCGGATGCTGGCCCCGCCGAGCCAGGCCACCTCGACGTTCTGCCCGGGGGCGAAGAACTCGACCGGCGGGTCCGGGTTGTACAGGTGCAGCCCGGGGTCGTCCTCCTGGTGGCTGCCGACCGAGACGACCGAGGCGAACCGCCACGGGAAGCTCTCCACCGGCGTGTTGTGCGCCGAGGCGGTGATCACCGTCCGGTTGAAGTACGCCTCGTCGGCGAGGGCGTGCAGCTCCTCCGCGAACCGCGCCCGCGTGGTGGACAGACTGAGGTTGATCACGTCGAAGCGCTGCCGGACGGCCCAGCGCAGCCCCGCGATCAGCATGTCGCCCGTCCCGGAGAACCGCTCCCCGAGGACCCGCACGCTGTGCAGCTCGCACTCCGGCGCCGTGCGGCGGATGATCCCCGCGCAGGCGGTGCCGTGGCCGCAGACGTCGCCGGTGTCCGTCTCCCGTACGGAGACGGTCCCGTCGTCGTCCCGGACCACCACCCGGGACCCGGCGACCGGGCCCACCAGCGGGTGGTCCCGCTCCACCCCCGAGTCCACCACGCACACCCGGACACCGGCGCCGGAGCCGCCGGGCAGGGGCCGTTCGGCCGGTTCGGGGCCCCGGTCGGCCAGGACGGGGATGTCCCCGGGTCCCCGGCCGCGCAGGCTCCAGGTCAGCCCGTCGCCGGGGCCCGCCGTCGCGGTCGTCATGCGGAACTCTCCTCTCCTCGCGGGGCCGGCCGCCGCCGCGCCGGGCTCGCGAGCCGCACGGCCCGCGCCCAGCCGACGCCGGGCAGATGGCCCTTGGCCGTGAACGACTCCTCGGCGGCCCGGGCCGCCGGGACGGCCTCCCGGTCGCTTCCCAGGGTCCGCAGGGTGTGCGCCAGGTCCAGCGAGGCCTGCGCCCGGACCAGCGGGGAGTCGGTGTCCGCCGCCGCCCGGACCGCGCGGGCCGCCAGCTCCCGCGCCTCCCCGTCCCGGCCCCGGGCCGCGGCCAGCCGGCCGTTCAGCCCGTCCAGGTCCACCGCCTCGGCCGGGGGGCGGCCGGGCCGCCCGGACAGCGGGGCGAGCGCCGCCGCCGCCTCCCGCCACCGCCCCTGGTCCAGCAGGACCCGGGCCGACTCCAGGGCCACCGTGTCCCGCAGCGCGTCGGCGCCCAGCGACCGGGCCTCGCGGGCCGCCCGGTCCAGCGCGCCCAGCGCCCGGCCGCCCCGGCCCGCCAGGGTGTCGACCAGCGCGCCGAACAGGGGCAGGAACACCCGCGCCTCCGCGTAGCCGAGCCGCTCCGCGAGCCGCTCCGCCTCCGCCAGCCGGGCGCGCGCCTCGGCCGGCCGGGCGCGCAGCGCCAGCATGACGGCGAGCGGACAGTTCAGCGTCACCCGCACGGTGGGGCGCCGCCCGTGCTCGGCGAGCAGCGCCCGGCAGCGGTCCAGCGCCGTCGGCAGCGGCTCCGGGCCGCGCCACAGCGAGACGCCGACGGCACCGAGCGCGGCGGCCCGCTCCGGCTCGGCGTCGGCGGCCACCGCGTGCGCCAGGGCCCGGGTGAGCAGGGCGTCCGCCTCGCCGTGCCGGCCCTGCGCCTGCCGGTGCTGGCCGAGCCGCAGACACGCCCTGGCCTGCCCGAGCGGATCGCCGGCCGCCTCGAAGACGGGCAGCGTCCCCCGGGCGGCCTCGGCCGGGGAGTCGCCGTCCGGCACCCCGGCCACCGCCAGGCTCAGCCGGGCGTGCGCCAGCTCCAGCGGGTCGGCCGGGGCCGCGGCGGTGCGCCGCAGCAGCTCCCGCGCCTCCGCCACCCGGCCCAGCGCCAGCCGGACCTCGCCGAGGCGGCGCAGCGCCCCCGCGGCGGACGGGTCGCCGGGCCCGTACAGGGCGGTGGACCGGCTCAGCAGGTCGTCGGCCCACGGCAGGTCGGAGCGGGCCAGCGCCTGCGCCCCGGCACGGCCGAGGGCGCCGGCCGCCCGCAGCCGCAGCGTCCCCAGCTCCTCGGTCACCACGCCCAGTTCGCGCCGGTAGCGGTAGGCCCGCTCCAGATGGCCGCCGACCGCGCCGTCGCCGCGTGCCCGGACCCCGGGCAGGTCGGCGGCCCGCTCGTGCCGTTCGGCGCGGGCCCGTTTGGACATGCAGCCGTACGCCACCTCCTGGACCAGTCCGCTGGCGAACCGGTAGCCGCGCCCGTCGGCGGCCGGCTCGACCATGCGGTGGCGGCCCAGCGCCAGCAGCGCCTCGACGGTGCCGCGCCGGGTGCCGCGGGCCAGTTCGGCCAGCTCTCCGGCGTCGAACCGGCCGCCCAGCACGGCGGCGAGGTCCAGGGTGACCCGCTCGGTGCCGGCCAGGGCGTCGATCCGGGCGCCCAGCAGCGCCTGCACGGTGGGCGGCGGGTCGTCGGCCCGGGCGCCGCGGGGCAGCGGCAGCAGCAGTTGCTCCAGGTGCAGGGGGTTGCCCCCGGCGCGCTCCAGCAGCCGGTCGGGGAGACCGGACGGGGTGCCGGGGTCGCCCGACGGGGCGCCGGGGGTGCGGCCGGCCGGGCCGACGAGGGGCGCGCCGCCGCCGGGCGCGACGGCGCCCTCGGGGGTGCCGCCCTGGTGCGCGCCGCCGCCGGGGCCCGCGCCGGGCGCGCCGACGCGGGGTGACCGGCCGTCGGCCGCGCCGCCCCGGGTGGTGATCCGGGTGGTGATGCGGGCGGTGGTCCGGGCGAGGCCCTCCGCCAGCAGCCGCGCGTCGGCCTCCGGCAGCCCCGGAAGGGCCAGCGTGGTGCCGGGCGGCGCGGCGTGGGAGTCCAGCAGCTCGGGCCGGGCCAGGCAGAGCAGCAGGACGGGGGCGTCGCCGAGTTCCCGGTCGAGCCGGTCCACCAGGTCCAGCAGGGCCGGGGCGGCCCAGTGGCAGTCGTCGAGGACCAGCACCACGGGGCCGCCGGTGGTGGCGGCGGTCAGCACCTGGAGCAGCGCGGCGCAGGTGTCGTCCGGCGAGGGGCTGGGGGTGCCGTCCGCGAGCAGGCCGCCCGCCAGCACGGCCAGGGCGTCCGCCGCGTCCCGTTCCGCGGCCCCGGAACGGCCGGCGGCCAGCAGCGAGGTGAGGGCGTCGGCCAGCGGCCAGAGGGTGCCCCGGTCGCCGTAGGGGCGGCAGCGGCCGGCGCCGTGGGCCACCCGGGGCCCGGCCCGGGTCGCCAGCCACTGCCGGACCAGCCGGGTCTTGCCCAGCCCGGCCTCCCCGTGCACCAGCAGCCGGTGCCGGACGGGGGGAGGACCCGCGGCGCCGGTCCCGGCGGCACGGCTCCCCGGCGGACCGACGGAAGGGCTCCCCTCGTCCGCCACGTCGGTGCCCCGGCCGTCCGGGGCCTCGCCACTCCAGGACACTTCGTCCGCGGTGCCCCGGACCGTGCGGGGGCCGGCGGCCGGGTCGGGGGAGGTGTTCCGGTGGGTGGTCGTGTCGGCGTGAACACTTGTGGGTGGGTTGTTCACGGAATGCCGGGTGGTTGTGTTCTGGGGGGTGGTCGGGGTCGGGCGGGTGTCGTGGGCCGTGTGGTGGGGGCCGTCGGCGAGGCGGGCGGTGTTGTCGTGTATGTGGGCCGGGCCCGGGAAGGTGTCCCGTTCGACCCCCGCGGCGGCGTCGATGCCGGGGCCGGGATCGGCGTCGTCCTCCCGGTCCCGGGCGGCCGTGACGGCCCGACCGTCGTACGCCCGAGCGCCGTTCGCGGTCCGCGCGCCGCCGGGCGCACCCGGTGCCCCGGCCGTCCGCCCGGCTCCCGTCGTGCCCGCCGCACGGGCCAGCGCCGCGTCCAGCGCGTCGAGTTCGGCGTCGCGTCCCACGAACGGGATGTCGAAGCGCCGCAGTTGGTCCGGCTCGTCGCCGCCCAGCCCCAGCAGGCGGTACGCCGTCACCGGCACCGACTTGCCCTTGAGGCGCAGCGGGCCGACCTCCTCGACGCGGACCGTGGGGCCCGCCGCGAGACGGGTCTGCGGGCCGAGCAGGATGCTCCCGGCGTCGGCGTGCTGCTCCAGCCGGGCCGCGACGTTGACGGTCTCCCCGGAGACGAGGGCCTGCCGTGCGGAGGCGTCCGAAGCCGCCACCACGGGGCCGGTGTTCACCCCGATGCGCACCTCCAGCCCGATCCCCAGGGCCTGTTCGAGGTCGGCGTTGAGCCGGTCCAGCGCGTCGAGCATGCCGAGCGCGGCGCCGAGGGCGCGGCGGGCGTCGTCCTCGCGCACCGAGGGTACCCCGAAGACGGCCATCACGGCGTCCCCGATGAACTTCTCCAGGGTGCCCCCGTGCTCCTCCACCTGGCCGCGCATCAGCGCGAAGTAGCGCAGGGTGACGGCGCGGAGGATCTCCGGGTCGAGTGCCTCGGAGAGCGCCGTGGAGCCCACCAGGTCGCAGAAGAGCACGGTGACGACCTTGCGGGCCTCGACTGGCCCGGGCGGGAACTCCGGCCCCGGCCCCCCGGAGGGGGCGGGGCGCGGGTCCGGCGGACGGCAGGGGGTGCCGCAGGACGGGCAGAAGCGGGCCCCGCCCGGCAGGGCGGCCCGGCAGTTCGTGCAGCTCATGGCGGGGACCTCGTCGCGGTGGCCGGTCGGGTGGACGGGGGAGGGGCGCCGCTCCGAAGCGCGCGCCGCTCGGAACAGCGCCGCTCAGAACAGCGCGCCGCCGGCGACCTCGCTGTGGGCCTGCACCTCGGGGCCCACCTCGCCGAGCCGCCGCCCGATGTCGATGAGGAGGGCGACCTCCTGCTCGGTCATCGACAGCAGCACCTCCACCTGTTCGTCGGTGAGCGCGTCGAGGGGGAAGCCCGCCGCGGCCAGCCGGGCGAAGCGGGCGGTGCGGTCGTCGCTCATCGGTGACCTCCTGACGGGGCCGCGGCCGTCTCCGCGGGCCGGGCGGCGAGTTCGGACAGCAGCCGGGCCAGGCCCGACACGGTGTGCAGGGCGCCGACCGAGACGGCGGTGCGCTGGGGCCCGGTCAGCGGCAGCCGGTCGAGGACCCGGTCCAGGGCGGCCATGTGGGCGGAGTCCAGCGCCGCGTGCGCGCGCAGGGTGCGGAAGGCCGCGTCGGGCAGGCCGGTCCCGGCGGCGAGGCGCTCCGCCAGCCACCCGGCGGGGGCGTTCCCCTCCAGGGCGGCCATGTAGCCGAGGAGGACGGCGGGATGGTGGTGCTCGACCCAGTAGTACGGGGCGCCGGTCAGCACCGCCACGGCGGTGGGCGGCAGCGCCGCGCGCACGGCGGCGGCGTCGCCCCCGGCCAGGGCCAGGTCGGCGAGCAGCCAGTCGTCGTGGCCGCGCTCCTCCTCGATGTGCCGGCGCAGGTACCGGGCGAGCGGGCGGGCCACCGGATCGCCGGGCGGCGCGGCCTCGCAGCGGGCGACGGCGCGTTCCATCAGCGGTACGGAGGCGCGGACCAGGGCGTGCATGGCGCCCAGGTAGGCGAGGTAGCGCGGGCGCAGCCCGTCCGGCCGCCACAGCAGGGCGGCGGCGGCGTGCACGGCGGGCTCGGCCAGCGACAGCTTGGTCCGCAGCACCCGGGAGAACGGCGCGGCCCCCACCGCACCGCCCCCGGCCGCTCCCCCCGCCGCCCGTCCGGCAGCGCCGCCCCCGGGTCCCCCCACGGCGGCCCGCGGGGTGCCGCCCCCCGCCGCTCCCCCCGCGGCGGCCCCGGCAGCGCCACCCACCTCCCCCGCCGGGTGCCCCTCCGCGGCCGACCCGACGTCCCCGGCCCGCGCCGGTCCGCCCTGCGCGCCCCCCGCGCCGTCAGAAGCCGCTGCCGGGCGGCCCGCCGTACCCCGCGCGTCGCCCGCGGCCCCCCGCGCGTCGCCCGCGGCCCCTCGCGCCCGAGGGCTCACCGCACCGCGTGCCGCACCGTCCGGGGCCCCCGCCGGTCCACCCCTCGTACCCGGTGGCGCACCGCCCACGTCCCCCGCCGCACCGCCCGCCGCACCCCGTACGGCGCAGCCCGCGACGTCCCCCGCCGGGCCGCCCACCGCGACCCTCACCGCGGGTCCCCGTCCAGCGCGACCAGATCCGCGTACGGGGCGCAGCCGTGCCGCCGTACGAGGGCGACCGGGCCGGCGGCCGTCTGGCGCCGGGCGGCCTCCGCGTCGAGGAGCTCCCCCACCGGTCCGGCGCCGTCGCGGGCGGCTCCGGCGAGCACCCCTGGGTGCCGCTCCAGACGGTGGCAGGAGGCGCAGTAGCCGCCCTCGCCGTCCGCGCCCCCGTCGCCGTGGCGGGCGTACAGATGGGCGGGGCCGGCGGCGCGGATCATCCGCAGCACGGGGGAGGCGCCCGAGCGGCGCCGCACGGCGGGCCAGCCGTCCTCGGCGATGTGGCCGAGGCGCAGGTGCGCCGGGGCCGGGCGGGCGTCGACGGCGCGCTGGTTGCAGCAGGCGAGGACGGTGCCGTCGAAGGCCACCACCGGCCAGGCCGCCATCGCGCAGGGCAGCGGCCGGTCGCCGTCCGGGAGGACGCGGGCGGCGCCCGCCCAGGCGGCGGCCCGGCCCAGCGGGCGGACCGGGGTGACCAGCATCGGCACCCGGTCGGCGAACTCCCGGCGGACCTCGGCCGTCACCTCGGCCAGATAGGGGTCCCCGGGGCCGCTCCCGGTGAGGTGGAAGCTGACCGGCACGCCCGCGTCGCGGATCTCGCGCACCGCCCGCAGCACGTCGGCGCGGGGCACCTCGCGCTCGTGGTGCGCGTCCAGGCTCGCGGAGAAATGGTCGACGGCGGTGACCGCGCGCATGATCCGCCCGGGGACCCGGCCGGAGCGGGCGAAGAACATGCCGCTCAGCACCGCGCTGCGGGTGCCCGCCGCGCGGGCCGCGACCGCGAGCGCGGCGGTCAGCTCCGGCCGCAGCAGCGGCTCGCCCCCGGTCAGCAGGAGCACCTCGGGGCGGTCCTCGGCGCCGAACGAGCGGACGAAGCGCAGCAGATGCCCCCCGTCCGGCTCCTCGCCGGACATCGTGGAGGCGGTGGAGCAGTGGGCGCAGCTCAGCGGGCAGCGCCGGGTGAGGGTCAGCAGCAGTCCCGCGCCCGGGACGGGCCGCAGCCGCAGCAGGTCGGACAGACGCACGGGCGCACCTCCCTGTCTCGTCGCCCCGGCCGGTGGGCGGCCGTGGCCACCCAGCGTCCCGACGGGCGGTCAACGGGCGGTTCGGCGCCGCCTGGGTACCGGTAAACCGGCAGGCCGGACGGGTGCCGGGCGGCGCCGAGGAGCCCCGGGGGCCGGGCCGGGCGGCCGGCGACCCGGCCCGAGCAGCGCCCATACCGCTCGCATACCGGCTCTTGACCGGCGCGGAACCGCCGCTGCCTAGCGTCCTGTTCCACCGGCCGGCGACCGCCGCCCGGAGTCCCCGTCCGTGAGGAGTGAACCCATGGCCGACGCCATCGAGCCCACCGAGGACAGCACCCCCGAGAACGACAGCCCCGAGGTCGAGGCCCACCTGTCGAAGGACGCGGTCAAGAACGCGGTGCTCGGACTCCAGGCCGGCGGCCTCGAGGGGGAGGCCATCACCTCCCCCGCGATGAGCTGTTCCTCCTGCGTGGCCGCGAGCTGCTGACCCATCGCTCCGGCGTCGGCCGGCCCGGCGGTCCCACCGCCGGTCCGGCCGACGCGACCGTTCGGCCGACGAGACGTCGATGACAGGAGAGGGGCTGGGCGGACATGCGCCTGTCGTGGGAAACGGTGGTGTTCTACCTGGGGAACCACCGCCGGTGGTTCGAGGACGTCACCCGGCGGCCGCCGGACGCCGTCCATCTGCGGGAGTACCGGGCGGCCGTCCCGGCCTCCTGGGGCCTGCGGCGCCGGGGCTACTGGATGATCAGTGAGCCGCCGGGCGCCGACCGCGTCGAGCAGGGCTGGAAGCTGCACGTCAGCGCCACCTCCCGGAGCAGCGAGGAGATCCTGCGCCGCGCCCTGCCGGTGCTGCGCGACGCGGGGGTGCGGTTCAAGTTCCTGATGGACCCGGCGGCGGTGGCCGAGGTGAACGGCAAGAGCGCCCCCCGGGGTTCGAGCGGCAAGTTCATCACCGTCTACCCGCCCGACCCCGACCGCTTCCACCGGATCGCCCGCGCGCTCACCGAGGCCCTCGACGGCTGCGACGGCCCGTACATCCTCTCCGACCGCCGCTACCCCGGCTCCCGGATCGTCTTCTACCGCTACGGCGCCTTCACCTCGCACTTCCGGCTGCGGGCCAACGGGATCAAGGAGCTGCTCATCCAGGCCCCGGACGGGTCCTGGGTGCCCGACGTGCGCACCCCTTACTGGGGCGCGCCCGACTGGGCCGGCGACCCCTTCGACGGCCCCGCCCCCACCACGGCGTCCTCCGCCGCGCCCCCCTCCGCCGCGCCCCCCTCCACCGCGTCCCCGGCCACCGGCCCGGCGGCCCCCGCCGCGCGGGAGGAGCCCGCCCCGGCCGAGGAGCCCCCCGCACCGCTGCTCGACGGCCGGTACTCCGTCACCGGGACACTGGCCCTCGGCAACCGCGGCGGCGTCTACCGCGCCGTGGACACCCGGACCGGCGCCGACGTGGTGCTGCGCGAGGCCCGCCCGGCCGTGGAGGTCGGCCTGCACCGCACCGAGGCCGTCGCCCTGCTCCACCACGAGCACCGGCTGCTCACCGAACTCGCCGACACCGGCCTCTTCGTCCGCCCGGCCGGCCTCTTCACCGCCTGGGAACACTCCTTCCTCGTAGAGGAGTTCATCGAAGGCGTCCACCTGGGCCGGCTGAGCATCGGCGAGAACCCCCTTTACGACCTGGATCTGACGCCCGCCCGGCTGACCGCCTACTACGAACGGCTCCGCGCCCTCTGGCTCCAGGTCGCGGACGCCATCGCCGTCTGTCACGAACGGGGCATCGTCCTCGGGGACCTGTCCCTCACCAACATCCTCGTCACCCCCGAGGACCGGGTGCGGATCATCGACCTGGAGTCCGCCTGCCACGAGGGCGTCGACCGCGGCGCCGGGCTCGGCACCCCGGGCATGGCGCCCCGCCGGGCGGCCACCGGCACCGCCGACCGCCGCGCCGACTACTACGCCCTCGGCGCCGTCCTGCTCAGCGGCGTCCTCGCCTGCCAGCTCAGCGACGTCGTCGAGCACACGGTGCCGCTCGGGCTGCTCGACGAACTCGCGGCCGACCTGGACCTGCCCGCCGAGTTCACCGCCCTCGTCCGCGACCTCTACGACGAGGACGCCCCGCTGCCCGACCCCGACGTGCTCCGGGGCCGCATCGCCGGGCTGCCCTTCGCCACCGCCTGGCGGCAGCCCCCGCCGCTGGTCCGCCGCGCCGCGCCCGCCCCGGAGGACGGCGCCGCGCTGCGCCGCCGGATACGCGACGTCCTGCGGGGCGTCCGCGACTACGCGCACGGCGCCGCCGACACCACCCGCGACGACCGGCTCCTCCCCGCCGACCTGCTGGTCTTCGAGACCAACCCGCTCTCCCTCGCCCACGGCGCCTACGGCAGCCTCTACGCCCTGCACACCGTCCACGGAGAGGTCCCCGGGGAACTGCTCGCCTGGGCCCTGCGCCACTCCACCGGCCACACCGCGATGCCCCCCGGCCTCTACTACGGCTCCGCCGGGGTCGCCTGGGCCCTGTCCGCGATGGGCCACCCCGCCGGGGCCGCCCGCGTCCTGCGCGACACGGCGGGGCACCCCCTGCTGGCCGACGAGGCCGACACCGGCGTGCTGACCGGCACCGCGGGCCACGGCATGGCCTGCCTCAGGCTCTGGCAGGACACCGGGGAACCCGAGTTCCTGGACCGCGCCCGCGCCCTCGCCGACGGCCTCGCCCGCACCGCCCGCCGCGAGGAGGACCGCGCCCACTGGCCGGACACCGAGGGACGGCGGCCCGTCGGCTACGGCCACGGTCCCAGCGGCGTGGCGATGTTCCTGCTGGCCCTGCACGCGGTCACCGGCGACCCGGACACCCTCGCCCTGGGGCGCGCGGCCCTCGAACACGACCTGTCCCGCGCCGAGTACGCCCCCGGCGGACTGCTGTCCTTCCAGGCGTACGCCGACGACCGCGACGCGCGGACCATCCTGCGCCACTACTGGGACGAGGGCACCGCGGGCATCCTCACCACCCTGCTCCGCTACTGGTGGAGGACCGGCGACGAGCGCCTGCGCAAGCAGGTCGACCGGCTGCTGCCGGACGTGCGGCGCAAGTACACCGTCTTCCCCCAGCTCTTCCACGGCATCAGCGGCCTGGGCGACGCCCTGCTGGACGCCTACGAGTTCCTGGGCGACCCCGAACTGCTCGGCGACGCCGAACGGGCCGCGCGGGCCGTGCTCCGCTGGGCGGTGCGCAGACCGGAGGGGATCGTCTTCCCCGGCGAGCAGACCCTGCGCGAGAGCGCCGACCTGGCCACCGGCTCCGCCGGGATCGCGCTGTTCCTGTCCCGGTTCGAGTACACCGCCCCGGGCGCCCGCACCAACCGCAACTTCCTCCTGGACGACCTGCTGGCCGACCCCCGGCGCCCGCCGGGCGAGCGGCGGGCGGACCGGTGACCGGGACCGGGCCCCGGACCGCGCCCGCGCCGGGGCTGCGGCACAACCGGACCTTCCAGCTCCTCTGGACGGCGCAGGCCCTGTCGGACTTCGGCTCGTCGATGTCCGCCATGGCCCTGCCCCTGGTCCTGCTGGCGGGCGGCTCCTCCAGCGCCGAGGCGGCGGTGATCGGCACCGCGATGCTCGTCGTCGGCCTGGTGGTCCGCATCCCCGCCGGATACCTCAGCGACCACCGCGACCAGCGGGTCCTCATGGTCGGCTGCGACCTGGCGCGGCTGCTGGCCGCCGGGGTCCTGGCCCTGTGCCTGCTGGTGCGTCCGCTGCCGCTCTGGCTGGCGCTGGCCGCGGTGGTCGTCTCCGTCACGGCCGTCGAGGTGTTCCGCCCGTCCCAGCAGAAGGTGCTGCGCTGGATCGTCGACCGCGACCAGCTCCCCGCGGCGATCTCGCTCAACCAGGCCCGCTCGTACGGGGCGGAGATCGCCGCGCCCGCCGTCGCCGGGTTCCTCCTCGGCCTGGGCCGGGCCCTCCCGTTCGCCGTCGACGCCGTCACCTTCGGGGTCTCGGCGCTGTGCGTGGCCGCCGCCCCCGGCGTACGGCGGGCCGTCGCCGCCCGCCTCCCGGAGGGCGGGGCGGGGGCCGCCGCACCCGGCCGCCCGGCCGAGCGGTTCCGGCCGCGGCTCACGGCCGGGTTCCGCTACCTCGGCGACCACCGCCCCCTGCTGTACCTGGCGTTGTACTTCAGCGGCGTCAACCTGGGCTTCTCCGCCTTCGGTTACGTGCTGATCCTCGGCGTGGGCGGCGGCTCCGGCGGCGCCACCGCGGTGGGCGCCGCGATGAGCACGGCGGCCCTGGCCGGGCTGTGCGGTTCGCTGATCGCCCCCCGGGCGCATCGGCTGCTGCGGATGCCCGTGCTGATCACGGCCGGGCCCGCGGCCTCCGCGCTGCTGCTGCTCGCCGCCTGGCGGACCGGGAGCACCGTGGCCGTCGCCGCCGGGTTCTCGGCGCTGTGCCTGCTGACGCCGGTCGTCGGGGTGGTGTTCTCCACCATCATGGCGACCTCCGTGCCCGAGGAGGTCTACGGCCGGGTCAGCTCCAGCCTCTCGCTCCTCGCCCAACTGCCGCAGTGCGCCGGTCCCATGGCGGCCGGGCTGCTGCTGCTGAACCTGTCCCTGCCCGGCACCGCGGCGGTCCTCGGCGTCCTGTTCGCCGTGCTCGCCGTGGTCGCGCCCGCCCTGCCCGACCTGACCCGCACCGCGCCGGACGCCCCGGCCGGGGAGGAACGATGACCCCCTCCGGAGACACCGGTCCCGTCCGCCCGGCACCCTCCGCGTCCGGCCCCGCCCGGCGGCACCCGTCCGCCGCGCGGGGCCAGCCCGCCGGGCGGCGGGGGGCGTTCCGGTCCCTCGCGTGCCCGGGGGTGTCCCGGGCCCCCGGGCGCCGGGGCGTGCCCCTGTCCCCGGCGCGCCCGGAGGGGTCCCGGTCCTCTCCGCGCCCGGGGCCGTACCGGTCGCCCGTCCGCCGGGGGGCGTACCGGTCCCTCTCCGGGCGCCCGGAGGTTCCCCGGCCCGCCGCGCACCCGGAGGCTTCCCGGTCGTACCGGCGCCCGGGGCCGTACCGGTCTGCCGTGGGTCCGGAGGCGTACCGGTCTTCCGCGCACCCGGGTGCGGCCCGGCGGGTGGAGACGGGGGAGCCCCCGCCGCCCGGAGGGGGCCGCCGGGGCCCCCGGAGCGAGGGGCGGCGGCGATGACACGACCGTTCCCGCTGCGCCCCGCACCGCCCTGGGCGCCACCGGCCGGTCACCCCGAACCCCGGGCGGCGCTCGGCCGGTTCGCGTCCGGCGTCGCCGTGCTGACCGCGGGCCGCCTGATCCCGCACGGGGCCACCGTCAACTCCCTCACCGCCGTTCCGACGGACCCGCCGCTGGTGGTGGTGAGCGTCCCCCGCGCGGCGAGCGTCCACGCCACCGTGGAGCGGGACCGGGAGTTCGCCGTCTCCGTCCTCTCCGGACGGCAGCACGCGGTGGCCGCGCGGTTCGCGGAACGCCACCGGCCCCGGGGCCGCCAGGAGTTCGAGGGCGTCGACACCTTCCGGGGCCGGCGCACCGGCGCCCCGCTCCTCAACGGCGCGCTCGCCTGGCTGGAGTGCGCGCTCACCGATGTGCACGACGGCGGCGACCACTCCGTCTTCCTCGGCTCGGTCCTCCACCTCACGACGGGGCCGCCGGGCGACCCGCTGGTCCACTTCGCCGGTGCCTTCCGCACCCTCGGCCGCGCCCCCGGACCCGGGGGCCCACGCTGACCCCCGGGTCCGGTGCCGGGCCCCCGCGCCGACGCCGAGCCCCGCGCTGCCCCGGGCCGTGCCGGGTTCGGGGCGGAGGCCCGGGACGCGGGCATGGTGGGTGCCGGTGCCGCAGGGCCGGGAGGCCCGTGGAAGGGACGGGACCGGGGCCGGGAGCCGGTGGCGGTGCCGTGCCTCCCCGGGACGCCGCACACCCGTACGGCAGCACCACCCGTACCACCTGTACTACCCGGAACACTTGACCACCCCCATCACCGGGACCACTGGCACCACTGGCACCACTGGCACCACTGGCACCACTGGCACCGCTCGCACCGCTCGCACCGTCCGAACCGTCCGAACCCCCGGGTCCCCGAACCCCCGCCCCGGTCAGTCGCCGGTCCCGCCCCCGCCGTCCGCCGCCGCGTGCTCGCGGACGTACGACTGGAGCAGCCGCGGCACGGTGTACCGGGCCGAGTGGGCCGACACCTCCTCCCCGGGGCAGCCCACCGCGCCCGCCTCGATCAGCCGCTCCAGCCTGCGCAGCGCCTCGTCCGTGCCGCAGCCCAGGGCCTCGGCGGACTCCCCGAGGGTGAACGGCACCCCGACCGGCAGCCGCGCGATGCGCAGCAGCGCCCCGCGCCCCTCCTCGGACAGGTCCCGCCAGCTCGCCTCCAGCCGGGGGCGGACCGCCACGTCGCCCGCCGCCAGTTCGCCCAGCGCCGCCGCCGGATCGGCCAGCCGCGCCGCGTACTCGGCCAGCGGCACATGGCGCAGGACGGCGAGCCGGTTGCCGCTCACCCGCACCGCCAGCGGCAGCAGCCCCCCGGCGGCGACGATGCGCCGGGCGGCGGCAGGGTCCCGGGCGAGCCGCTCGGCCCCGGCGGTGCGGGCCAGCAGCTCCAGGGCCTCCGCCTCGGTGTACGCGGGCAGGGCGACCCGGGTGACCCCGGCCAGCCCGGCCAGTTGCGCCCGCGCGGTGACCAGCACCCGGCCGTGGCCCTCGCCGGGCAGCAGCATCCGCGCCGTCGCCTCGTCGGCGGCGTCGTCCAGGACGAGCAGGACCCGGTGCCGGGAGAGCCAGCCCCGGCACAGCGCCGCCGTCCGCCCGGGGTCGGCCGCGGCCCGGTCCAGCCCCGCCAGCCGGGCGACCTCCCCGACGACCGAGGCCGGGGGCCGGGGATGGCCGGCCGCGGTGCGCAGGCCCACCAGCAGCAGCCCGTCCGGGAAGCGCCCGGCCAGCCGCCGGGCGGCGTGCACCGCGAGCACCGTCTTGCCCGCGCCCGCCGCCCCGGTGACCAGCACGTCCCGGCCCCGCCGCACCGCGCCCTCCAGCTCCCGCAGCGGATCCTCGCGCCCGGTGAAGTCCGCGAGGCCCGGCGGCAGCAGGCAGC
This sequence comes from Streptomyces sp. NPDC107521, assembly GCF_055598485.1. NCBI lineage: Bacteria > Bacillati > Actinomycetota > Actinomycetes > Kitasatosporales > Streptomycetaceae > Streptomyces > Streptomyces sp. NPDC107521. The sequence goes on from NZ_JBVKAT010000012.1 coordinate 28,250, forward strand.
CGGGACCCGGCCCGGGGGCGGCGGGCGCGGCCGGGGCCCCGCGCCCGCCGCCGTCCCCGTCGCCGAGGACCGTGCGGTGCAGGGCCGCCAGCCGGGAGCCCGGCGGCAGCCCCAGTTCCCGGGCCAGTCGCTGCCGCACCTCGTCGTAGACCGCGAGGGCCTCGGTCCGGCGGCCGGACAGGTGCAGGGCGCTCATCCGGGCGGCCTGCAGCCGCTCCCTGAGCGGGTGCCGCTCGGCCGCGGCCCGGAGCCCGTCGGCGACCGCCTCCGCGTGGCCCGACGCCAGCTCGGCCTCGGCCCAGTCCTCGAACACCCCCGCCCGGTCCGCGTCGAGCCGCCGCACCGCCTCCCGGACCTGCGGCGAGCACCGCAGCTCGGCCAGCGGCTCGCCCCGCCAGAGGCCGAGCGCCCGGCCCAGCAGCCCCGCGCAGAGGGCCTGTTCGCCGCGGAGACCGGCCGCCCGGCCCTGCCGGGCGAGCGCCGCGAACCGCAGGGAGTCCAGCTCCCCGGACTCGACCCGCAGCGTGTAGCCGCTGTCCTGGCACACCAGCCGCCCGGCGGCGGGCCCGTCCAGCAGCTTGCGCAGCGCCGAGACGTAGACCTGGAGGTTCTTGCGGGCGGTCCGGGGCGGCTCGTCCTCCCACACGGCGTCGGTCAGCCGGTCCACCGTCACGGGCTGGTTGGCGTGGCAGAGCAGCACCGCGAGGACCAGCCGCTGCTTGAGCGGCCCCAGCGGGCGGGGCCGGCCGTCGACGGCCAGGGCGAGCGGGCCGAGCACGGAGAAGCGGAGCCCCCCGTCCTCCGGCTCACCGGCCTCCGCCGCCCCGGCCGCCGGGACCCCGCCCGGTGCGGGCCGGGCGTCCCGTCCGGGGCCGGTGCGCGCGTGCCGGGCCGGCCGGACGTCCGTCGCGGTCACCGACACCCCTCCGTCCGGCGGGAGCGGTCCGGGCGGGCGGCGAGGGGTCCGCGTCCGGGGGTTCTCCCCCGGGGGGTGCCCCGCCCGTACCCGGCGGCTCCCGCCGGCCGGACGTCCGGGGCGGCCCCGTGCACCCCCGGGACCATGGTGCGCATCTCGTCCATCGCTGTCGTCGCGCCGTAGGGGGTCATGCGTCCAGCGTGCGCGGCGCGGGCCCGGCCGCCCATGGGCGCGTGCCCCCGCATTCCGCCCCCCGTACCGCCCGGCCGTCCCCGGCCGCCGGGAATCCGGGGGCGGGCCCCCATATCGCGGCGGGTCCCCCGCTGGCATTCTGACGGCCATGACCGAAGCCGAGGCCTGGTGGAGCAGAGGCGTGACACCGGCCGAGCGGACGGCTGCCGGGCACCGGCCGGGGGATGCGGTGCGCGGCGGCCCGACGACGGCGCCGTCCCGCGACGCCCGGCACCGGGACCACCCGCGCGCCGGGGGGTCCCGGGCGCGGCTCGGTCCACACGGGGACGCCCCGGGCACCCCGCCGTCCGGGGCGTCCGGGGCGTCCGGGGCGTCCGGACCGTCCGGGCCGCCCGGGGCGTCCGCGGTCCGGGCGGCCCGCCCCTCCTGGGCCGCCACGGTGGAGGAGGCGCTGGCCCGCGCCCCCGCCGAGGGGGTCCCGCCACCGGCCGGAGCCGACTGGCGGGAGGCGTTCGCGGCGGTCCTCGCGCCGTTCACCGGGCACGCAGCCGACCGCCTCCTCGACGCGGCCCGCCGGAACGGCGCCGACGCGGTCGCCGACCTCGCCGCCGTACGGGACTGCTTCACCGACCGGCTCGGCCGGGACCTCGTGACCCTCGCCCGGCGCACCCTGGTCCTGGAACTCCACACCGCGCGCGCCGCGGGACGGCTGCGCGGCGCCACCCCCGAGCAGCGGTTCGCCGACTTCGCGGGGCGCGCCGCCGCCCGGCCCGCGCTGCGCGCCCTGCTCACCCGCTACCCGGTCCTGGCCCGGCTGCTGGCACGGACCGCCGAACAGGCCGTCGCCGCCTGGGCGGAGATCCTCGAACGGCTCGCCGCCGACCGCGCCGACCTGGTCGCCGCCGTGTTCGCGGGCCACGACCCGGGGCGGCTGGCCGAGGTGCGCACGGGCGCGGGCGACCGGCACGAGCGGGGCCGCTCGGTGGCGGTGCTGCGCTTCGAGGACGGCACCCGGGCGGTGCTCAAGCCCCGGCCCGTCACCGTCCACCGGCACTTCAACGACGCCGTCCACTGGCTCGGCGCCCGCGTGCCGGGCCTCGGCCTGCGGACCCTGCGGGTGCTGGAGCGGCCGGGCCACGGCTGGGTCGAGTACGCCGAGGCCGGGCCCTGCCCGGACCGGGACCACGTCGCCCGCTTCTACCGGCGGACGGGCGCGCTGCTGGCGCTGTTCCAGGCGCTCGGCACCACCGACCTGCACGCGGAGAACCTCATCGCCTGCGCCGACCAGCCGGTGCCGGTGGACGTGGAGACCCTCCTCCAGCCGCGTCTGGCCCGCCCGGCCACCGACGATCCGGCGATGCGCGCCCTGGACTCCTCCGTCCACCGCACCGCGCTGCTCCCGGCCCTCCTCGTCGGCGAGCGGGGCGCGCTGGACGTGTCCGCGCTCGGCGGCGACCGGGACGCCCCGCTGCCCGACGCGGTCCCCGGCTGGTCCGCGCCGGGCACCGACGAGATGCGCCTGATCCGCACCACCGGCGTCTTCGCGGGCGCCGCGAACCGGCCCCGGCTGGACGGCGAGGACGCCGACCCCGGCCCGTACGCCGACGACCTGCTCGACGGCTTCCGGCGGGCCTACGACGCGATCACCGCCCACCGGGGCGAACTCCTCGGCCCCGGCGGGCTGCTGGCCCGCTTCGCCGGGGACGGCACCCGGGTCGTCCTGCGCAACACCCACTGGTACGCCACCCTGCTGGACGAGTCCACCCACCCCGACGTGCTGCGCGACGCGGCCGACCGGGACCGGCTGCTCGGCCTGGTGCGGCGGGAGTCCGCCGCCGATCCCGTACTGGGCCCGCTGGCCGACGCCGAACTGGCCGGGCTCTGGGAGGGCGACGTCCCGCTGGTCGGCTACCGGCCGGCGGACCGGGACCTGACGGTGGGCCGTCTGACGGCGGGCGGCCTGGTCGCCCGGTCCGGCCTGGCGGAGGCGGAGCGCCGGATCGCGGCGATGAGCCCGACCGACCGGCTCGACCAGGAGTGGGTGATCCGCGCCGCCCTCGCCACCCGCCGCGCCCACGCCCCCTGCGGAGTCCCCCCGCCCCCGGACACCGCCCGGCCCGGCCCGCCGAAGCCCCCCGCTCCCTCGCCGTCCGGTGCGGGCGCCTTGCCGGAGGCGTCTGCCGCTTCGCCGTCCTGCGCGCCCACCGGGCCCAAGTCGCCTGATCCTTCGCCGTGCGGTGCGGCCACCACACAGGAGCCGCCCGGATCTTGGCCGCCCGGCTCGCCCACCGGGCCTGAGTCGCCGGTCTCTTCGCCGTGCGGTGCGCCCACCGGGCCTGAGTCGCCCGCCTCTTGGCCGTCCGGTGCGCTCACCGCGCCGTACTCGCCCGCCTCTTCGCCGTCCCGCGCGCCCACCGGGCCTGAGTCGCCCGGCTCTTGGCCGTGCGGTGCGGTCACCGGGCCTGAGTTGCCCGCCTCTTCGTCGTCCGGTGCGGCCACCGGGCCTGAGTCGCCCGCCTCTTGGCCGTCCGGTGCGCTCACCGCGCCGTACTCGCCCGCCTCTTCGCCGTCCCGCGTGCCCACCGGGCCGGAGTCGCCCGGCTCTTGGCCGTGCGGTGCGGTCACCGGGCCTGAGTCGCCAGCCCCTTCGTCGTCCGGTGCGGCCACCGAGCCTGAGTCGCCCGCCTCTTCGTCGTCCGGTGCGGCCACCACGCAGGAGGCGACCGCCTCTTGGTCAGCCTGCACGCCCGCCGGGCCGGAGTCGCCCGCCCCTTGGCAGCCCTGCGCGCCCGAGGCGCCCACCCTGCCCGCCGTACCCGCCCCGCCCGCCGTACCCGAGGCGCCCGTCGTGCTCGCGCCGCCTACCCCGCCCGCCGCGCACACCGCGTCCCCCCCGCCCGGGGGCGCCCGGTCGGCGGTCCCGCCGGATGCGGCCGCCGACCCGCCCGGCCCTCCGCCCGCCCCGGGTGACGCCCTGTCCGGTCCGGCCGTCGGCCCGTACGATGCGGGGATGGCCGCGTCCGGAACGGCGCACGTCACCCCCGCCCCCGCTCCCGGCGCGCCCGGAGCGGGCCCCACGGGACCCCTTCCCGTCGAGCCCCGGACCGGCCCCGTCGGACCGGGTGCCCTCGGACCGGGCCCCGCCGGAGCCGGTCCCACCGGCCCGGGCCCCGCCGCGTCCCCGCCGGGTCCCCCCGTCCCGCCCGCCGCTCCCCCGGGGAGGGAACCGGGGCCGTACCGGCTCCCGTTCCCGGCGCCCGGCCCGGCGGCCACCCCGTACGGGCCGCTTTCCGCCGGGGCGCCCGACGAGGAGCGGCTGCTGGCCGCCGCCGGGGCCATCGCCGACCGCGTCCTGGCCGCCGCGCAGGACGACGGCCGACGGGTCAACTGGCTCGGTCTGGAACCCCTGGACGGCCGGGTGTGGGCGATCCTGCCGCAGGGCGCCGGGCTCGCCCACGGCTACCTCGGCACCGCCCTCTTCCTCGCCCAGCTCGCCCGCCTCACCGGCACCGCCCGCTACGCCACCGGCGCCCGGCGGGCGCTCACCGCCGTGCCCGGACTGCTCACCGCCCTCGCCGGGCGGCCCGCCGACGCCGCCGTCATCGGCACCGGCTTCGCCGGGCTCGGCGGGATCGCCTACGCCCTCGCCCGGCTCGCCGTCCTCCTCGACGACGCCGCCCTCGCGGACCTGGCCGACACCGCCGCCGCCCTCGCCGCCGCCACCGCCCCGGGCGACGGGGACCCCGGGGTACGGGAGGGCGACGCGGGGCTGCTGGCCGCGATGCTCGCCGTGCGGTCCACCACGGGCTCCGCCCGCGCCGCCGACACCGCCCGCCGCTGCGCCGTCCGGCTCGCCGCGCTGGACCCCGGCCACCTGCCCGCGGGCGGCCTCGACAGGGGCGCGGCCGGGATCGGCTGGGCCCTGCTGCGCTACGCCCGGGCCACCGGCGACGACCGGTACACCGCCCCCGGGCTCGCCGCCCTGCGCACCGCCGCCGCCCGGTACGCCGCCGCCCCCGTCGGCACCGGCTGGTGCGACGGCGCCGCCGGGACCGCCCTGGCCGTCGCCGACAGCCCCCGCGCGGTCCTCGACCCCGGCCCGGCCGCCCTGCTGGACCGCGCCGTGTCCGTCGCCGCCACCGCCCCGACGGCCGACCACAGCCTCTGCCACGGCGAGGCGGGCGCCCTCGACCTGCTGCTCACCGCCACCGCCGCCGGGCGCGCCGCCCCCGGCGCCGTCCTCACCCGCGCCGGGGCCCTGCTGAGCACCCTCGACCGGCTCGGCCCGCGCTGCGCCACCCCCGACGCGGTCAGCACCCCCGGGCTGCTGACCGGACTCGCCGGCATCGGGTACGCCCTGCTCAGGACCGCCTGCGGGGCCCTCGTCCCGTCCGTCACCCTGCTCGCGACCCCCGGGTCCGCCCGCGCCGCCGGCCCGCACCCGCGGGCCGGGCACCCCGCTCCGGCGGGGGAACACGACCGCACCACCGCACCGCGTCCCATTCACCGCACCCTCCAAGGAGACGTCCGATGAGCCATGGCGTACGCACCACGCGCTGGAACGACGCGGAGGACACCTCCGCCACCCCCGCCGGGAACCCGGCCGGGGAGATCCGGTTGCCCGCGGCCCCGGCGGCCGGGCAGCGCGCCAGACTCCTGGCCGGGATGACCGAGTACAACGAGCCGAGCACCATCATCCAGACCACTTTCAGCCTCAGCATCATCTGATCCGATTCCAGGGCGAATTGACGCCCTGTTCGGCACCCGCCACCGGCGGTTAGCATCTGGCCATGTTGGTGACATCGCCGGTGGTGGTCGGCCGTGCGGAGCAACTCGGACTGCTCGACGCCGGACTCGCCGCCGTCGGCGCGGGCCGGGGCCGCGCGGTGTTCCTGCTGGGGGAGGCGGGGATCGGCAAGTCGCGGCTCGCCGGTGAGTGCGCCTACCGGGCGGTCACCGGCGGCCTGGCCGTGCTGCGGGGCCGCTCCGGTCCCGGCGCGGGCGCCGCCGCCCCCTTCCGGCCCATCGCCGAGGCGCTGCTCTCCCTCTTCCGGGTCAGCGGGCCGCCCCGCGCCCCCGAACTCGTGCCCTACCGCTCCGCGCTCGCCGGCATCCTGCCCGAATGGCGCGAGGGCGGCACCCCGGCCGAGCCGACCTCGCTGATCGAGACGGCCGAGGCGGTGCTGCGGGTGCTGCTCGCCGTCGCCCGGGACCGCGAGTCCCATCCGCGCCCGGGCTGCCTGTTGATCCTGGAGGACCTGCACGACGCCGACGCCGAGACGCTCGCGGTCGTCGAGTACCTCTGCGGCAACCTCGCCGGCCTGCCGGTCTTCCTGCTGGGCACCCTGCGGTCGGAGGCGGGCGCCGCCGGCACCCTGGTCCGGGAGGCCGCCCGGAGCCGCAGCGCCGACCTCACCGAACTGCTGCCGCTCAGCGCCGAGCAGGTCACCGCCATGGCCGGGGCCGCCCTCGCCGCGGACGCCACCCGCCCGCTGCCCGGCGCCGACCCGCCGCCGCTGCCCGGACCGGTGGCCGAGCGACTGGCCCGGGACGCCGAGGGCAACCCCTTCGTCGTCGAGGAACTGCTCAGCGGCATGATCACCGCCGGGGTGCTGCGCCGCGGCCCCGCCGGTGACTGGGAGGTCTGCGGCGACCTCGGCATCGACGTCCCCCGGACCGTGGTGCACAGCGTCATCCGCCGGGCCGACCGGCTCAGCCCCGCCGGGCGGACCCTGCTGGACAGCGCCGCCGTCCTCGGCCGCCGCTTCCCCCTGTCCGTGCTCCAGCGGATCACCGGGCTGGGCGACCGCGACCTGCTGGTCCATCTGCGGGCCGGTATCGACGCCCAGCTCATCTCCTCCAGCGGCCCGGTGGCCGACTGGTACGAGTTCCGGCACGCGCTGACCGCCGAGGCCCTGCTCAGCGGGCTGCTCCCGACCGAGCGCGCCGCCCTCGCCCGCCGGGCCGCCGACGCCATCGAGCAGGCGCACCCCGGACTGCCCGGCGAATGGTGCCCCCGCGTCGCCGGGCTCCGCCTCACCGCCGGGGACACCGCGGCCGCGGCCCGGCGGTACGCGGAGGCCGGGGAGGCCGCGCGCCGGGAGGGCGCCGTCGACTCCGCCGTATCGTTCCTGGAGCGCGCCCAGGAGCTGCTGCCCGCCACCGAGCGCGCCCCCGTCGTCGAGCAACTGCTGTACACCCTGATGGAGTCGGGGCGGCTGGACCGCGCCCTCGCCCTCGTCGACACCCTGCCCGTCACCGGCCCCGGCGCCCTGGACACCGCCCGCGCCGCCGCCCTGCGGGCCCGCCTCGCCTGGGCCACCGTCACCGCCGCCCGCTACGCCGACGCCGCCGCCCAGGCCCACCACGCCCGCCGCCTCTTCGCCCGCCTCGGGGACGGCCCCGCGCCCGCCGTGGACGTGGTCGAGGCCCACCTCGCGCTCGCCGACACCGGTCCCTCCGGCGCGCCCGGGGCGGGCGGGGCCGGTACGGACACGGCGGCGGCCGGGACGGAGGCCGGAGCCGACCGGGCCGACCGGGCCGAACGCCTCGCGCGCCGCGCGGCGGAGGAGGCGGAGCGCACCGGACTGCCCGAAGTCGCCTGTCAGGCATGGCAGTTGCTGGCCATGCTGGAACGCCGGCACGGGTTCGACCGGGCCGACGCCTGTCTGGAGCGCGGCCTCGCGCTGGCCACCGAGCACGGACTGACCACCCTCCAGATCGACGCCCTGCTCCGGCTCGGCAGCAACGACTTCATGCGCGGCGGCTCCTCCGCCCTGCTGGAGCGCGCCCACCGGGCCGCCGTCGACCACGGCGCGCTGGTGCTGATGCACAACGCCGAGGCCAGCCTCGCCATGCAGGCCGTCCTCACCGGCCGCTACGCCGCCGCCCGGGAGCTGGCCGACCGCTGTGTGCTGGCCACCGCCCGGCTGCGCAACACCGACAACCACCAGTTCGTGCTGCTCACCCGCGCCACGCTCGCCGCCCACCGGGGCAACCGCCGTGAGATGGAGCGGGAGCTGGCCGAGTTCCGCCGCTGGGACGGGGACACCTCCCTGCAACTGCCCGTGCTGTTCGGCAGCCGGGCCGTCTGCGCGCTGCTGGAGGAGGACCACGAGCAGGCGCTGCGCGAACTCGACCGGTCGCTCGTCTGGGAGAAGCGCCACCCGTCCGTCTTCTACCTCAACGGCCGCTACGGCCTGCGCCCCCTGCTGCGGGCCCTGACCGGGCGCGCCGACCCCGCCGAGCACGCGGCGGCGGCCGCCCACCCCGCCGCCGCCCTGCCGTGGAACCGCCAGTTCGAGCGCCTCGCCCTGGCCGTCCACGAGGGCCGGGCCGGGCACGCCCTGCGGGCCGGGGGAGCGGTGGAGCAGGCGGTCCGGGCGGGCGGCCCCTTCCCGATGGGCCGCCGGATCGGCCTGCGGCTGGTCGCCCAGGCGGCCCTGGCCGACGGCTGGGGCGACCCGGTCGCCTGGGCCCGGGAGGCGGAGGAGTACTTCCACGAGGCGTCCGTCCCGGCCGTCGCGGGCGCCTGCCGGGAACTGCTGCGCCGGGCGGGCGCGACGGTCCGCCAGCGCCGCCGCGGCGCCTCCGGCATCCCCGCCGCGCTGCGCCGCATCGGGCTCACCCCCCGGGAGTACGAGGTCTTCCTGCTCCTGGTGCCGAGGCTCGGCAACAAGGACATAGCGGAGCGGCTGTACATCTCCGCCCGCACCGTCGAGAAGCACGTGGCGAGCCTGCTGGCGAAGACCGGCAGTCCCCACCGGTCGGCGCTGTGCGACTACGCCGCCGAGGCGACCGGCCCGGCCGGACCCCGCTGACCCCGGGGCCGTACGCCGCGGGGACCGTACGCCGCCGGAGCCGGAGCCGGAGCCGGAGCCGGAGCCGTACGCCGCCGGGGTCGGCCACCCGCCCCGCCGCTCACGCCCCGCCGTTCCCCGCGCCCCTGGCGTCGCGCGCCCCCGGCCCCGCGCCCCGTCCCCGCGGGCCGCCGTCCCCATGGCCCCCGTTCCCGTGCGCCGCCATCCTCACGGTGCCTGTTCGGACGCGCCCCCGTCCCGCGCGCCCCCTCCCACGCCCTGCCGTCCCCACCCACCGCGCCCGCTGCCGCCCGCCCCGCCCGCCGTCTCCCCGTCCCCCGGAACCCCGGCCGGCCGGCGACCGCCGGACGGCTCGCACGCACGTTTCCCCGGGGCCGGGCGGTCGTTACGGGGGGATATGAGACACCGACAAGGGCGCGCGCGGCGCGCGGGGGCCGCTCTGGCCGCCGTACTGACATGGACGGGACTCCTGCTGGGCACCGCCGGCTGCTCCGGAGGCGTCGGCTTCGGGGAGGTGTTCGGCAAGCCGCCCGCCGCCCGGGAGGTCATCCGCGTCACCCCCGGCGACGGCGCCGCGGACGTCCCGCCGGGCGGCCGGCTGTCCGTGCGGGTGCCGGACGGGCGGCTGGAGTCGGTGCGGGTGACGGTCTCCCAGGACGCCGGGGAGCGCGAGGTGCCGGGCCGCGTCTCCGCCGACGGCCTGGGCTGGCGGCCCGCCGACGACCGGCTCGCCCCGGCCGCGAGGTACACCGTCGACGCCGTCGCCGTGGACGGGCTGGGACGCCGCTCCGCCCGCCGCACCACCTTCACCACCCGGGTCCCCGACGAGCGGTTCATCGGCCACGTCGTCCCCGAGGACCGCGCCGTCGTCGGCACCGGGATGATCGTCTCGCTGGAGTTCAGCCGGGCGCTGACCGACCGCGCCGCCGTCGAACGCGGCGTCAGCGTGACCGCCGAGCCCGCCGTCGAGATCCGCCCGCACTGGTTCGGCGGCGACCGACTGGACTTCCGCCCCGAGACGTACTGGACGCCCGGCACCGAGGTCACCGTCGCCCTGGACCTGCGCGACGTGGAGGGGGCGCCGGGCGTGTACGGGATGCAGCGCAGGACGTTCTCCTTCACCGTCGGCCGCAGCCAGGTCTCCGTGGTCGACGCCGCCGAACGCACCATGCGGGTCAGCCGGGACGGCACCGTCGTGGCCACCCTGCCGGTCACCGCGGGGGCGTCCGCCACCCCCACCTACAACGGCCGCATGGTGATCAGCGAGATGCTCGACGTCACCCGCATGGACAGCCGCACGGTCGGCTTCGGCGGCGAGTACGACATCCCCGACGTGCCGCACGCCATCCGGCTGACCGCCTCCGGCACCTTCCTGCACGGCAACTACTGGTCCCCCGGGGACACCTTCGGCCGGGCCAACGTCAGCCACGGCTGCGTGGGCCTGCGCGACGTCCGGGGCGGCGGCGCCGACACCCCGGCGGGCTGGTTCTTCGACCGCAGCCTGGTCGGCGACGTCGTCGAGGTCGTCCACAGCGCCGACCGCACGGTCGACGCGGACAACGGGCTCGGCGGCTGGAACATGCCGTGGCGGCGATGGACGGCGGGCAGCGCGGTCCACTGACCCCGCGGGCCACCTCCCGCGCTCCCGTGGACACCCGTTCCGCGCCCCGCGCGCCCCCTGTTCCGAGCCCCCCGCGCCCCCGGCCCGGCACTCGGTACGGAACGGTGACAATCCCCCGTGCCCGTCCCCGCTGGCCTGCGGTTACGATGCGCCGAAGCGCGCGCGGGCGCGCCGGGGCGCGGGCCGGAGCAGGTCCGGCGAGGGGAGTCGACGTGAACGTGGGTCCGATATCGGGGGCGCTGTCGGAGAACATCCGCGGACGGAGCCGCAGAGGCGTGCGCGGAGGGCTGCCCGCTCTGCTCGCCGGGGCGCTGGCGCTGGTCCTCACCGCCTGTGCCGGCAACGGCGCGGGCACGGGCGCCGGCACCGCCGCGGTGGGCGGCGGCAAGGAGGCCGGCCCCTCCGCCACGGCGACGGGCCCCTCCCGGGCCGCCGTCACCATCGCCCCCGGGGACGGCGCCACCGCCGTCACCACCAGCGGCGCCCTCCGGGTCGGCGCCTCCGGCGGCAGGCTCACCGAGGTCGTCGTCAAGAACCCCGACGGCGGCCGGATCGCCGGGCGGACCTCCGCGAACGGCACCGTCTGGACGCCGTCCACCCATCTCGCCGCCGCCACCACCTACACCGTCCGCGCGGTCGCCGAGGACGCCGAGGGCCGCGCCGTGACCCGCGACTCCCGCTTCACCACCCTCACCCCGCAGCAGACCTTCCTCGGCACCTTCACCCCCGAGGACGGCTCCGAGGTCGGCGTCGGGATGTCGTTCTCCCTCCGTTTCACCCGGGGCATCACCCGTCCCGAGGCCGTCGAACGGGCCATCACCATCACCACCGAACCGGCCGTCGAGGTGGCCGGCCACTGGTTCGGCAACGACCGCCTGGACTTCCGCCCCGAGCACTACTGGAAGGCCGGCACCAAGGTCACCGTCGCCCTGAACCTCGACGGCGTCGAGGGCCGCGAGGGCGTCTACGGCAAGCAGAACCGCACCGTCTCCTTCACCATCGGCCGCGACCAGGTCTCCGTCGTGGACGCCGCCGCCCACACCATGAAGGTCACCCGGGAGGGACGGACCGTCAGGACCATCCCCGTCACCACCGGCGCGCCCGGCTACGCCACGTGGAACGGCCGGATGGTCATCACCGAGAAGCTCCGGGAGACCCGGATGAACGGCGACACCGTCGGCTACGGCGGCGAGTACGACATCAAGGACGTCCCGCACGCCATGCGGCTCTCCACCTCCGGCACCTTCATCCACGGCAACTACTGGGGTGGCGACGCCTTCGGCAACCGCAACGCCAGCCACGGCTGCGTGGGGCTGCGCGACGTGCAGGGCGGCTGGGACGAGGAGGCCCCCGGCCGCTGGTTCTTCGAGAACTCCCTCGTCGGCGACGTGGTCGTGGTCGAGAACTCCCAGGACGGGACCATCGCCCCGGACAACGGCCTCAACGGCTGGAACATGTCCTGGGACGAGTGGACCGCCTGAGCCGACCCCGACCCCGACCCTGTTCCCGTCCGCGTGGGCGGACGGCGGCCCGGTGTGACCGACCGCACCGGGCCGCCCGCCGTTAATCCCCGTTAACCTGCTGGGCATGACCGTACATCTCGAAGTCGCGGACGGCGTCGGCACGCTGCGCCTGGACCGCCCGCCCATGAACGCGCTGGACGTCGCCACCCAGGACCGGCTCAGGGAACTGGCCGAGGAGGTCACCCGCCGCGAGGACGTGCGCGCCGTGGTCATCCACGGCGGCGAGAAGGTGTTCGCGGCGGGCGCGGACATCAAGGAGATGCAGGCCATGGACCACGCGGCGATGGTGCTGCGGGCCCGCGCCCTCCAGGACTCCTTCACCGCCGTGGCCCGCATCCCCAAGCCCGTCGTAGCCGCCGTCACCGGCTACGCGCTGGGCGGTGGCTGCGAACTCGCGCTCTGCGCCGACATCCGCGTCGCCGGGGAGAACGCCAAGCTGGGCCAGCCCGAGATCCTGCTCGGCCTGATCCCGGGCGCCGGCGGCACCCAGCGCCTCGCCCGCCTCGTCGGCCCCTCCCGGGCCAAGGACCTCATCTTCACCGGGCGCCAGGTCAGGGCCGACGAGGCGCTGGCCATCGGCCTGGTGGACCGGGTGGTGCCCGCGGCCGAGGTCTACGAGCAGGCGCACGCCTGGGCCGCCCGGCTCGCCAAGGGCCCGGCCATCGCGCTGCGCGCCGCCAAGGAGTGCGTCGACGCGGGTCTGGAGACGGACATCGGGACCGGCCTCGCCATCGAACGGAACTGGTTCGCCGGGCTGTTCGCCACCGAGGACCGCGAGACGGGGATGCGCAGCTTCGTGGAGGAGGGCCCCGGCAAGGCGGTCTTCCGGTGAACCCCGCGCGCGCCGGGCGCGGTTGAGACGGTGTCGCACGCGTCCCCCGATGGGGCGGTTCGGGTCCGCACCGAGGCGGTTTCGAGCGCGCCGCGCCGGGGGAATCCGCCGGGTTCCGCCGAACCCTCCCCTCCCGCAGGTCAGGAAGGTTGTGCGCCGTCACGCGGTGCCGCTGGCACATGCCGTACGGGTGGTCCCGTGCCGGGGCTTCGCACCGGCGCATTCGCGGGAACCGCCCCGGAGTGCGCGCCGGACGGCCATGATGGGGGCATGTCGGGGCTGGAGGGTACGGATCAGCCGCGGGGAACCGGAGGTGCGACCGCGTCGCGCTGGTCGCCGGCGGTCGAGGACGAGCACGGGCTGCGTGCGCTGGAGTCCTTCGGCGACCCCTCGGAGCGCGAGGTGCGCCTGCGGTCCCTTCCCGAATCCGCCGCCACCGCGCGGCGGCTGGCCCAGATCGTCGCCCTGCGCTGGAAGCTGGGCCCCCGGGTCACCGAGGACACGGTGCTGCTCGTCTCCGAGCTGGTGGGCAACGCCGTGCGGCACACCGGGGCCCGCTGCTTCGGCCTCCATCTGCGCAAGGGCTCCGGACGGATCCGGGTCATGGTCCGCGACCCCTCCCGGGGGCTGCCCTGTCTGCTGCCGGTGCAGGAGACGGACATCAGCGGGCGGGGCCTCTTCCTCGTCGACAAGCTCTCCGACCGGTGGGGGGTCGATCTGCTGCCGATGGGCAAGACGACGTGGTTCGAGATGCGCGTCTCGGACCGCTGACCCCCGGTGCCTCGCCCCGTCCCGGTGCCTCGCCCCGTTCCGGTGCCTCGCCCCGGCCCCGCAGCTCCGCCGGCGCGCCCATGTGCCCATGGACGCAAGCCCGTTCGGGCAACACGCCGCCCACGGGTGACGGTCCCCGTCCGGCCGGTGCGCGGCGGGGATCGTACCGCCATGATCATTGCCCGTGTGCGGCGCCGTACCGCCGTCGCCGTGTTCTCCCTGTCCGCCGTCCTCGCCACCTCGGCCGCCGCGTTGCCGGGCCCGGCCCGGGCGTCGGTGTCCCCGGCCGCCGCGGCCGGTGCCGTACCGGCCGCCCCCGCCGCCGCGAAGGCGGCGCCCGCCTGCCCCCAGTTCCGCGACCGGATCAAGGCCGCCGCCGACCGGGACGTCGACATCGACCGCATCACGCCCGAGCCGGCCTGGCGCACCACCTGCGGCACCCTCTACCGCAGCGACAGCCGCGGCCCCGCGGTGATCTTCGAGGAGGGCTTCCACGCCAGGGACGTGGTCACCGGGCAGTACGACATCGAGCAGTACGTCCTGGTCAACCAGCCCTCGCCGTACGTGTCGACGACCTACGACCACGACCTCTACAAGACCTGGTACAAGTCCGGCTACAACTACTACATCGACGCCCCCGGCGGCGTCGACGTCAACAGGACCATCGGCAGCACCCACAAGTGGGCGGACCAGGTGGAGGTCGCCTTCCCCGGCGGCATCAAGCGCCAGTACGTCATCGGGGTCTGCCCGGTCGACAAGCAGACCAAGACCGAGATCATGAGCGAGTGCGAGGGCAACCCGAACTACGTGCCCTGGCACTGACATTCACGGTGCCGCTCCAGGAGGCCCGGCCCCGGGGGCGGCACCGGGGCCGCGGGTGGTGTTACCCGGCGGCCCAGGTCCGCAGCGCGGCGCGGCCGGCGAAGTCGGCCACGTTGGTGTCCAGCGGACGGTCGGTGTACTGGTGGAAGCGCCACCCGGCCTGGATGCGGGGCTTGCCCGCGGTCACGTAGTCCGCGATCCAGAGCCCGTCCCCGGCGTACGAGGTGGTGTCGACGTTCAGCCAGAAGTGGCGGTTGCAGTAGAGAACGACCCGGTGGTGCGGGCGGAGTTCCTTCAGCTTGCGGAGGAAACGGTCCTTCTCGGCGTTGGTGGCGTGGGTGCCGTCACCGGTGCTCTCCCAGTCGACGGCGAGGATGTCGCCCCGCCGCTCGGGGGCCTTGGCGAGGAAGTACTCGGCCTGGGCCGTGAGGTTGCCCGGCCAGAGGAAGTGGTAGAAGCCGACGACGAGTCCGGCGTCACGGGCCCGTTTCGTCTGGGCCGCGAGCCGAGGGTTGACGTAGGTGCGGCCCTCCGTCGCCTTGACGAAGACGAAGGAGAGTCCGTCGGTGCCGTAGGAGGAGGACTGGTACGCGCTCACGTCGATGCCGCGCAGCATGGGGCCTCCCTTTGTGGAGCCTCGGGGGACGTGGCTAGTTCATGCCCTCCCCGTCCAGGGAGTACGCGGAATCGGCACTTCAGACACTCGTTCGGGTTGTCCGGAAGCACACCTCCGCGCGGAGGTCGCGCAAGAGGGGTACGGGGCGAGGAGGTTGGCCGGACAGCGCCCTCCCATGACTCCCGCGCACCCCGGCGACGGACCCGGCGCGAGCCGCGGACGGGGGCGCGTGGCGTGGCGACGGCGTGGACGGAGGCTCTCCGGGGCACGGGGAGGAAGCACCCAAGGAACCTTCGCCGGGGCGGAGTTCATCGGTTCTGCGGGGCGGTCGGGGAAGGGGCGGTCCAGCCCCCGCGCACCGGTCCTTGCCGCCGGGCCGTTCGCACGCGCCGTGGACCGAGCCGGGACGCGTGCGGATGCGGCGGTCCCACCCCCGTGACGGATCGCCTCAACGCCGCTTGAGACGGGCGCGGTAGAGCTGCGAGGCGGCGACCATCGCGACGCAGACCCCCCAGAAGACCCAGACGCCCATGGATGCGCCGGCGAAGGCGAAGGCGGTCCCCGCCGCGCCGACACTGACCACGTCGCTGTACTGGACGAACGGATGCATCATGCCTCTCCTGGATGTCTCGGACGGGCTGTCATGCGCTTCCCCGCATAGGCGAATACGAGGATGCCGACCGGGTAGCTCGCGGGACCAGCCCCGCACGCGCGGGGACTACCAGGACGTGAGCTGCGGGTTCGTCTCGGAAGGGAGCGGATTTCACCCACTTCCTCTGATTCCGGCCCTTGGCGCGTCTCGGGCATTCGGCGCTCCCGGGTTCCCGGGTTCCCGCTGAAGGATACGAGTCCCGGGCGTCGGCGGTCTCGGTCGAGGCACGCTCCGGTTCCGGTCCGGCGCCTGTTGTCGCGGGTCGTTCACGGCCTTGTCATGTTTGGGCCCCACCCTCCGACCGGCCGAAAACCGGCGGTTAGCGTGAGCGCGGCACGGCGCCCACCGGGGGCGCCGACGACCGCACACGGAACGGGGCAGGGGACGACATGGGCGCACACGACGCAGGGACGGTCTCGCGACGGCGGGCGCTCCGGCTGGCCGGTACCGGACTGGGCCTCGCCCTGCTGGGCGCGGGCGCCTGGGGCTGCTCGCCGGAGGACGACCCGGGAACCGCCGGGGGCGGCGCGACCCCCGGCGGCGCGAAGGACGTCGATCCCGCCACCACCCCACCGCCCGGCGGAGCCCCGAAGCCGCTGTGGTCGGCCGACACCGCGAACACCACCCTGAGCGGCAACGGCGCCCTCGCGGTCGGCGGCGGCCTCGTCCTGGTGGCCGGCGATCCGCTCGTCGCCCGTGACCTCGTCAGCGGACGCGAGAAGTGGTCCCGCAGGGGCGTCACCACTCCCGGGGCCCAACTCCTCATCGGTGGCGGGACGTTGTACCTGGCCAGTGCGGAGTACGACGGCGACGTGGTCGGCCTCGACCCGGCGACGGGCAAGGAGACCTGGCGCAGCGCGATCGGCGACGAGTACGCCCAGCCGCGCCCCACGGCCGCCGACGACCGCCATGTCTACGTCCTGGCGGGCATCCTGGAGAAGGACTTCTCGACGCCGAACAACGTGATCGCGGCGATCGACACCGCCTCGGGCAAGGTGGCCTGGCGCGAGCGGCGCGACGCGGGGACCGAGGAGCACGGCATCACCGCCCGGGTGGCCGGGGACCGCCTCGTCTACACGGACTTCCGCAAGAACGTCACCGTCCGCGACACCGCCACCGGCCGCCAGGTGTGGACGAAGAAGATCGGGAACGCCAACTGGGAGCAGTTCGCCGTCCACAAGGGCCTGGTGATCGTGGCCGACGGACGGCGGCTGCGCGCGCTGGCCCTGGCCGACGGCGCGGAGCGCTGGTCGCTCGACTCCGGGGACCACACCTTCTTCAACGGCCCGCAGGTCCTCGACGGCGTGCTCTACGTCTCCGACCGGCTGCGCGGCATGCGGGCGGTGGACCCGGAGTCCGGGAAGACGCTCTGGCACAACCGGGACCTGCTGGAGAGGGCGGCCTACGCCTGGCAGTTCACGAAGGTCGGCGACACGGTGTACGGGGCGAGCCAACTGGACGACGACGGCGGGGTCCACGCCTTCGACGCCGCGACGGGCGAACTGCGCTGGACGTACAACGACGGGTCCGGTGACCTCCAGCGCTGGTACGTGGCGAGCGAGGGCGAGCGGCTCGCCGCACTGCACGGCCGCCGCCTCCACGCCCTCCCGGCCGTCTGACACCCCGCCCGGACCCCGGCCCCCGAACCCCGGCCCCCGAACCCAAGGACCCTCGCCACGAGAAGGATTCGGCCCCGCGCGCGAGGACGGCAGTGGCGTGCACACGGCGACGCCGTGACCACCGTGCCCGCCGGAGCCGGAGCCGGAGCCGGAGCCGGAGCCGGAGCCGGAGCCGCAGCCGCAGCCGCGGCCACGTGCACGCCACCCCGTCCCGCCCGGGAGGGCATCGGCGCGCACCACGCGGCCGGACCCGCCCGTCACCCCGCGCTCAGCACTCGATGATGTTCACCGCCAGCCCGCCCCGCGCGGTCTCCTTGTACTTGACGGACATGTCCGCGCCCGTCTCCTTCATCGTCTTGATGACCTTGTCCAGGGACACCTTGTGCGAGCCGTCGCCGCGCATCGCCATGCGGGCCGCGGTGACCGCCTTGACGGCGGCCATGCCGTTGCGCTCGATGCACGGGATCTGTACCAGGCCGCCGACCGGGTCGCAGGTCAGGCCGAGGTTGTGCTCCATGCCGATCTCGGCCGCGTTCTCCACCTGCTCCGGCGAGCCGCCCAGCACCTCCGCCAGCGCGCCCGCCGCCATCGAGCAGGCGGAGCCCACCTCGCCCTGGCAGCCGACCTCGGCGCCGGAGATGGAGGCGTTCTCCTTGAACAGCATGCCGATCGCGCCGGCCGCCAGCAGGAAGCGGACCACGCCGTCCTCGTCGGCGCCGGGCACGAAGTTGACGTAGTAGTGCAGGACGGCGGGGATGATCCCGGCGGCGCCGTTGGTGGGGGCGGTGACGACCCGGCCGCCGGCCGCGTTCTCCTCGTTCACGGCCATCGCGTAGAGGGTGATCCACTCCATCGCCAGGGCCTGCGGGTCGCCCTCGGAGCGCAGCTTGCGCGCGGTGGTCGCGGCGCGGCGGCGGACCTTGAGGCCGCCCGGCAGGATGCCCTCGCGGGACATGCCGCGCGCCACGCACTCCCGCATCACGCGCCAGATCTCCAGCAGGCCCTCGCGGATCTCGTCCTCGTCGCGCCAGGCCCGCTCGTTCTCCAGCATCAGCGCGGAGATCGACAGCCCGGTCTCCCCGGCGCGCCGCAGCAGTTCGTCACCGGTGCGGAAGGGGTGCTTGAGCACGGTGTCGTCGAGCTTGATCCGGTCCGCGCCGACCGCGTCCTCGTCGACGACGAAGCCGCCGCCGACCGAGTAGTAGGTCTTGGCGAGGACCTCCTCGCCCCCGGCGCCGTACGCCCGCATCGTCATGCCGTTGGCGTGGTAGGGCAGGGCCTTGCGGCGGTGCAGCACCATGTCGTCGTCGTAGGAGAAGGCGATGGCGCGCTCGCCCAGGAGCCGCAGGCGCCCCGAGTCGCGGATCGCGTCGACCCGCTCGTCGGCCCGCTCCACGTCCACGGTGCGCGGCGACTCGCCCTCCAGCCCGAGCAGTACCGCCTTGGGCGTGCCGTGTCCGTGGCCGGTGGCGCCGAGCGAGCCGTACAACTCGGCGCGGACGGTGGTGACGGAGCCCAGCAGCCCCTCGTTGCGCAGCCGCCGGGCGAACATGCGGGCCGCCCGCATCGGGCCGACCGTGTGGGAGCTCGACGGGCCGATGCCGATCGAGAACAGGTCGAAGACCGAGATGGCCACGGGGACTCCTCTGAAGCGGGGGTGGTGCGGAGGGGAGGGCACGGGGCGCCGGGCCCGCTCGTGACGGGCCCGGCGCCCCGCGCCGTGTGCTGTGCGGCGGTGGTCAGCCGCTCAGCCCGGGGTAGAGCGGGTGCTTGTCGGCCAGGGCGGTGACCCGGGCCTTCAGCGCCGTCACGTCGCAGGACGGCTTGAGGGCCTCCGCGATCACGTCGGCGACCTCGGCGAAGTCCTCGGCGGTGAAGCCGCGGGTCGCCAGGGCCGGGGTGCCGATGCGCAGGCCCGAGGTGACCATCGGCGGGCGGGGGTCGTTCGGGACGGCGTTGCGGTTGACGGTGATGCCCACCTCGTGGAGGCGGTCCTCGGCCTGTTGGCCGTCCAGCTCCGAGTCGCGCAGGTCCACCAGGACCAGGTGCACGTCCGTGCCCCCGCTCAGCACGGAGACGCCGGCCGCCCGCGCGTCGTCCCGCACCAGGCGCTCGGCCAGGATGCGGGCACCCTCCAGCGTACGGCGCTGGCGGTCCCGGAACTCCTCGCTCGCGGCGACCTTGAACGCGACGGCCTTGGCGGCCACCACGTGCTCCAGCGGACCGCCCTGCTGACCGGGGAAGACGGCGGAGTTGATCTTCTTGGCCAGCTCGGCCGTGGAGAGGATCACACCGCCGCGCGGGCCGCCCAGCGTCTTGTGGGTGGTGGTGGTGACCACATGGGCGTGCGGCACCGGGCTGGGGTGCAGCCCGGCCGCGACCAGACCGGCGAAGTGCGCCATGTCGACCATGAGGTACGCGCCGACCGCGTCCGCGACCTTGCGGAACGCCGCGAAGTCGAGCTGCCGGGGGTAGGCCGACCAGCCGGCGACGATCAGCTTCGGCCGGTGCTCCTCGGCCAGCCGCTCCACCTCGGCCATGTCGACCCGGCCGTCGTCGCCGACGTGGTAGGCGACGACGTCGTAGAGCTTGCCGGAGAAGTTGATCTTCATGCCGTGGGTCAGGTGCCCGCCGTGGGCGAGGTTCAGGCCCATGATGGTGTCGCCCGGCTTGAGCAGGGCGAACATCGCGGCGGCGTTGGCCTGGGCGCCGGAGTGCGGCTGCACGTTGGCGTGCTCGGCGCCGAACAGCTCCTTGACCCGGTCGATGGCGATCTGCTCGACCACGTCGACGTGCTCGCAGCCGCCGTAGTAGCGGCGGCCGGGGTAGCCCTCGGCGTACTTGTTGGTCAGGACCGACCCCTGGGCCTCCATCACCGCGACCGGGGCGAAGTTCTCGGAGGCGATCATCTCCAGGGTGGACTGCTGGCGGCGCAGCTCGGCGTCGACGGCCGCCGCGACGTCGGGGTCCAGCTCGTGCAGGGGGGTGTTCAGAAGCGACATGCGTGGGTGACCTCTCAGGACCTCGGGACCGGTCAGGCGCCCGCGAACGCGGCGTACTCGTCGGCGGAGAGCAGGTCGCCCGGCTCGTCCGTGACGCGCACCTTGAACAGCCAGCCGCCCTCGAAGGGGGCCGAGTTCACCAGCGAGGGGTCGCCGACGACGTCCTCGTTGATCTCGGTGATCTCACCGGAGACGGGGGAGTACAGGTCGGAGACGGACTTGGTCGACTCCAGCTCGCCGCAGGTCTCGCCCGCGGTCACCGAGTCGCCGACCGCCGGGAGCTGGACGAACACGACGTCACCGAGCGCGTTGGCCGCGTGCTCCGTGATGCCGACCGTCGAGACGCCGTCCTCGGCGGCCGACAGCCACTCGTGCTCCTTGCTGTAGCGAAGCTGCTGGGGGTTGCTCATGGCCTGAATTCTCCTGTACGCGGAAGAGTGCTGGTGAACGGGGTGACCCGACCGGGTATGTCCCCGGGCGGCGCGGGCGCGCGCGGGCACGGCGGGCGGCGGACCGCACGCCCGGGGTGCCCGCCGCGGGCCGGCGGGTGGCTACTTCTGACGCTGGTAGAACGGGAGCGCCACGACCTCGTACGGCTCGTGGGTGCCCCGGATGTCCACGCCGACGCCGGGCGTGCCCGGGGCCGCGTGCGCCGCGTCGACGTACGCCATGGCGATCGGCCGGCCCAGCGTCGGGGACGGCGCGCCGGAGGTGACCTCGCCGACGGTCTCGCCGCCGACGACGACCGCGTACCCGGCGCGCGGGACCCGGCGGCCCTCGGCGACCAGGCCGACCAGGACCCGGGGCGGCTCGGCGGCCGCCCGCTCGGCGGCCTCGGCCAGCGCGGCGCGCCCGACGAAGTCGCCCTCCTTCTCGAACTTGACCACCCGGCCGAGCCCGGCGTCGAAGGGGGTCAGCGCGGTGCTCAGCTCGTGGCCGTACAGCGGCATGCCCGCCTCCAGGCGGAGCGTGTCGCGGCAGGACAGCCCGCAGGGGACGAGTCCGGCGTCCTTCCCGGCCTCGGTGAGCGCCTCCCACACCCGCGCGGCGTGCTCCGGCCGCACGAACAGCTCGAAGCCGTCCTCGCCGGTGTAGCCGGTGCGGGCGATCAGCGCGGGGACGCCGGCGACGGTGCCGGGGAGCCCGGCGTAGTACTTCAGGCCGTCCAGGTCGGCGTCGGTGAGGCCGCCCAGGATGCCCGCGGACTCGGGGCCCTGCACGGCGAGCAGCGCGTGGGCGTCGCCGTCGTCGCGGACCTCGGCGTCGAAGCCGGCGGCGCGGGCGGTGAGGGCCTCCAGCACGGCCCCGGCGTTGGAGGCGTTGGCGACGACCAGGTAGTCGGTCCCGCCCAGGCGGTAGACGATCAGGTCGTCCAGGATGCCGCCGTCCTCGCGGCAGATCATCGTGTAGCGGGCGCGGCCCGGCTTCACGCTGCTGATGTTGCCGACCAGGGCGTGGTCCAGGAGGGCCGCCGCCTGCGGGCCGGTGACCGCGATCTCACCCATGTGGGAGAGGTCGAACAGGCCGGCCCTGGTGCGCACCGCGATGTGCTCGTCGCGCTCGGAGCCGTAGCGCAGGGGCATGTCCCAGCCCGCGAAGTCGGTCATCGTGGCGCCCAGCGCGCGATGCGTGGCATCGAGCGCGGTGCGGCGGAGTTCGGTACTGCTCATCGGTCGTCTCCCAGGTACAGGACGGCACGGGCGAGGTGGTCCTCCCCATCTGTCATCGGAACCTGAGAGGTTCGCCGGGACCACCGGAACGCGGCGATCAGGGCTTGCACCTTGGGTGGGGCCGCCGGGGCGGCCCGCTTTTCAGATGTGCCTCGCCCGCGCGGTAACGGTGCCTGAGAGATTCAAGGGAGGGACTTGCTCCTTCGGCGCCCCGGCGACGGCCGGGGACTCTCCCGCGCGGATTCAAACGGCCGGTATGCAGTTGGCGTCGCCATCATCGCACGCCGGGCGCACTGGTGGCAGACCGTGATCCGTAACCGACCTGTGGCACCGCGCGCACGGAAACGCGAGACTGCCGCATTACCTTCTCTTTACACTCGGCGGGGTAGGGGGACGCGTGAAACGCCCCAGGGGGAGGACGACCACGGTGAACAGGCCCACGGCGTGCGCCACGACCTCCGGCACCGCGCTGCCGCCGAAGCCCCGCGCGGACGGCGGCGCGGCCGGCGGGGAGAGAGGGAGCGGCGGGGGAGCGCGCCCCGGGGAGGACGGGGCGGGGGCGGCGGGCGAGCACCCGGCGTTCCCGGGGCCCGGGGGTAAGGGCCCCGGTGCCCCGGGGGCCGGCCACGGAGGTCCGGGGGCCGCGCCCGGGGGCGGCGCGGACGGAGCCGGTGGCGCGGGCGGGGCGGAACCGCCCGGCGCCCGCGAGGGGGGTGCCGGGCGCCGACCGGAAGCGGACGCCGCGGCGACGCCCGCGCCCCTGGGCGTCCCCGCAACCCCAGGTGCTCCCGGAACCCCGGGCGTCCCCGGAACACCTGGAGCCCCTGGAACCCCCGGCGTCCCCGGAACCCCGCACCCCCAACCCGGCGGCCCCCCGGAAGCCACGGGTCCCGCGCCCCGGCCGTTAGACGCCGCCGGAGCGCGCCGCGCCGCGGACCGCAGGCCCCCGCCCGCGCGGGACGCGCGTGTCCCCCTCCCGTCCGTCCCCCTGGGGGACACCCCGGCCCCGCGCCCGCCCGCGCCCCCGGCCGCCGTGGCGGGCCCGCCCGCGCCGGACCCGAGCGCTCCCCTCCCGTCCGTCCCGACGGAGGGCACCCCGGCCGCCACCCCGGCCCCGCGCCCGCCCGCTCCGCCGTCCGCCCCGTCCCGCGTCCGGGACCTCCGCACCGGCGGCCGTCCCGCCCCGTTCACCCTCCGCTTCGGGCCCCGGGACGTGGTCGTGGTCGCCGGGCTGCCCGGCAGCGGCAAGTCCACACTGATGCGCCGCGCCGTCCGGGGGCGGCGGATCGACTCCCAGGACGCCCGCGACCGCTGGGAGCGCCGGGTGCCGCGCGCCCTGCCCTACGCCGTCTACCGCCCGCTGGTCCGGCTCTCCCACTACGCCGGGCTGCGCCGCGCCCTGCGCTCCGGCGAGGGCGTCGTCGTGCACGACTGCGGCACCCAGCCCTGGGTGCGCGGCTGGCTGGCCCGCTGGGCCCGCCGCCGGGGCGGTGCCCTGCACCTCGTCGTCCTCGACGTGGCCGCGGGCACCGCCCTCGCCGGGCAGCGCGCCCGCGGCCGGGGCGTCTCCCGCTACGCCTTCCACCGGCACCGGGCGGCGACCGCCCGCCTCCTGCGCTCCCTGGCCGGCGGACCGCCCCCGGGCTGCGCCTCCGCCACCCTCCTCGACCGCCCCGCCGCCACCGCCCTGCGCACCCTCGCCTTCACCGCCTGAGCCGGGCCCGCGCCGGCGCCCGGTGACGGCCGACGGGCCCCGCCCGCAAGCCCGTTGCCCCGATTCCGTCGGCCCCTGGGGCCCGGCGGTGCGGACGGGTAGCCTGTGGCGGCACACGAGCGGTACGAGGCAGGCGGTAGGCAGATGGAGATTCCGGCCCAGGAGCAGTCCCGGCCGCCCGGCGGCGGCTGGCCCGGCAACGAGCTGGAGGAGGTGTTGTCCGCCTCCCTCGGCGTGCCCGGCGCCGAGGCCCGGCTCCTGGAGGTGCTCGGCCGCAGCTCCCTCTGGATACCGCTGCCCAACGGCGGCGGCCCGGACAGCGGCGCCCTCGACCTGCCCGCGGTCGAGCTGGACGGCCAGGCCTACGTCCCGGTCTTCAGCTCCGAGGAGCAGCTCCGCCTCGCCACCGGCGGCCACCTGGGGTACACCGTCGCCCCCGCCGCCGAGTTCGCCCGGGGCCTGCCCCCGCAGATCGGCCTCGCCGTGAACCCGGACGGCGCCGTCGGCCTCCCGTTGCCCCCGGCCGCCGTCGCCGAACTCTGCCGGACCGGCCTCACCCCGCTGGACGGCCCCGCCTCCGGCGGCCGGGTCCGCCTCTTCGAACCGGACTGGCAGGACGACCCGGTGGACTTCCTGGCCGCCGCCTCCGCCGAGTTCGACGCCACCGGCGTGGTCCGCACCGCCCGCCGCTGCCTGGCCGCCGTCGAGACCGCCGAGCCGGTCATGTTCGTCGGCGTGGAACTGGCCCACTGGGAGGGCGACGCCGCCACCCGGCCCCTCGACGCGCTCGGCCGCGCGCTCGGCCGCGCCCCGGCGCCGTGGCCGGTCAACCTGGTCCTCCTGGAGGCCGCCCAGGACCCGGTCTGCGACTGGCTCCGCGACCGGGTGCGGCCCTTCTACCAGCAGGACCGTTGACCGGAAAAGACCTCTGCCGGGACTCGGGCTCCCCTTGCGCGGGGAGCCGTAAGCTGGTCGCACTACCGGGGAACTTCTCGAAGGGGCGATACACGTGAGCGCCAGCGGCACCGCGACCGGGCAGGTCGAGCACATGCTGCGCCAGGTCACGCCCGGGGGCTACGACGCCTACGAGGCCCTTCTGCGCGCGCTCGCCGCCCCCACGTCCGGCCAGGTCTGGATGCTGCTGTGGCACGGCCAGGCCGGTTCCCCCGACGCCCAGTACGGGAACATGGAGGTCGACGGACACGGCTACGCGCCCTGCGTCACCTCCGCCCAGGAGCTGTCCGCCAGCGGCTGGAACCGGTCGTACGAGGTCGTCGACGTCCTGGAGGTGGCCCGCTCCCTGTACCCGGACCACTTCGGCCTCTGGCTCAACCCGCACGCCCCCGGCGGCGGCCTCGGCGTGCCCTGGCTCGATCTGCGCCGGATCGCCTCCGGACTGGACCGTCAGCCCGCCGGTCCGCTGAGCCTGTCCGACCCGGCCATCGAGATCCCCCAGTTCTACGCCCTGCTCGCGCGCAACGCCCACCGCACCCCCGCCGTCCGCGCCCTGCGCCGGGCCTGGGTGCAGCCGGCCCTGGGCTCCCCGTACCTGGCCATCGGCCTGGACGTGTACGACGTCTCCCCGCCCGCCGTGGACGCGGTGCGCGGCATGATGCAGCAGTCGGTGGGCGCGGTCCCGGAGGGGCTGCCGGTCTCCACCGTCGCCATGACCGACGCGCACGACCCGGTCGCCATGTGGCTGCGGGCCAACGCCCGTCCGTTCTACGACCGCGAGGCCCACGCGCCCGCCCCGGGCCCCGGCTACGGTTACCCGCCGCGCGGCGCGTACTGACCCGAGCCCCGGTCCCGAGCCCCGGTCCCGAGTCCGAATCCCCGGTCCCGCCCGCGCTTCCATGCCCGGCGCCCCGCCGGCCCGGCACCACCCGGCATCCCCCGGCGCGGAACCCACCGGGCCGCCCCGGCATCCGCGGTCACCCGCGGCCTCCGGAGCCCGTCACCCGCCCGGAGCGCGCCCGCCACGCGTCCGCCACCCGCCCCGAGCGCCCCCGGCACCCCGCCCTCCCGGCCGTCCGGAGCCCGGCGCCGCCCCCCGCCCGCGACGGGCCCGCCCCGCGTCCCCGCCCCGTGGCCTGCGCGGACGCGTAAGGTACCGGCGAGTACGGTCGGCCGGGTGAAGAGATGGGGTCCCCGCACGGGCTCCGCGCCCCTGTGCCACTGTGTCCGGGATCGAGGCTTTCGGGGGGCGAGGGGCTCTGTCCTGATTTCACCGGACATGATGGACAGGCCACTGTCCGGCATGAGTTGTCTGCCGTTCGGATAACGGAACTCAGCGGTCGGCGTCACGGTTGCGCATACTTTCCCCGTCAGATCTGGCGCGTGATCGCCGGGGCGTTGAAGACTCCCCTCCACGGGGGAAGGCCGCCGGTCCGGTGAGTGAGCGCCCATGAGGTGCGCCGGAGGCCGGACGGCGGACGGCCGAGTCACACCGCGTCCGCCGGGCAGCAAGCAAACGGAACAAGTCGCCGACAACGGCGGGCAAAGGCCGGTCACCACCGGCGAGAGGGGTCGGGTCACTGTGACCGCACCGATCGAGACCACCGGGGCGCAAGCCGAGGCACAGCCCGAGGCTGTCCTGGTCGGCGCCGATAAGGGGCAGATCGAGGGCCGTTCCCTGGGCCAGATCGCCTGGTCCCGCTTCAAGAAGGACAAGGTCGCCGTCGCCGGCGGGGTCGTGGTGATCCTGCTGGTCCTCATCGCGATCCTGTCCCGTCCCATCCAGGCGATGTTCGGCCTGGACCCCAACGCCCTCAACCAGGACCTGATCGACCCCAACACCTCGCTGCCGAAGGGCGACTTCGGCGGCATGAGCATGGAGCACCCGCTCGGTGTGGAGCCGAAGTTCGGGCGGGACATCGCCACCCGTATCCTGGAGGGCTCCTGGGTCTCGCTGGTCGTCGCCTTCGGCGCCACGATCCTGTCGAACACCATCGGCGCCGTCCTCGGCGTGGTCGCCGGTTACTACGGCGGACGCGTCGACACGATCATCAGCCGGCTGATGGACACCTTCCTCGCCTTCCCCCTCCTGCTGTTCGCCATCGCCATCTCGGCGACGCTGCAGGGCGGTGCCTTCGGGCTGGAGGGACTGCCGCTCCACATCGTGGTGCTGGTCTTCGTCATCGGCTTCTTCAACTGGCCCTATCTGGGCCGCATCGTCCGGGGCCAGACACTGGCCCTGAGGGAGCGCGAGTTCGTCGACGCCTCCCGGGGGATGGGGGCCAAGGGCCCGTACATCCTCTTCCGGGAGCTGCTGCCGAACCTCGTGGGTCCGATCATCGTCTACTCGACGCTGCTGATCCCGACCAACATCCTCTTCGAGGCGTCCCTGAGCTTCCTCGGCGTGGGCATCCAGCCGCCGCAGGCCTCGTGGGGCGGCATGCTGAACCAGGCGGTCGACTTCTACCAGGTCGATCCCCAGTTCATGATCGTTCCCGGTCTTGCCATCTTCGTGACCGTCCTGGCGTTCAACCTGCTCGGCGACGGTCTCCGTGACGCTCTCGACCCGCGCAGCCGCTGAGCGGCGCCTGCGCAGAGAGTCCTACAGATTTACCACCAATGGAGGGGAAGCAGACCATCATGCGAAGGTCAACGCTGGCCGCTATCGCGGCCGTCGGCAGTGCGAGCTTGCTGCTCTCGGCGTGCAGCAAGGCCGACGACAACTCGGAGAACAAGGGCAACACGTCGGCTGAGGCCAACGCAGCGACCACGAGCGTCGTCAACGCCTCCACCCAGAAGGGCGGGACGGTCACGTACGAGTACTCGGACGTGCCGGACTCCTTCGACCCCGGCAACACGTACTACGCGTACATGTACAACTTCAGCCGGCTCTACGCCCGTCCGCTGATGACCTTCGCGCCCGGTCCGGGCGAGAAGGGCAACAACCTCGTCCCCGACCTGGCCGAGAGCAAGGGCCAGCCGAGCGACGGCGGCAAGACCTGGACGTACAAGCTGCGTGCGGGCCTGAAGTACCAGGACGGCACGCCGATCACCTCGAAGGACGTCAAGTACGCCGTCGAGCGCTCCAACTTCGCGCGTGACGTGATCTCCCTGGGCCCGAACTACTTCCAGCAGTTCCTCAAGGACGGCGCCAAGTACAAGGGCCCGTACAAGGACAAGAGCCCCGAGGGCCTGAAGGCGATCGAGACGCCGGACGACACCACCGTCGTCTTCCACCTCGACCGCCCGTTCCAGGAGTTCGACTACCTGGTCGCGACGCCGCAGACGGCGCCGGTGCCGCAGGCCAAGGACACCGGCATCGACTACGTCAAGAACATCGTGTCGTCCGGCTCCTACAAGTTCCAGAGCTACGAGGAGGGCAAGCAGGTCGTCCTCGTCCGCAACGAGAACTGGGACCCGAAGACCGACCCGCTGCGCAAGCAGTACCCGGACAAGATCGTCGTCAAGCTCAAGGTCAACGCCGAGACGATCGACCAGGACGTGCAGTCCGGCACCGCCATCGACTTCGGCGGCACCGGCGTCCAGGCCGCGACGCAGGCCAAGGTCGTCAACGACGCCAAGCTGAAGGCCAACACGGACAACACCTACGGTGGCCGTCTGGTCTACATGGCGATCAACAACCAGGTCGCCCCGTTCGACAAGGTCGAGTGCCGCAAGGCCGTCGAGTACGCCATCGACAAGGTCTCCGTGCAGACGGCCCTCGGCGGCCCGATCCGCGGTGAGGTCGCCACCACCGTCCTGCCGCCGGACGTCGTCGGCTACGGCAAGGCGGACGTCTACGCCACCGAGGGCAACAAGGGCGACGTGGCCAAGGCCAAGGAGCAGCTCGAGGCCTGCGGCAAGAAGACCATCACCACCAACATCTCCGCCCGCAGCGACCGCCCGCAGGAGATCGACGCGGCCACCGCGATCATCGCCTCGCTGAAGAAGGTCGGCATCAACGCCAGCCTGAAGCAGTACCCGTCGGGCAAGTACTTCACCGACTACGCCGGTGTGCCCACGTTCACCAAGAAGCAGAACATCGGTCTGCACCTGATGCAGTGGGGTGCCGACTGGCCCTCCGGCTACGGCTTCCTGCAGCAGATCCTGAACGGCGGCGCGATCGGCACCTCGGGCAACACCAACCTGTCGTACATCGACGACAAGCAGATCAACGAGCTGCTCGGCAAGGCCATCGCCACCGAGGACGAGACCGAGCGCAACTCGCTCTACGCCGAGATCGACAAGCGCGCGATGGAGCAGGCCGCGCTCGTCCCGCTGACCTACTTCAAGGTCCTGCTGTACCGCCCGACCACCTTCACCAACCTGGTGTCCACGGCGGCCTTCAGCGGTCAGTACGACTACCTCAACATCGGCACGACCAAGAAGTAGCCCCGGAAGGCAGGTGAAGGCATTGGTGCCCGCGGGCTTCGCGGCCCGCGGGCACCAGCGCCGGTCCCCGTGATCTCGTACATCCTCCGTCGGACGTTCGCGGCAGTGATCCTGCTGCTGGTCGTCACCGCGGTCACCTTCGCGATCTTCTTCCTGCTGCCGCGGCTCGTCGGCCAGAGCGCCGACCAGCTCGCCCAGCAGTACATCGGAAAGAGTCCGACGAAGGCCGACATCGCCGCGGTCAAGCAGAACCTCGGCCTGGACCAGCCCCTCTACGTCCAGTACTGGCACTTCATCAAGGGGATCGTCAGCGGCGCCACCTACAACCTGGGCCCCACGACGGCGCGCTGCGACGCTCCGTGCTTCGGCTACTCCTTCAAGAACCACGTCGAGGTGTGGCCGCAGCTCACCTCCCGGCTCCCGGTGACGCTCTCCCTGGCCGGCGGCGCCGCCGTGCTCTGGCTGCTCTCCGGTGTCCTGATCGGTGTCATCTCGGCGCTCAAGCCCCGCAGCGTCTTCGACCGCACCTTCATGGGCGTCGCGCTGGCCGGTGTCTCGCTGCCGATGTTCTTCACCGGCAACCTGGCGCTGCTGCTGTTCACCTTCCAGTGGCCCATCTTCGGACGCACCTATGTGGCGTTCACCGAGAATCCGGGCCAATGGGCCAACACGCTCTTCCCGGCCTGGTGTTCGCTCGCCCTGCTGTACTCCGCCATCTACGCGCGGCTCACCCGCTCGGGGATGCTGGAGACGATGAACGAGGACTTCATCCGCACGGCCCGCGCCAAGGGCCTGCGCGAGCGCACCGTCGTCACCCGGCACGGCCTGCGGGCCGCCCTGACGCCGATCATCACCGTCTTCGGCATGGACCTCGGCCTGCTGCTCGGCGGTGCGGTGATCACCGAGACGGTGTTCTCACTGCCGGGCATCGGCCAGTACGCGGTGCAGGGCATCACCGACAACGACCTGCCGCCGATCCTCGGCGTCACCCTGCTCGCCGCCTTCTTCGTCGTCTTCGCCAACCTCCTGGTGGACCTGTTGTACGCCGCCGCCGACCCCCGGGTGAGGCTCTCGTGACCGAACTCTCCAGGACCGCGTCCGCCGCGGGCACCCCCGCGAACGCGCCCGACGCGTTCCTCACGGTCCGCGACCTCAAGGTGCACTTCCCGACCGACGACGGCCTGGTCAAGTCCGTCGACGGGCTCAGCTTCCAGGTGGAGAAGGGCAAGACCCTCTGCATCGTCGGCGAGTCGGGCTCGGGCAAGTCGGTCACCTCGCTGGCCATCATGGGCCTGCACCGCCTCGGTCCCCGCGGCAAGAACGTCCGGATGTCCGGCGAGATCTGGCTCGACGGCAAGGAACTGGTCTCCGCCGAGCCGGACGAGGTGCGCCGGCTGCGCGGGCGCGAGATGGCGATGATCTTCCAGGACCCGCTGTCCGCGATGCACCCGTACTACTCGGTGGGCAGCCAGATCGTCGAGGCGTACCGGGTCCACCACGCCGTCAGCCGCAAGGCGGCGCGCAAGCGGGCGGTCGAGATGCTCGACCGGGTCGGCATCCCCGAGCCCGGCAAGCGTGTCGACAGCTACCCGCACGAGTTCTCCGGCGGCATGCGCCAGCGCGCGATGATCGCCATGGCCCTGGTCAACAACCCCGAACTGCTCATCGCCGACGAGCCGACGACCGCCCTCGACGTGACCGTCCAGGCGCAGATCCTCGACCTCGTCCGCGATCTGCAGAAGGAGTTCGGCTCCGCCGTCGTGCTCATCACCCACGACCTCGGCGTGGTGGCCGAGATCGCCGACGACGTCCTCGTGATGTACGGCGGCCGGTGCGTGGAGCGCGGTTCGGTCGACGACGTCTTCGAGCGCCCCCAGCACCCCTACACCTGGGGCCTGCTCGGCTCGATGCCCCGCATCGACCGCGAGACCTCCGAACGGCTCATCCCGGTCAAGGGCCAGCCGCCGAGCCTCATCAACGTCCCCTCGGGCTGCGCCTTCCACCCGCGCTGCCCGTACGCCGACCTCCCCAAGGGCAATGTCACCCGTACCGTGCGCCCGGAGCTCCAGCAGGTCGGCAGCGGACACTACTCCGCCTGCCACCTCTCGCCGGAGGACCGCACGCGGATCTGGACCGAAGAGATTGTGCCGAAGCTGTGAGTGAGACGAAGAAGACGGACGGGACGAAGGTCCCGGCGCAGGCGGCGGCTCCCGGGGAGCGCGAGGTGCTGCTCAGGGTCGAGGGCCTGCAGAAGCACTTCCCGATCCGCAAGGGCGTCCTGCGGCGGCAGGTCGGCGCGGTCAAGGCTGTCGACGGCATCGACTTCGAGGTGCGCAAGGGCGAGACCCTCGGCGTGGTCGGCGAGTCGGGCTGCGGCAAGTCGACCATGGGCCGGGTCATCACCCGGCTCCAGGACCCGACCGGCGGCTCGATCCACTTCGAGGGCCAGGACATCACACGGCTGAACACGGCTGGGATGCGCCCGCTGCGGCGGGACATCCAGATGATCTTCCAGGACCCGTACGGCTCGCTGAACCCGCGCCACACCATCGGCGGCATCGTCTCGGCACCGTTCCGCCTCCAGGGCGTGGAGCCCGAGGGCGGGGTGAAGAAGGAGGTCCAGCGGCTCCTGGAGCTGGTGGGCCTGAGCCCGGAGCACTTCAACCGCTACCCGCACGAGTTCTCCGGCGGCCAGCGCCAGCGCATCGGCATCGCCCGCGCGCTGGCCCTGAAGCCGAAGCTGGTGGTCGCGGACGAGCCGGTCTCCGCGCTGGACGTCTCCATCCAGGCCCAGGTCGTCAACCTGATGGACGACCTCCAGCAGGAACTGGGCCTGACGTACGTGATCATCGCGCACGACCTGTCCGTCGTCCGGCACGTCTCGGACCGGATCGCGGTGATGTACCTGGGCAAGATCGTCGAACTGGCGGACCGCACCTCGCTGTACGAGGCGCCGATGCACCCGTACACCAAGGCCCTGATGTCGGCCGTGCCGGTGCCGGACCCGAAGCGCCGGGGCGCCAGGAGCGAGCGCATCCTGCTCCGCGGCGACGTGCCCTCGCCGATCGCGCCGCCCAGCGGCTGCCGTTTCCACACCCGGTGCTGGAAGGCCACGCAGATCTGCGCGACCACCGAGCCGCCGCTGAAGGAGCTGCGGCCGGGGCAGCGGGTCGCCTGCCACCACCCGGAGAACTTCGCGGACCAGGCGCCGCAGGACGTCGTCCTGCTCTCCGACGCCAGGGCGGCGGCGGAGACGGTCCCGGAGAAGGCGCTCGCCGAGTCCGCGGCGACCTCGGCGGCGGTCGCCGCGGAGGTCGGCGGCGCGGCGGCGGAGCCGGCCGGGGGCGCCGGACCGGCCGGGGAGCCCCCGGCGGCCGGGGAGTCCCCGGCGCCGGAGCAGGGCGCGGCCCCGGCGGGCTCCGGGGACTCCGCGGAGTCCGGGGAGTCCGGGGAATCCCCCGGCGGCAGGAAGTGACCGGCGACAAGAAGTAACCTGCCCGTCCAGCGAGCCCCCGCCTTCGTTTACAAGGCGGGGGTTCGCTGTCGGGTAAGAATGTCAGGGTGTACCAGCAACTCTTCAGTCCCACCGTCCAGCACACGCTCGATCTGATCGGGATCTTCGTCTTCGCCATCTCCGGCGCGCTGCTGGCCGTCCGCAAGAACTTCGACGTGTTCGGCATCGCCGTCCTCGCCGAGGTCACCGCACTGGGCGGCGGGCTGTTCCGGGACCTCGTCATCGGCGCCGTCCCGCCCGCGGCCTTCACGGACCTGGGGTACTTCGTCACCCCGCTCCTCGCCACGGTGCTGGTCTTTTTCCTGCACCCGCACGTCGAGCGCCTGCAGACCGGTGTGAACATCTTCGACGCGGCCGGTCTCGGCCTGTTCTGCGTCGCCGGCACCACCAAGGCGTACGACTACGGGCTCGGCCTGACCGCCTCCGCCTGTCTGGGGCTCGCCACGGCCGTCGGCGGCGGCGTGCTGCGCGACGTGCTCGCCAACGAGGTGCCCTCGCTGCTGCGCTGGGACCGCGACCTGTACGCCGTCCCGGCCGTCGTCGGCTCCGCCATGGTCGCCCTGTGCATCCGTCAGGACGCCCTGACCCCCGTCACCGGCGGCCTCGCCGTGGTCACCGCCTTCGTACTGCGGCTGCTCGCCCTGCGCTACCACTGGCGGGCCCCGCGCGCCTGGAACCGGCGCTCGACGGCGGTGGAGGGCGAGTGAGAGCCCGGCGGTCCCGGCCCCGGCTCCCGGCGGCTCCCGCTCCGGCTCCCGGCTCCCGGCGGTTCCGGCTCCGGGGCGAGGCGTCCCTTTCGGGCCAAAGCTACCGCTTAGTAGATCCCTGGGGTACGGTTGCCGTCATGCCAGAAGCAGCCTCCGCGCCGGTCACCCGGGCCACCATCGGCGACAGCGAGTTCGACCGTGACACCGCCGTCGTCCGACATGCCCCGGGCGTCTACGGCATCGACCTCTCCGCCGGCTGGACGATCATCAGCGCCGTCAACGGCGGCTATCTCCTGGCCGTCCTGGGCCGCGCCCTCGGCGACGCCCTGCCGCACCCGGACCCGTTCACCATCACGGCGCACTACCTCACCGCCTCGCGGCCCGGCCCCGCCGTGATCCGCACCAAGACCGTCCGCACCGGGCGCTCCCTCTCCACCGGCCAGGCGTCCCTCCTCCAGTACGACGACGAGGGCGCCGAGGTCGAACGCATCCGCGTCCTCGCCTCCTACGGCGACCTGGGCACCCTGCCCGACGACGTCCGCACCGCCGCGCGGCCGCCCGTGCTGCCGCCCATGGAGCGGTGCTTCGGCCCCGAGGACGGCCCCGCCCCCGTCGAGGGCAGCTCGGCCATCACCGACCGGCTGATGCTCAAGCTGGACCCGGCCACCCTGGGCTGGGCGCTCGGACAGCCCTCCGGCAAGGGGGAGATGCGCTCCTGGTTCGGACTGGCCGACGGCCGCGACGCCGACCCGCTCTCGCTGCTGCTCGCGGTGGACGCGCTGCCGCCCACCGCGTTCGAGCTGGGGCTCAAGGGCTGGGTGCCCACCGTCGAGCTGACCGCGCACGTGCGCTGCCGCCCGGCGCCCGGCCCGCTGCGGATCGCCGTCACCACGCGCAACCTCGCCGGGGGCTTCCTGGAGGAGGACGCCGAGGTCTGGGACAGCGCGGACCGGCTGGTCGCCCAGTCCCGCCAGCTGGCCCGCGTCCGCCTGGCCTGACGGCAGCGACGCGGGGCCCGGGACCCGGGACCCCGTGGCCGGGGCCGAGCCTCGCCCGGCCCCGTGCCGCCGTGCCCGGCCTTGGCTCCCGTCGGTCCCCGGCCCCTTCCCGCCGCCCCGGCCCCTCCCGGTGTCGGGCCGCCCCGCCACCCCGTGCCCGGGCCGGAGGGTGTGGTCCGGGCACGGCCGTGTCCGTCGGGTCCGGCCCCGGGGGCGCCCTCGGCCCGGGGGCGTGCGGGGGCGCCCCGTAGAATCGGGGGCACCATGGCTTACCTCGACCACGCCGCGACCACCCCGATGCTTCCCGAGGCGATCGAGGCACTCGCCGCACACCTGGGTGTCACCGGAAACGCCTCCTCCCTCCACGCGTCCGGCCGCCGCGCCCGGCGCACCGTGGAGGAGGCCCGCGAGACCCTCGCCGAGGCCCTCGGCGCCCGCCCCAGCGAGGTCGTCCTCACCTCCGGCGGCACCGAGGCCGACAACCTCGCCGTCAAGGGCCTGTACTGGGCCCGCCGCGCCGCCGACCCGGCCCGGACCAGGGTGCTGGCCAGCCCCGTCGAACACCACGCCGTCCTCGACGCCGTCCACTGGCTCGGCGAGCACGAGGGCGCCACCGTCGAGTACCTGCCCGTCGACGCGTACGGCGCCGTCCACCCCGAGGCCCTGCGCGAGGCCCTCGCCCGCGACCCCGGCGATGTGGCCCTCGTCACCGTGATGTGGGCCAACAACGAGATCGGCACCATCATGCCGGTCCGCGAACTGGCCGACGTGGCCGCCGAGTTCGGCGTCCCGCTGCACGCCGACGCGATCCAGGCGGTGGGCCAGCTCCCGGTGGACTTCGGCGCCTCCGGACTGGCCGCGATGTCCGTCTCCGGCCACAAGATCGGCGGACCCTACGGCATCGGCGCCCTGGTCCTGGGCCGCGAGCACAGCCCCGTGCCCGTGCTGCACGGCGGCGGCCAGGAGCGCCACGTCCGCTCCGGCACCCTCGACGTCCCCGCCGTCGCCTCCTTCGCGGTCGCCGCCCGGCACGCCGCCGCCCGGCAGCCCCGGTTCGCCCGCGAGGTCGGCGCATTGCGCGACCGGCTGGCCGAGGCGGTGCTCGACGCGGTGCCCGACGCCCTGCTCGGCGGCGACCCGGTGCGCCGGCTCCCGGCCAACGCCCACTTCACCTTCCCGGGCTGCGAGGGCGACTCCCTGCTCCTGCTGCTCGACGCCCAGGGCATCGAGTGCTCCACCGGCTCCGCCTGCACCGCCGGGGTCGCGCAGCCCAGCCACGTCCTGCTGGCCACCGGCACCGACCCCGAACTGGCCCGCGGCACCCTGCGGTTCTCCCTCGGCCACACCTCCACGGCGGACGACGTGGAGGCCGTCGCCAAGGCCATCGGCCCGGCGGTGGAGCGGGCCCGCGCGGCCGGCCTGAGCTGAACCGGGGGCTCGCCGGACCCCGCCCGCGCCGGGCGGCTCCGGCCCGCCGGGGCGTCAGCCGCCCGCGACCGCAGTCCCCGGCGAGCCCGTCCCGGTGCCCGGCGTCGGGACCGAGGCGCGGGCGCGCCGCACCAGCCGCAGGTACCGGTCCCAGTCCCAGTGCGGCCCGGGGTCGGTGTGGTCGGCGCCCGGCACCTCCGCGTGCCCGATGATGTGCGCGCGGTCGACGGGTATCCCGTAGCGGGCGCAGATCCCCGCGGTCAGCTCGGCCGAGGCCGCGTACATGGCGTCCGTGAAGTCCTGCGGGCGGTCCACGAACCCCTCGTGCTCGATGCCCACACTGCGCTCGTTGTACTCCCTGTTCCCCGCGTGGTAGGCCACGTCCAGCTCGCGGATCATCTGGGTGACCCGCCCGTCGCGCCCCACCACGTAGTGGGCCGCCGCCCGGTGGCCCGGGTCCTGGAAGGCCCGCACCGCGCTCGCCAGACTGCCCTGGGTGACATGGACGACGACCCGGTCGATCCGGTAGTCGCCGGGTCGGTCCGCGCGCCGCCAGTTCGCCTCCGAGGCGGCCACCCAGCGGGCCCCCGCGTAGTCCACCGCCCCCGGCACCCGCGGCGTCCGCTCCCCGGGCCCGCGCCACCACAGCGCCGCGCCGCCCACGGCGACCGCCGTACCGCCGAACAACAGCGCCCGCCGGCCGATGTGCCGCTCCCGGCCGCCGGCCCCGCCCGATCCGCTCTTTTCCCCCATACCCGGGAGAACGGATATCCGAGGGTCCCGGTTCCCTTTCCCCGTACCCTGGAGGGGCTATGACTGACACCCCGCGGCCCGCCCGCCCCCTCCGCGTCCTCGCCGCCATGTCGGGCGGGGTCGACTCCGCCGTCGCCGCCGCCCGCGCGGCCGAGGCGGGGCACGACGTGACCGGCGTCCATCTCGCCCTCTCCGCGAACCCGCAGTCCTTCCGCACCGGCGCGCGGGGCTGCTGCACCATCGAGGACTCGCGGGACGCCCGCCGCGCGGCCGACGTCATCGGCATCCCGTTCTACGTCTGGGACCTCGCCGACCGCTTCCGTGAGGACGTCGTCGAGGACTTCGTCGCCGAGTACGAGGCCGGCCGCACCCCCAACCCCTGCCTGCGCTGCAACGAGAAGATCAAGTTCGCCGCGCTCCTCGACAAGGCGCTCGCGCTCGGCTTCGACGCCGTCTGCACCGGCCACTACGCCAGAGTGGTGCTGCGCGAGGACGGCGTCCGGGAGCTGCACCGCGCCTCCGACATGGCCAAGGACCAGTCCTACGTGCTCGGTGTGCTCGACGACCGGCAGCTCGCGCACGCCCTGTTCCCGCTCGGGGACACCGTCACCACCAAGGACGAGATCCGGGCGGAGGCCGCCCGGCGGGGGCTCGCCGTCGCCCGGAAGCCCGACTCGCACGACATCTGCTTCATCGCCGACGGCGACACCCAGGGCTTCCTGGCCGGCCGCCTGGGCCGCGCCGAGGGCGACATCGTCGACGAGTCCGGGGAGCGGCTCGGCACCCACGAGGGCGCCTACGGCTTCACCATCGGCCAGCGCAAGGGCCTGCGCATCGGCACCCCCGCCCCCGACGGCAAGCCCCGGTACGTGCTGGACATCTCGCCGGTGGACAACAGGGTGACGGTGGGCCCGGCCGAGGCCCTGGACGTCACCGCGCTCACCGCGATCAGGCCCCGCTGGTGCGGCGCGGCCCCCTCCGGCCCCGGCACCTACACGGCCCAGCTCCGCGCCCACGGCGGCGAGACGGAGGTCCGGGCCGAGGTCGTCGGCGGCACCCTGGAGGTCGCCTTCTCCGCGCCGGTGCGCGGCGTCGCCCCCGGCCAGGCCGTCGTCCTCTACGACGGCAGCCGGGTGGTGGGCTCGGCGACCATCGCCTCCACCACGCGCGCCACGGCCGGCGCCGCCTGACCCGCGGCCGGGCCCCGCGCCCCGGGGGCGCCGGGCCGGGCCGCCTGCGGCGGCGCCGCCGCGCCGGTCAGAACACCTCCACGTCGTAGAAGCACAGGTGGTCCCTGATCGCGGCCACCTCCGGCTTCGGCTCCGGGTAGGCCCAGGCCAGGTCCGGCGCGTCCGGCAGCGACCAGTACGACGCGTCGCCCTTGAACGGGCAGTGCGTCCGCGTGCCCGACGGGGTCAGCAGATCGAGCCGCACGTCCCCGGCCGGGATGTAGTACCGGTCGGGGCAGCCCGTCTCGCGCAGCAGCAGCGCCCCGTCGCTCTCCGCCAGGACCCGGCCGCCGCGCACCACGCGCACGTGCCGTCCGCTGGGCCCGACGGTGATGCGGTGTCCCTCGCTCACGATCGTCCTCCTCGGTCGGTGGCCCCCGTCACATGGGCGGCCCCCTTCAGGACAGCGTGCCCGGAGGCCGCGTTCTTCCCGCCCGGGCCGCGCCGTACCGTGGGGCCATGAACATCTGCGTCTTCCTGTCCGCCGCCGACCTCGACGAGCGCTACACCCGTCCCGCGCGGGAGTTCGCCACCCTGCTCGGCAAGGGGGGCCACACCCTCGTCTGGGGCGGTTCCGACGTCGGGCTGATGAAGGTGGTCGCGGACGGCGTCCAGGAGGCCGGGGGGCGGCTGCTGGGCGTCTCCGTGGACTTCCTCGCGGACCGGGCCCGCGCGGACGCCGACGAGATGGTGATCGCCGGGGACCTCGGCGAGCGCAAGCGCCTGCTCCTGGAGAAGGCCGACGCGGTGGTGGTCATGGTCGGCGGCACCGGCACCCTGGACGAGGCGACCGAGATCCTGGAGCTGAAGAAGCACGGCCGCACCGGCAAGCCGGTCGTCGTGCTCAACACGGCGGGCTTCTACGACGGCCTCCGCGAGCAGTTCCGCCGCATGGAGGACGAGGGCTTCCTGCCCCGGCCCCTGACCGACCTCGTGTTCTTCGCCGAGGAGCCGGTGGGCGCCCTCGCCCACCTGGAGGAGAGCCGGGGCGTGGTCTGACCCCCCGGTGGTGCGAGCATGGCGGCCATGGCTACTCATGTGATCACCGGAGCGGGCTCGGGCATCGGCGCGGCCGTGGCCCGCCGACTGCACGAGCGCGGCGACGGCCTCGTGCTGCACGCCCGCGACGCGGGCCGGGCCAGGGAACTGGCCGCCGCCTTCCCCGGCGCCGCCACCCTGGTCGGGGACCTGGCCGACCCGGACCGGCTCTCCTGGGCCCTGTCCCACCAGTCGCCGCCCGACCGCGTCGACTCCCTGCTGCACATCGCCGGAGTGGTCGACCTCGGCCCGGTCGGGGACCTCACCCCCCGGACCTGGCACCACCAGCTCAACGTCAACCTGATCGCCCCCGCCGAGCTGACCCGGCTGCTGCTGCCGCAACTGCGCGCCGCCCAGGGACACGTGGTGTTCGTCAACTCCGGGGCCGGGATGAACGCCTCCGCCAACTGGTCCGCGTACGCCGCCTCCAAGCACGGGCTGAAGGCCCTCGCGGACTCCCTGCGCCAGGAGGAGCACGCCCACGGCGTCCGCGTCACCTCCGTCTACCCCGGCCGCACCGCCGGCCCCATGCAGGTCAAGGTGCACAGCCAGGAGGGCAGGGAGTACGACCCGGCCCGCTGGATCGACCCGGAGTCGGTCGCCACGGCCCTCCTGGCGGCCCTCGACCTCCCCAGGGACGCCGAGGTCAACGACCTGACGATCCGCCCGGGACGGTAACCGGGGGCGGGGCCCGGGCCCGCGCGCCGGGCCCGCGCGCCAGGCAGGGGCCGTACGCCGGACGAACGCCCGCACCCCGGACCACCGCGCGGGGCGGGCCACGCGTCCGCCGGGGACGGTGCGGGGGCGGGGCGGCTCCGCCCGGAGCCGTCACTCGTCCGGACACCTGAGCCCGCCGGGGGCCCGCGCCCGGCCGGGGCTCACGCCCGGCCGCGTCGCCGTACCCGCCGCCCCGCGCGTCTCCCGGGGTCGTGTCCCGTGCCGCACGGCCCGGACACCTGCGCCCTGTCCGGGGTCTCGCGCCCGGCCGCGATGCCGTACGGGCCCCGTCCGTCCGTCGGGGTCGTGTCCGGACACCCGTGCCCGCGGGTGAGCCCGCGCCCGGCCGGGGCTCGCGCCCGGCCGCGTCGCCGTACCCGCCCCCGCGCGTCCGCCCGGGGGCATGTCCCGGGCCGCACCGCCCGGACACCGCGTGCGCCCGGACCCCCACCGCCCCCGCAAGCCCGCGATCGGACCGGCCGCGTCCCCGGGCCCTCCGGGGGCGGCGTACGGCGGGAGTCCGGCGCACCGCACCCCCGCCGCCTGCGTACGCTTTCCCCGTGAACGACAACCGCCCCTTCGGCCCCGCCACCGGCATCGGCTCGCTGCCCGGCCTCGACGCCCGGGAGGCCGCCCGGACCGCCACCGGCAGCTTCGAGGACTTCCCCTTCCTCCCCGAGCTGCCCGCCCGCGGCCCCGGCGCCGACATGACCGGCCGCACCGCCGGGATGCTCGTGGAGCTGTACGCGCGCGTGGAGCCCAGCGGCTGGCGGCTCGGCGACCGCCCCGGCCGCGACACCCGGCGGGCCCGCGCCTGGCTCGCCGAGGACCTCGACGCGCTGGAGGAGTTCACCCAGGGCCACCAGGGACCCCTCAAGGTGCAGGCCGTCGGCCCCTGGACGCTCGCCGCCGGCCTGGAGCTGCGCAACGGGGAGGCCGTCCTCTCCGACCCCGGCGCCCGCCGCGACCTCACCGCCTCCCTCGCCGAGGGCCTGCGCCTCCACCTCGCGGAGATCCGGCGGCGGGTGCCCGGCGCCACCCCCGTCCTCCAGCTCGACGAGCCGTCCCTGACCGCCGTCCTCACCGGCCGGGTCCGCACCGCCAGCGGCTACCGCACCCACCGCGCCGTGGACCGCCAGGAGGTCGAGGCCGCCCTCCGCGACCTCGTCGCCGCGCACGACGGCGGCCCCACCGTCGTCCACAGCTGCGCGCCCGCCGTCCCCTTCGCCCTGCTGCGCCGGGCCGGGGCGGCCGGGGTCTCCTTCGACGTCTCGCTGCTCACCGAACGTGACGACGAGGCGATCGGGGAGGCGGTCGAGGGTGGGACCCGGCTGTTCGCCGGTGTCGTGCCGGGGACGGACACCGCATTGTCCGAGCCTGCCGGTAGCGTCGGGGACGTCAGAACGTTGTGGCGCAGGCTGGGGCTGTCTCCGGGGCTTCTCGCGGACGCGGTCACGGTCACCCCGGCGTGCGGACTCGCGGGCGCGTCCCCCGAGTACGCCCGCCGGGCGCTGGCCCACTGCGTCCGGGCGGCGAGATCACTCGCGGACAACCCTGAGTAACGGGAGGACGACACGGTGGCCGGCGACAAGCAGGCGGAGACGACGAACGTGCCCGCGGAGGCACGCGAGGAGCACGGCGGGCTCGCGGAGCGGATCGAGGAGCACCGCTTCCGGTACTACGTGAAGGACGCCCCCGTCGTCAGCGACGCGGAGTTCGACCGGCTGCTGCGCTCCCTGGAGGCGCTGGAGGAGGAGTACCCGGAGCTGCGCACCCCGGACTCCCCGACGCAGAAGGTCGCGGGCACCTACGAGACGGAGTTCACGGCCGTCGAGCACCG
The DNA here is from genome assembly GCF_055598485.1 of Streptomyces sp. NPDC107521. Lineage (NCBI taxonomy): Bacteria > Bacillati > Actinomycetota > Actinomycetes > Kitasatosporales > Streptomycetaceae > Streptomyces > Streptomyces sp. NPDC107521. The sequence goes on from NZ_JBVKAT010000012.1 coordinate 69,590, forward strand.
CTCCCGGATGCTCTCCCTCGACAACACCTTCAACGACGAGGAACTCGCGGCCTGGACCGAGCGGATCGCCAAGGAGCTGGGCGACCAGGAGTACCACTTCCTGTGCGAGCTGAAGGTCGACGGACTCGCCGTCAACCTCACCTACGAGCACGGCCGCCTGGTCCGCGCCGCCACCCGCGGCGACGGCCGCACCGGCGAGGACATCACGCCCAACGTCCGCACCATCGCCGGGATCCCCGACCGCCTCGCCGGGGAGGAGGTGCCCGACCTCGTCGAGATCCGCGGCGAGGTCTACTTCCCGATGGAGAAGTTCCAGGAGCTGAACGCCCGGCTGACCGCCGCCGGCGACAAGCCCTTCGCCAACCCGCGCAACGCGGCGGCCGGATCGCTGCGCCAGAAGGACCCCAGGGTCACCGCCACCCGCCCGCTGCGCATGGTCGTCCACGGCATCGGCGCGCTGGAGGGCTACACCGGCCTGACCCGGCTCTCCGGGGCGTACGGCCTGCTGGAGACCTGGGGCCTGCCCACCTCCCCGCACAACCGGGTGGTCGACGGACTCGACGGCGTCCGGGAGTTCATCGCGTACTACGGCGAGCACCGGCACTCCGTGGAGCACGAGATCGACGGCGTCGTCGTCAAGCTCGACGAGATCCGCCTCCAGGGCCGCCTCGGCTCCACCGCCCGGGCCCCGCGCTGGGCCATCGCCTACAAGTACGCGCCGGAGGAGGTCAACACCAAGCTGATCGACATCAAGGTCGGCGTCGGCCGCACCGGCCGCGTCACCCCCTACGCCCAGGTCGAGCCGGTCACCGTGGCGGGCAGCGAGGTGGAGTTCGCCACCCTGCACAACCAGGAGGTCGTCAAGGCCAAGGGCGTCCTCATCGGCGACATCGTGGTGCTGCGCAAGGCCGGGGACGTGATCCCCGAGATCCTCGGCCCGGTCGCCGACCTCCGCGAGGGCAGGGAGGACGAGCTGCGCAGGTTCGTCATGCCGACCCGGTGCCCCGAGTGCGGGACGACGCTCGTGGAGAAGAAGCAGGGCGACATCGACCTGCGCTGCCCCAACGCCCGCACCTGCCCGGCCCAGCTCCGCGAGCGCCTCACCTACCTCGCGGGCCGCGAGTGCCTCGACATCGAGCACTTCGGCGGGGTCGTCGCCGCCGCCCTCACCCGGCCGCTGGAACCGGCCGAGCCGCCGCTCGCCGACGAGGGCGACCTCTTCGACCTCACCCTCGAACAGCTCCTGCCCATCCGGGCGTACGTCCTCGACCCGGACAGCGGGCTGCCCAAGCGCGACCCGAAGACCGGCGAGGAGAAGATCGTCCCCGTCTTCGCCACCAAGGACGGCGAGCCCAGGAAGAACACCGTCGCCCTGCTGGAGAACATCAGGGAGGCCAGGACCCGCCCGCTGGCCCGCTTCCTCAACGGCCTCTCCATCCGCTACGTGGGCCCGGTCGCCGCCCAGGCCCTCGCCCGCGAGTTCCGCTCCGTCGACCGCATCGAGCAGGCCACCGAGGAGGAGCTCGCCGCCACCGTCGGCGTCGGCGGCACCATCGCCGCCGCCGTCAAGGAGTGGTTCACCGAGGAGTGGCACTGCGAGATCGTCCGGAAGTGGAAGGCCGCCGGCGTCCCGCTGGAGGACCACGCCACCGGAGAGGAGGAGGGCCCCCGTCCTCTCGAGGGCCTGACCGTCGTCGTCACCGGCACCCTGGAGCGCCACACCCGGGACGGCGCCAAGGACGCCCTCCAGAGCCGCGGCGCCAAGGTGACCGGATCGGTCTCCAAGAAGACCTCCTTCGTCGTCGTCGGGGACAATCCCGGCTCCAAATACGACAAGGCCGTTCAACTCAAGGTGCCCGTCCTGGACGAGGACGGATTCGCCGTCCTGCTCGGCCAGGGCCCCGAGGCCGCGACCGCCGCCGCGCTTTCGGCCGAGGAATAACGGTTGAACGTCGCTGGATCGGCGCATACCAGATGCATACGGGTGGCCAGGCCGCATTCGGGCAACCGTTGACGACCGGTGCCCCAGGAAGCCCTCCGCGGCCTACTGTTGAGGTTGTGCGCCCGCCGTGCCCGGTCACGGCCGGGTCGCATGGCCCCTGCCCACGGAACAGGGGGAAGGGGTCTCCCACGCGGAGCCGCTGATGGATGTCGGGCGTCGGGCCGCGTGGTGGGCACCGCCGGCTGTGAGAGGGACGGGAATGGAACCGACCGAGAGCGCCGCCGCGGGCTCACGGCTGCGCCTGCGGCGACTGGTCAGCGCCTGGCGGGGCATCAGACCCCCCGCACCGGGGGGCGGCACACCGCGCCCGGCGGTGCCCGGACGCCTCGCCGGGCACCGGACGGCCCTCGCGCTGCCCTGCCGCTCGGAGGAGCACGCCGACGCCGAGCGCCATCCGGCCTGGCCCGCGCTGCCCGCCGTGATCGTCGCCCTCGCCGCGTTCGTGCTGGGCGCCGGGTACTACCGAGCCCTCAGCGGCGGCCACCCCCTCTTCCCCTCCGGGACCGCGGGCTGGTCGCTGGCCGTGCTCGCCGGCATCGTGGTCGGACACCTCGTCATGCTCGGCCGCTCCCGCTGGTGGGGAGGGACCGGCTCGGGCGCGGCGCTCACCCTGGCCGTCCTGCTGCTCCACGGCTGGGTGCCGGCCGGGATGGTCAGCCTCACCGTCGTCGTCCTGGTCGGCATCGCCCGCCGGGGGAGCTGGCGCCAGGGCGTCCTGCACGGCGCCGTGGACATCCTCGGCATCGCCGCCGGGGCCCTGGTGCTCGGCGTCTGCGGCTCCGTCCCCACCGTCGAGCACCCCTGGGACCCGACGGCCTGGGGGCCCTACGCGGTGCCCAAGGTGGCGCTGGTCGCCCTCGCCTACCTCGTCGTCACCCGCGCCCTGCTCTGGTACCTCCAGACCCCGCGCCCCGGGCTGCCCACCGTCGCCCGCACCGCCCTGCTGCGGCAGGGGCTGCTGGCCGTCGCCCTGCTCGGCATCGCCCCGCTGATCTGCGTGGTGGCCGTCGCCAAGCCGCTGCTGCTGCCGCTGTTCTCCATCCCCCTGATCGCCCTCGACTCCACCCTGTGGATCGCCCGCGCCCGCGCCGAGGAGCAGCTCCGCGACCCGCTCACCGGGCTGCCCAACCGGCAGTGGCTGCTGGAGCGCACCTGGACCGCGCTGGACGACGCCGAACGCGCCGGGGCCCGCGCCGCCCTCATGCTGATCGACCTCGACCGCTTCCGCTCGGTCAACGACACCCTCGGGCACCTGGCGGGCGACCGGCTGCTGCTGCAGACCGCCGACCGGCTCCGCCAGGCCCTCCCGCGCGGGGCGGAGGCCGCCCGGCTCGGCGGCGACGAGTTCGCCGTTTTACTGCCGGTCGCGGACTCCACCACCGCCGCCGCCCGGGTCGCCCGGAGCCTGGTCACCGAACTCAGCTCCCCGCTCGACCTGGACGGGCTCACCCTCGTCCTGGAGGCCAGCGCCGGGGTCGCGGTCTTCCCCGACCACGCGCTCGACGCCGAGGGGCTGCTGCGCCGTGCCGACGTGGCGATGTACCAGGCGAAGCGGGACCGCACCGGGGTGGAGGCCTACGAGTCCAAGCGCGACTCCAACACCCCCGACCGGCTCGGACTCCTGGGCGACCTGCGCCGCGCCCTGGACGCCCACGAGGTGCGCCTCCACTACCAGCCCAAGGTCCGCTTCGACGGCCAGGTGGCCGGGCTGGAGGCGCTGGTCCGCTGGGTCCACCCGGAGCGGGGCAAGGTGCCGCCGGACGAGTTCATAGCCATCGCCGAGTCCTCCGGGCTGATGCCCCGCCTCACCGAGTACGTGCTGGAGACGGCGCTCGCCCAGGTCGCCCAGTGGCGCTCGCAGGGGCTGTTCGTGCCGGTCGCCGTCAACGTCTCCCCGCGCGACGTGCACAGCCCCGGCTTCGCCGGATCGGTCGCCGCCCGGCTCGCCCGGCACGGGGTCCCGGCGGGGGCGCTCCAGCTGGAGATCACCGAGCACGTCCTGCTGGAGGACCCGCAGCGCGCCGCCGACACCCTCAACGCCCTGACCGGGCACGGCGTCAAGATGTCGCTGGACGACTTCGGCACCGGCTACTCCTCCCTCGTCCACCTGCGCCGGCTCCCCGTCAGCGAGCTGAAGATCGACCGCTCGTTCGTGGCCCGGCTGGCCGTGGACACCGAGGACGCGGAGATCGTGCGCTGCACCGTCGACCTCGCCCACTCCCTCGGCCTGCTGGTCGTCGCCGAGGGCGTCGAGGACGACGAGACCTGGGAGCGGCTGCGCGACCTCGGCTGCGACGCCGTGCAGGGCTGGCTGGTGGCCGCCGCGATGCCGCCGGACGAGACCACCGCCTGGCTGCTCGCCCGGGGCGCCCGGGGCTGGCAGCGCTCCACCGCCGCGCTGCCCGCCGCCCGGGTCGACGAACCCCGCCGGACGCCCTGACGGCACCCCGACCGGGGCGTCGCCACGGGGGCCGGGTCCGGCACGGGCACTCTGACCGGGTTGCCCCGGCGGGCCCGCCCGACCGGCAGGCCCCGCGGGCACGTTCGACCGGCGTCCACAGCGGGCTCGCCCTGGCGGGACGGCACCCTGACCGGGGCGCCCCGGTCGGCACGCCCGGTCGGCACACTCGGCGAGTACGCCCGACCGGCGTCCACGGCGGACTCGCCCCGGTGGCGAACCGCCCGATGGGCGGACACGGGCGGACTCCCGCGCGGAACCCGCGGGCCCCTGACGTGTCCGGGCCCGAGCGCCGACGCCGGGCCGGAGGCGCACCGTGCACCGCCCGCGCCCGCTCGCCGGGCCCACGCGCACGGCGGACTCGCCCCGGTGGCGGACCGCCCGATGGGCGGACACGGGCGGACCCCCGGCACTCTCTGCGCGCCCGGCCGACGCGCCCGGTGGCCCGGCGCGGAACCCGCGGGCCCCTGACGTGTCCGGGCCCGAGCGCCGACGCCGGGCCGGAGGCCCACCGTGCACCGCCCGCGCCCGTTCGCCGGGCCCCGGGCCGACCCGGGCTGCCGGGCCCGGCAGCGCCCGTCCGGGCCGGCAGCCCCGGCACCCGCCCGTCCCCGGGGACGCCTCGGTGTTCGGTCGCCCGTCGGGATGGCTCCCGGCGTCCCTCCATCGGCCGGAACGCCCCCTGGTTCGCCCGTCCACCGGGGCGGCTCCCGGCGGCCCGCCCGTCGGGACGGCCCCGGCGTCCGCCCTCCCGCCCGGGACACCCCTGTGCGCCCGTCCGCCGCGGGACGCGCCCGCCGGACGTCTCCCGTGCGGGCGGGTCCGCCCTTCGGCACGGCACCCGACGAATCCACCGAACGGGTGAACATCACCCCGTATCGAGCGGGACGCCGCCCGGCCGTCGCCGGGCCGGGGAAACCGATGTACGACCATCCGGCCCGGCCCCATAGGATTGGCTCCAAACCACACACACTCACCCCAGAGGAACGCTGCATGCCTGGCATCACGCGCGAGGAGGTCGCCCACCTCGCCCGGCTGGCGCGTCTGGAGCTGAAGCCCGAAGAGCTCGATCACTTCGCGGGACAGCTCGACGACATCATCGGCGCGGTCGCCCGCGTCGGCGAGGTCGCCGACCAAGACGTACCGCCGACCTCGCACCCGCTCCCGCTGACGAACGTCATGCGGGCGGACGAGGTCCGTCCGTCGCTCACGCCCGAGCAGGCGCTCTCCGGCGCCCCGGCCCAGGAGCAGCAGCGTTTCAAGGTGCCGCAGATCCTGGGGGAGGAGTAACCGTCATGAGCGACATCATCAGGCTCACCGCGGCCGGGATCGCCGCGAAGATCGCCGCCGGTGAACTGACCGCGGTCGAGGTCACCGAGGCCCACCTGGCCCGCATCGAGGCCGTCGACGAGAAGGTGCACGCCTTCCTGCACGTCGACCGCGAGGGCGCCCTCGCCCAGGCCCGCGCCGTCGACGAGAAGCGCGCCCGGGGCGAGAAGCTCGGCCCGCTGGCCGGCGTGCCCCTCGCGCTGAAGGACATCTTCACCACCGAGGGCGTGCCGACCACCGTCGGCTCCAAGATCCTCGAAGGCTGGATCCCGCCGTACGACGCGACCGTCACCAAGCGGCTCAAGGCCGCCGACGTCGTCATCCTCGGCAAGACCAACATGGACGAGTTCGCCATGGGGTCCTCCACCGAGAACAGCGCCTACGGCCCGACCGGCAACCCCTGGGACCTCACCCGGATCCCCGGCGGCTCCGGCGGCGGCTCCTCCGCCGCGCTCGCCTCCTTCGAGGCGCCGCTCGCCATCGGCACCGACACCGGCGGCTCCATCCGCCAGCCGGCCGCCGTCACCGGCACCGTCGGCGTCAAGCCGACCTACGGCGCCGTCTCCCGCTACGGGATGGTCGCCTTCTCCTCCTCCCTCGACCAGGGCGGCCCCTGCGCCCGCACGGTCCTGGACGCGGCCCTGCTGCACGAGGTGATCGCCGGCCACGACCCGATGGACTCCACCTCCGTCGACGCGCCCGTCCCGCCGGTGGTCGAGGCCGCCCGTAACGGCAGCGTCGCGGGGATGCGCGTCGGCGTCGTCAAGCAGTTCCGCGGCGAGGGCTACCAGGCCGGTGTCGTCCAGCGCTTCGACGAGTCCGTCGAGCTGCTGCGCGGGCTGGGCGCCGAGATCGTCGAGCTGGACTGCCCGTCCTTCGACCTCGCCCTCTCGGCGTACTACCTGATCGCCCCCTCCGAGTGCTCCTCCAACCTCGCCCGCTTCGACGGCCTGCGCTACGGCCTGCGGACCGGCGACGACGGCACGCACTCCGCCGAGGAGGTCACCTCCCTGACCCGCGAGGCCGGCTTCGGCCCCGAGGTCAAGCGGCGCGTCATGCTCGGCACCTACGCCCTGTCGAGCGGCTACTACGACGCGTACTACGGCAGCGCCCAGAAGGTCCGCACCCTGATCACGCGCGACTTCGAGCGGGCCTTCGAGCAGGTCGACGTGATCGTCTCGCCGACCACCCCGACCACCGCCTTCGCGATCGGGGAGCGCGCCGACGACCCGATGGCGATGTACCTGGCCGACCTGTGCACCATCCCCACCAACCTGGCGGGCAACGCGGCCATGTCGCTGCCCTGCGGGCTCGCCCCCGAGGACAACCTGCCGGTGGGACTGCAGATCATCGCCCCCGCCATGAAGGACGACCGGCTCTACAGGGTCGGCGCCGCCGTCGAGGCCGCCTTCGTGGAACAGTGGGGTCACCCGCTGATCGAGGAGGCACCGTCGCTGTGAGCAAGGCACTGTCGAAGGCCAAGGGCTTCAAGAAGTCCAGGAACGGCCTCTACCTGTCCATGGCCACCACCGCGTTCGGCGCGCTCGGCATCGCCAAGCAGGCCAGGCAGGCCCGCGCCGAGAGCGACACGCTCCGGCTGGTCGACGCCGCCGTGTCCGCCGCCGCGATCGTCACCGGCCTCGCCATCCTCTACCGCGAGGTGAAGCGCCTCGGCGACGACGACGTCCTGCTGGGCTGAGAGGGAAGTTTCACCGTGACCACCACGACCGACCTGGTGTCGTACGAGGACGCGCTGGCGTCGTACGACCCCGTCATGGGCCTTGAGGTCCATGTCGAACTCGGCACCCGCACCAAGATGTTCTGCGGCTGCTCCACCGCGCTCGGCTCCGGACCGAACACCCAGACCTGCCCGGTCTGCCTCGGCATGCCCGGCGCGCTCCCGGTCGTCAACGCGACCGGAGTGGAGTCCGCGATCAGGATCGGCCTCGCGCTGAACTGCGAGATCGCCGAGTGGTGCCGCTTCGCCCGGAAGAACTACTTCTATCCGGACATGCCGAAGAACTTCCAGACCTCCCAGTACGACGAGCCGATCGCCTTCGACGGCTACCTCGACGTACAGCTGGAGGACGGCGAGACCTTCCGGGTGCAGATCGAGCGCGCCCACATGGAGGAGGACACCGGCAAGTCGACGCACGTCGGCGGCGCCACCGGCCGTATCCACGGCGCCTCGCACTCCCTGCTCGACTACAACCGGGCCGGCATCCCGCTCATCGAGATCGTCACCAGGCCCATCGAGGGCGCGGGCGAGCGGGCCCCGGAGGTCGCGCGGGCGTACGTCCGGGAGCTGCGCGAGGTCATCCGGGCGCTCGGCGTGTCCGACGCCCGCATGGAGATGGGCCAGATGCGCTGCGACGTCAACCTGTCGCTGCGCCCGCACGGCCGCGAGCGGTTCGGCACCCGCAGCGAGACCAAGAACGTCAACTCGCTGCGCTCCGTGGAGCGCGCCGCCCGCTTCGAGATCCAGCGGCACGCCGCGGTCCTCTCCTCGGGCGGCACGATCATCCAGGAGACCCGCCACTTCCACGAGGACACGGGGTCCACCACCTCGGGCCGCGTGAAGGAGGAGGCGGAGGACTACCGGTACTTCCCGGAGCCCGACCTGGTGCCGGTCGCCCCGTCCCGCGAGTGGGTCGAGGAGATCCGCGCCGCGCTGCCCGAGCTGCCGCTGGTGCGCCGCAGCCGGCTCCGCGAGGAGTGGGGCGTGAGCGGCACCGAGATGCAGGCGATCCTCAACGCCGGTGCCCTGGAGCCGATCGTCGCGACGATCGACGCCGGTGCCGACGCGGCCTCCGCCCGCAAGTGGTGGATGGGCGAGCTGGCCCGCAGCGCCAACGAGTCCGGCACCGCGCTGGACGAGCTGGCGATCACCCCGGCGCAGGTCGCCCGGGTGTCCGAGCTGGTCGCCGGGGGCGATCTCAACGACAAGCTGGCCCGCCAGGTCATCGAGGGCGTGCTCGCCGGGGAGGGCACCCCGGACGAGGTCGTCGACCGGCGCGGTCTGAAGGTCGTCTCCGACGAGGGCGCCCTGACCACTGCCGTCGACGAGGCCATCGCGGGCAACCCGGGCATCGCGGACAAGATCCGCGGTGGCAAGGTGGCCGCGGCCGGCGCCCTGGTCGGCGCGGTCATGAAGGCGACCCGGGGCCAGGCGGACGCGGCCCGGGTCAAGGAGCTGATCCTGGAGCGGCTCGGCGTCACCGAGGGCTGATCCACGCCGCCGGGCCCGGCCCGGCGGCGGTGCCCGAAGGGGCGGTGCGAGGGACCCGGTCCCGAAGCACCGCCCCTTCGGCGTTCCCCGCGCCGGGACCGGGCCGGGGAACGGCGGGCCGCCCATGTCGCGGCCGACGGCGGGACCGCCGTGGGAGATACGCACCGCAAGCCCGCAAGCCCGCAAGCCCGCAAGCCCGCAAGCCCGCAAGCCCGCAAGCCCGCAGCCCGCAGGCCGCGGGCCGTTCCCGCGGGCCCCGGATCGGGCCCCGGATCGGGCCCCGGATCGGGCCCCGGATCGGGCCCCGGATCGGGCCCCGGATCGGGCCCCGGTTCCGGCGGGCGCGGTCCGCCGGAACCGGCCCGCCCGGCGGGTGGGGGAGAACCTCCCGCACTGCTGTGAATAAGCACACGAAGTCCGCAAAGGATCATTTCGGGCTGCGAGAGTGGGATGCGCACGGCTCATGTGTTCTTCGTCGGCCGTTCATTCCCCGAATGCCCGCCATTCCGTGACGGACGGTTTCCGGCCAAGATCCACCATCACACCCCCCGGGAGCATGATCGTGGCATCCCTCGCACGCTGGTGTCTCCGGCGGCGGCTCCTCGTCGTCCTGCTCTGGCTCCTCGCCCTCGGCGGCGTGGGGTCGGCCGCCCTCGTCGCGGGATCCTCGTACGCCAACGACTACGGCATCCCCGGCACCGACGCCGACCGTGCCTACCAGCTCCTCCACGAGGGCTTCCCGGGCCTCGACGGGGACAGCGACACCATCGTCTGGCACACCGGCTCCGGCAGCGTCCGCGCCGCCGACGTCGAGCAGACCATGACCCGCACCCTGGACCGCGTCGCCGAGCTGCCCGGGGTGGTCTCGGTCACCGGGCCCTACGACGGTCCCGGCTCCGGGATGATCAGCGAGGACGGCCGCACCGCCTACGCCACGGTCACCTTCGCCGACGCCGCCCAGGACCTCGACCCGGCCCGCGCCGAGGCCGTCGTCGACACCGCCGGGCAGGCCCGCGCCGACGGGCTCCAGGTCGAGCTGGGCGGCAGCGCCATCGCCCTCACCCAGTCCTCCGGCGGGCACCTGGCCGAGATCGTCGGGGTCGCCGTCGCCGCGGTGGTGCTCTTCGTCGCCTTCGGCTCGCTCGCCGCCTCCCTGCTGCCCATCGCCACCGCCCTGGTCTCGGTCGGCACCGCCTATGCCGGGATCACCCTGCTCGGCCACGTCATGACCGTCGCCGACTTCGCGCCGATGCTCGGCACCCTCATCGGGCTCGGCGTCGGCATCGACTACGCCCTGTTCATCGTCACCCGGCACCGACGGGGGCTGAAACGGGGCCTGTCCGTCGCCGAGGCCGCCGAGAACGCCGTCGCCACCACCGGGCGGGCCGTCGTCTTCGCGGGCGCCACCGTGTGCATCGCCCTGCTGGGCATGCTCATCCTCCGGCTGAGCTTCCTCAACGGCGTCGCCATTGCCGCCGGCCTCACCGTGGTCCTCACCGTCGCCGCCTCCGTCACCCTCCTCCCGGCCCTGCTGTCGTACATCGGCCCGCGCGCCCTGAGCCGCCGCGAACGGCGCCGCCTGGCCCGCTCCGGGCCCCAGCCCGAACTGCCCACCGGCTTCGCCGCCCGCTGGTCCGCCTTCGTCGAGCGCCGGCCCAAGCTGCTCGGCGCCCTCGCCCTGGTGGTCATCACCCTGCTCGCCCTGCCCACCCTCGGGCTCCGCCTGGGCACCTCCGACCAGGGCAACGACCCCCGCTCCACCACCACCCGCCAGGCCTACGACCTGCTCGCCGACGGCTTCGGCCCCGGCGTCAACGGCCCCCTCACCCTCGTCACCGAGGTCGACGGCGCCGGGGACCGGCTCGCCCTGGACAACCTCGGCACCGCCCTGCGCACCACCGAGGGCGTCGCCTCCGTCAGCCCCGTGACCTACAACGCCGGGGGCGACACCGCGCGGCTCGCCGTGGTGCCCGAGTCGGCCCCGCAGTCCGAGGCCACCAGCGACCTCGTCCAGCGGCTGCGCGCCGACGTGCTGCCCCGCGCCGAGGCCGGCACCACCCTCGACGTCCACGTCGGCGGCGTCACGGCCGGGTACGACGACTTCGCCCGGGTCATCATCGGCAAGCTGCCGCTGTTCGTCGGCGTCGTCATCGGCCTGGGCTGCCTGCTGCTCCTGCTGGCCTTCCGCTCCGTCGGGATCCCCCTCAAGGCCGCCGCGATGAACGTCGCCGCCGTCGCCGCCTCCTTCGGCGTCGTCGTGGCGATCTTCCAGTGGGGCTGGGGGAGCGAACTGCTGGGCCTCGGCAGCGCTGGTCCCATCGAGCCCTTCCTGCCGGTGATCATGGTGTCGGTCCTCTTCGGGCTCTCCATGGACTACCAGGTCTTCCTGGTCAGCCGGATGTACGAGGAGTGGCTGGAGACCGGCGACAACCGCCGGGCGGTCCGGGTCGGCCTCGCCGAGACCAGCCGGGTGATCAACTCCGCCGCCGTCATCATGATCTCGGTCTTCCTCGCCTTCGTGCTCAGCGGCGAGCGGATCATCGCCATGTTCGGCATCGCCCTGGCCGCCGCCGTCGCCCTGGACGCCTTCGTCCTGCGCACCCTGCTGGTGCCCGCCCTGATGCACCTGCTGGGCCGCGCCAACTGGTGGCTGCCCCGCCGCCTGGACGCCCTGCTGCCCCGCCTGAGCATCGAGCCGCCCGAGTGCCGCGCGGCCCATGAGAGGCTGGCCGCCGCGACGGACGCCGCGGTGGCGGACGTCCTGACCGAGGGCGTCCCGGCCCGGGGCCCCCTGGACGAGGGTGACCGGACGGGGGACGCGCTGGCGGCCGCCGCCCCGGCGGACGAGGAGCGGCAGCACGATGTACGCGATACCACTGGGTGACGACGGCGCCGAACTGCGCCCCCTGGAGACCTGGCACGCCGAGGAGTTCCTGGCCCACCTGGACCGCGGCCGGGACTTCATCAACGAGCACGTCCCGTTCGGCTCCCGCGCCACCGACCTCGACTCCGCCCGCGCCCTGCTCCGCTCCTACGCCGACCGGCACGCCGCCGACACCGGCTTCCTGCACGGGCTGTGGCTGGACGGCACGCTCGTCGGCGGGGTCCTCTTCCCCGACTTCGACGCCGCCACCGGGGTCTGCGAGATCGGCTGCTGGCTGGAGCCCGCCGCCACCGGCCGGGGCCTGGTCGCCCGCGGCGCCCGCGTCCTGATCGACTGGGCCTTCGACCGGCGCGGCATGCACCGCGTCGAGTGGCACGCCTCCGCCGCCAACCTCCCCAGCGTCAACGCCGCCCGGCGGCTCGGCATGACGCTGGAGGGCGTCCGGCGCGAGAGCTTCCCCTACCGGGGCGTCCGCCAGGACATGGAGGTGTGGTCGGTCCTCGCGCCCGAGTGGCGCGCGGCGCGCGAGCACGGGGCCGCGGCCGGCCGTTAAGGGACCTCTCAGAGAGCGTCCGTACGGTGCGGGACATGGGAACGAGGACAGTGGACGAGAGCGGCGCGACGTCCGACGAGAGCACCACCGGCACGACCGCGGCCGGGACCGCCGACGGCGGCGTCACCCGCCCGGCCACCGGGGAGGACGGCCCCGCGGCCGCCCCCGCCACCGGGGCCGCCGGGGACGCGAACGGGACCGCCGGGGACGTGGCCGCCGCCGGGGACGCGGGTGCCGTGGCGGACGGGGACGCCGCCGAGGACGGGGCCGCCGTCGCCGGGGCGTCCGACGCGGCCGCCGCCCCGGCCCCCGGCGTCGGCCAGGGCGCGGGCGCCGTCGTCTCCGCGGGGCTCGGCGTGGTCTCGCTGACCGGCGGCTGGATCGGCACCGTGGCCTCCGCCCGGGAATCCGTGATCGGCCAGCTGGAGACCAGCGCCTCCTCGGACGTCGCCACCATGATCGAGAAGGGCTACGGCAACGCCTGGCAGGCCACCGCCCTCTGGGGCGGCCTGTTCGCGCTGACCGCGCTGATCGTGGGCGTCGTCGTCCTGGCCCGGCCCGCCTTCGGGGCGCCCGGCGCGCCCCAGGCCCCCTGGATCAGGTCCGTCTCCTGGGCCGGGATCGCCCTCGGCGTGATCGGCCTGCTGCTCGCCGTGCTCAAGTACACCGATGTCCTGCTGGGGCTGCCGTCGGCCGGCTGACCCCCGGCGCACCCCCCTTCTGAGGGGCCTTAGCCCGTCCGGCGCCGTCCGGACGCGCGTCTAAGGCCCCTCAGACGCGTCCGGGCACCCGTGAGGGGCCCGAGGATGCGGCAGACGCCCGATGTGGCGCACCCCCCTGGGACACGAGAGTGGAGGCATCGCGGAGTCCGGGCACCGAACCGCCGTCCGGCCGACGCGACGACCGCCCCTCTTCCGCCCGTGAGGACACGCCATGTTCGAGTACGAGTTGCACCAGTACCGCTACGACGAGCTGATCCGCCGTGCCGACCGGGCCCGGCTGGTCCGCGAGGCCCTGCGCGCCCGCCGCGGCGCCCGCGGGAGGGCGGGCGGAGCCGAGAGCCATGACACCGGCCCGCGCGGGTCCCGGTCCCCCCGGGCCGCGTGACCACCGCACCGCGGGAGGACGGCCCCCGCGCAGCCCTCCCGCACCGCGCTCCCTCCGCCCGGCCGCCCACCGCACCGGACCCGCCGCCGACCGGACCGACGACGTCGGGCGCGACGGGAGCCCCGTTCCCCCCGCCCACCGCACCAGCCCCTCCCGGGACCTCCGCCCTTCCCGGAGGCGCCGCCTCTCCCGGGACCTCCGCCCCGGCCCGGCGCGCCGCCCCGGTCCCGCGCGGGACCGGCACCGTGCCCGGTGGTTCGGCCACCGTCCCCGGAGTCGCGTCCGGTGGTTCCGCCCGAGCCCCCGGCGCCGCGTCCGGCGTCCCCGCCCCGGGCGGTTCCGCCACCACCCCGGGTACCGCATCCGCCGGGAAGGCCATCGGCCCAGGCACCGCCCCGGGCGTCCCCGCACCGGACGCTCCCGGCGTGGTGGAGGGCGTACGGAAGGAGGATGCGCGCCGTTCCCGTCCGGTCCCGCGCGGCCCCGGTGCCGTGCCCGGTGGTTCGGCCGCCGCCTCCGGCGCCGCGTTCGGCGGTTCCGCCCGAGCCCCCGGCGCCGCGTCCGGCGTCCCCGCCCCTGTCCCTGACGTTCCCGAGGTCGTCCCTGGCGCGGTGGAGGGCGTACCGGAGGGGGATGCGCGCCGTTCCCGTCCGGTCCCGCGCGGCCCCGGTGCCGTGCCCGGTGGTTCGGCCGCCGCCCCCGGAGTCGCGTCCGGTGGTTCCGCCCGAGCCCCCGGCGCCGCGTCCGGCGTCCCCGCGCCCAGCCCGGACGCCCCCGGGGCGGTGCTCCGCGCGGTCGGGGGTGCGCGGAAAACCGGTGCGCCCCGGCCCCGGCCCCGTGCGATGCTCGGCACCGTGGAGACCAGGTCAGCAAGCCCCGTGTTCATCGGCCGCACCGGCGAACTGGACACCCTGGACGACGCGCTCGCCCGCGCCGAGGCCGGGGAACCCCAGGCCGTCCTGCTCGGCGGCGAGGCCGGGGTCGGCAAGACCCGGCTCGTCGAGGAGTTCGCCGCCGCGGCCCGGCGCCGGGACGCCGTCGTCGCCCTCGGCGGCTGCGTCGAGATCGGTGCCGACGGACTCCCCTTCGCCCCGTTCTCCGCCGCCCTGCGCGCCCTGCGCCGCGCCCTGCCCGAGGAACTGGCCGGGGCCGCCGAGGGCCAGGAGGAGGAGCTGGCCCGGCTGCTGCCCGAACTCGGCGACCCCACCCCCGCCGCCCACCTCGGACGGCACGAGGAGGAGGGCACGGCCCGCCTCTTCGACCTCACCGCCCGCCTGCTGGAACGCCTCGCTGCCCGGCACACCGTCGTCCTCGTCCTGGAGGACCTGCACTGGGCCGACGCCTCCACCCGCCACCTGATCGCCTACCTCTTCCGCATCCTGCGCACCGGCCGCCTCGTCGTCCTCGCCACCTACCGCTCCGACGACATCCACCGCCGCCACCCGCTGCGCCCCCTGCTCGCCGAACTCGACCGGCTGCGCACCGTCCGCCGCCTCGAACTCGGCCGCTTCACCCGTGACGAGGCCGGCCGCCAGATCGCCGGCATCCTCGCCGCCGAACCCGACCCGCTCCAGGTCGACGAGATCTTCGAACGCTCCGACGGCAACGCCTTCTTCGTCGAGGAACTCGCCGTCGCCGCCCGTGCCGGACGCCGCGCCGGACTCACCGACTCCCTGCGCGACCTGCTCCTCGTCCGCGTCGAGGCGCTCCCCGACAGCGCCCAGCGGATCGCCCGGGTCGCCGCCGAGGGCGGCTCCACCGTCGAGCACCGGCTGCTCGCCGCCGTCTCCCGGCTCTCCGAGGACGACCTGATCGAGGCCCTGCGCGCCGCCGTCCACGCCGGCATCCTGCTCCCCGCGCCCGACGGCGACGGCTACCGCTTCCGCCACTCCCTCGTCCGCGAGGCCGTCGCCGACGACCTGCTGCCCGGCGAGCGCTCCCGCATCAACCGCCGCTACGCCGAGGCCATCGAGGCCGACCCCGCCCTGGTCCCGCCCGCCGACCGGACCCTGCGCCTGGCCAGCTACTGGTACCACGCCCACGACCCGGCCGAGGCACTGCCCGCCGTCCTCGGCGCCTCCGTCGAGGCCCGCCGCCGGCACGCCTACGCCGAGCAACTGCGGCTCCTGGAACGGGCCATGGAGCTCTGGGAGTACGCCCCCGAGGAGACCCGCGCCGCCCTGCGCCCGGTCGATCACGCGGAGGCCTACCCGCCCTGCGGCGGCGACCCGGCGACCACCCCGCTGTCCTACCTGGACCTGATGGCCGAGGCCGCCGTCGCAGGACGGCTGTGCGGGGAGCGGGAACGGGCCATGAAGATCATCAAGCGGGCGCTGGCCCTGCTGGACGAGGGCCACGGCACCGGCCTCCCCGGCTCCCGCCCCGCCGGACGCGACCCCCAGCGCGCCGCCTGGTTCTGGACCCAGCGCTCCCTGCTGGTCCAGGCCCAGGGGCGCGGCGACGGCCGGCGCGAACTCGGCATCGCCCAGGACCTGGTGCGCGGACTGCCGCCCTCCGAGGTGCACGCCGAGGTGCTCGCCATGGCCGCCAACTGGGCCATGCTGCGCGATCCCGGCCCCGACGCCGTCGTCGCCGCCGAGCGCGCCGTCGAGTACGCCCACCGGGTCGGCGCCCACGACATCGAGCTGAACGCCCGCGTCACCCTCGGCGGGCTGATGGTCGACGCCGGTGACATCGAGGCCGGACTCGCGCAGATGGCCCGGGTCCGGGAGGAGGTGGCCGCCGAGGGGCACCCCGCCGTGGTGGGCCGCAGCCACGTCAACCTGCCCTCGGTCCTGGAGGGCGTCGGCCGCTCCGAGGAGGCCGTCGCCATCCTGCGCGAGGGCATCGCCCTCACCCGCCGCAAGGGCCTGCTGGAGTCCGAGGCCTGGGTCTGGGGCAACCTCGCGGACTCCCTGATCTCCCTGGGCCGCTGGGACGAGGCCGCCGAGGCCGCCGGACACGTCGCCGCCCACCGCGCCCCCACGCCCAACGGCGCCGCCGCCCTCAAGCTCGCCGTGATCGCCCTCGCCCGGGGCCGGGTGGCCGACGCCGAACGGCTCCTCGCCGAGGCCCGCGGCTCCTACGGCACCCACGACCCCATGCCCCAGTACACCCTGCCGCTGGCCTCCCTCACCCTCGACCTCGCCGCCGCCGGGGGCCGCGTCCTCGACGCCCGCGCCGCCCTCGACGGCGTCCTGGAGTCCGGCTTCCCGCCCGGCACCGAGCGCTACGCCTGGCCCCTGCTGCGCTCCGCCGCCGCGGCCGAGGCCGACGCGCTCGGGCGGCCCGGGGCCGAGGAGGGCCGCTCCGCCGCGCTGGACCGGATCGCCCGCACCGCCGACCGGCTCACCACCCGCGTCCCCCTCTGGCAGGCGTACTCCCTCTGGCTCCGCGCCGAACTGGACCGCGCCCGGGAACGGGACACACCGGAGCCCTGGTCCGCGGCGGTCACCGCCTTCGAACCGCTGCGACGGCCCTACGCCCTCGCCCGCGTCCGGCACCGGCTCGCCGCCGCCCTGCTGGCCACTGGCGGCGAGGACGGGCGCGCCCGCGCCGGGGAACCGCTCCGCCTCGCGGCCGCCGCCGCCGACCGCCTCGGCGCCCGGCCCCTCGCCGAGGCCGTCACCCTGCTCGCCCAGCGGGCCCGGCTGCCCCTCGACCCCGGCTCCGCCGGGCCGGCCGGGGCTGCCGGGGCGGCCGGGGCTGCCGGGGCGGACGCCGACCCGGCCGGGGCCCTGGGGCTGACCGGCCGCGAACGGGACGTGCTGCGCCTGGTCGCCGAGGGCCGCACCAACCGGCAGATCGCCGGGGAACTGTTCATCTCGCCCAAGACCGCCAGCGTCCACGTCTCGAACATCCTCGCCAAGCTGGGCGTCTCCGGCCGGGGCGAGGCGGCGGCGGTCGCCCACCGCCTCGGCCTCTTCCCGCCCGGTACGCTCCCCGCCGGGGCGCGGCCGTGAGGCATACCCTGAGGGGGACACCGGCGCAGGGAGGCCCCCCGTGTTCAACGTGTTCGACGAAGTCTTCGCCCCGGGCCGCGAGCACACCCGCGACGAACGGAACCGGCTGGAACTGACCCGCGAGGACGTGGGGGACGCCGACCCGGGCCACGGCCCGATAGACCTCTCCTCCGGCCGGGTCGTCGTCCGCGCCCCGCAGCCGCCGGCGTCCGAGGAGCCCCCCGGTCGCTCCGGCGACCGGCCCGCGCCGGGTGGGGGAGACCCGGCTTAGAACCACCGCCGGGCCCGGAGGCGGGCCCCGCGACGGCGGCCCGCCGAAGGCCCGACGGCCACGTTCGCCTGCCCCGCCCGCCTGCCCCGTTCGCCCGCCGTGCCCGCCCGCCGGGCGGTGCGCCCCGGCCCTTGCCGGGCGGCTCCCCCAGGGCGGACCGCCCCGGCTCCGGTCGGGCGGTTCGCTCCGGCCCCCGCCGGACGGCTCTCACAGGGCGGGTCTGCCCCGGCTCGGTCAGGCGGTCTGCCCTGGCCCCCGCCGGGCGGTTCGCCCTGGCCCCCGCCGGGCGGTTCGCCCTGGCCCCCGCCGGGCGGTTCGCCCTGGCCCCCGCCGGGCGGTTCGCCCTGGCCCCCGCCGGGCGGCTCCCACGGGGCTGTCCGCCCCGGCCCCGGTCAGGCGGTCCGGTCCGGTTCCCGTGGGGTTGTCCACGCCGCTCCCGCCGGAGCGGGGGCCACCGCGGGATCCTCCCGGTGCCTCGGAGACCCGGGAACCCCGCCGCCCGCGTGTCGGCGGCGTGCCCCCGTTCGCCGGCTGCCTGCCCCGCGTCGCCGGCCGCGAGCCGGTGGGCGCGCCGCCGGTGGCCGGACGGCCTCAGTCCACCTTCAGCTCCAGGATCCGGTCGTCGCCGGGCTTCGGGTCGCCCCGGCCGTCCGTGTTGCTGGTGACCAGCCACAGCCTGCCGCCGCCCGCCGCCGCGACCGTGCGCAGCCGCCCGTACTCGCCGTCGAGGAACGCCTGCGGCGCGGCGGACTCCTCCGTGCCCTTCAGCGGGACGCGCCACAGCCGCTGTCCGCGCAGTGCCGCCATCCAGACCGAGCCCCCGGCGAACGCGATGCCGCTGGGACTGGCCCGGTCCGTCGGCCACTCGGCGACCGGGTTGCGGAAGGCGGGGTCGTCCGACCTGCCCTCCACGTCGGGCCAGCCGTAGTTGCCGCCCGGCCCGATCGCGTTCAGCTCGTCCCAGGTGTCCTGCCCGAACTCCGAGGCGAACAGCCGCTGCCGGCCGTCCCAGGCGAGGCCCTGCACGTTCCGGTGGCCGTAGGAGTAGACGACGGAGCCGGGGAACGGGTTGCCGGGCGCGGGCTCGCCGTCCGGCGTCATCCGCAGGATCTTCCCGCCCAGCGACTTCTTGTCCTGCGACAGCGCCTTGTCGCCGCCGTCGCCGGTGCCCGCGTACAGCATCCGGTCGGGGCCGAAGGCGATCCGGCCGCCGTTGTGCACGACGCCCTTCGGGATGCCCCGGAGCACCGTGCTGGGCGCGCCCAGTTGCCGTCCCGGCGGCTTCTGGGGGTCGTACAGCATGCGCACGATCCGGTTGTCCGAGACCGTGGTGAGGTAGGCGTAGACGAGGCGGTCCGAGCCGTGGTCGGGGGAGAGGGCGATGCCGAGCAGGCCGCCCTCGCCCTCCGCCGCCACCCCGGGTACCTCGCCCAGTTCGGTGTGCTTCCCGGTCCGCTCGTCCACCCGCGTGATCGTGGCGTCGTCGCGGGAGGACACCAGCAGTCCGCCGTCGGGCAGCGGAGCCAGTCCCCAGGGGCTGCGCAGCTCCGTGGCGACCGTCCGCAGCACCCGCACGGAGCCCTTCGCGGGCGGTGCCTGCTCGGTCGGCGCGCCCGGGGGCGACCCGGTGCCGCCGGGCGCGGTGCCCGCCGTACCGGGGGGGCCGGGGCTCGCGGAGGTCCCGGTCAGCGGGGGCCATCCGCCGTCGCCGGAGGAGCAGCCGGCCGTCAGCAGCAGGGCGGCGCAGGCCAGCGCTGCCGTCACGGTTGGACGTGGCACGATCTCGGTCCCTTCGACGCGGCGGTTCCCCCTGTCATACACCGGC
Source organism: Streptomyces sp. NPDC107521 (assembly GCF_055598485.1). Taxonomy (NCBI): domain Bacteria; kingdom Bacillati; phylum Actinomycetota; class Actinomycetes; order Kitasatosporales; family Streptomycetaceae; genus Streptomyces; species Streptomyces sp. NPDC107521. Next base: position 89,210 of record NZ_JBVKAT010000012.1, read on the forward strand.
GGGGCCGCCCGGGTTCCCGTTCCGCGCATCCCATGGCCCCCGGCCGGCCGACGCCCCCGGATCCCGGCCCCGCGCGGGGGCTCACCGGGGCCGCCCGGTACCGCGCCGGTGCGGCGGGCAGGGGAGGGGCGCTCTCCCGTCCGGACCGGCCGGCCCACGCCCCGTCCGGACCGGTCCGTACCCCGGCCGGTCCGCGCCCGTCCGTACCCGTCCGTACCCTGGCCGGTCCACGGCCGGTCCACGCTCCGGCCGGTCCGGACGGGGCCCGCTTCAGGACCGACGCGACATCCCGGCCCGCCGCCGGTCGGCGGACGTACGACCACCGGGCCGAGCACCCCGCCCCGCCCCGCCCCGTCCCGCCCCGTCCCGCCCGATCCCGTCCCGTCCTGCCACGTCTTCCCCGCCCCGCCCCGCCCCGTCCGGTGCCGCCCCGGGCCCGGTCAGTCCCACGAGCCGCGGGCCGGCGGCAGGGCCGCCATCTCCGCCAGGTCCTCCCCGGTCAGCTCCAGCTCCGCCGCCCCCGCGTTCTCCGTCACCCAGCGCTCCCGCTTGCTGCCCGGCACCGGCACCACGTGCGGCCCCCGCGCCAGCACCCAGGCCAGCGCCACCTGCGCCGGGGTCACCCGCTCCCCGTGCCGGGCGGCGATCCGGCGCAGCCCCGCCACGATCGGCTGGTTGGCCGCCATCATCTCGGCCGTGAACCGGGGATGCCGGGCCCGCAGGTCCTGCGGCTCGAACCCCTGGCCCGGCGTCAGCGTGCCGGTCAGGAAGCCGTTGCCGAGCGGCATCGCCGCGAGGAAGCCGATCCCGCGCGCCTCGCACCAGGGCAGCAGCGAGCGCAGCGCCTCCGGCGACCACACCGACAGCTCGGCCTGCACCGCGCTCACCGGGAACACCTGCTGCACCCGCTCCAGTTGGCGGATGGTCTGGTCGTGCAGCCGCGCCCCCGGCCGCCGCGACGACCGGGCCCCGACCGCGCACAGCCCCAGCGCCCGCACCTTCCCGGCCCGCACCAGCTCCGCCATCGCGCCCCAGGTCTCCTCCACCGGCACCTCGGGATCGGCCCGGTGCAACTGGTAGAGGTCGATCACATCCGTCTGCAGCCGCCGCAGCGAGGCGTCGCAGGCCCGCCGCACGTACCCCGGGCGGCCGTTGGCCACGACGTGCTGGTCGCCGACGAGCAGCCCGACCTTGGTCGACACGAACGCGTCGGCCCGTCGCTCCCTCAACACCCGCCCCAGCAGCAGCTCGTTGGTGAACGGGCCGTACATGTCGGCGGTGTCCAGCAGGGACGCCCCGAGGTCCAGGGCGCGGTGCACCGTCCTGAGCGACTCGTCCCCCCGCTGCCGCGAGGCGCTGTACGCCCAGTTCATCGGCATGCAGCCCAGACCGACGGCCCCCACCGAGAGCGCCGTCGCGCCGATCGTCCTGCGCTCCACCTGCTCGTGACCCTCCCTCGTCAGGCCACCCAACCTAACCTCTGCCGCCTGACGCCCTGACATAGCCTCCTGGCATGACTGCTGACGTGTGGCTGCCCATCCCGCCGGACGAGATCGAGGGACTCCCCGAGGGGCCCGCCTACCGGTTCTGGAACGGCGGCGAGGAGTACCCGGCCGACCCCGCCGACTGCGCCTACTACGTCGTGCCCTATCTGAGGCCCAGCGGCGTCGTCACCCGCCCGATGCCCCTGATGCGCTCCGTCCGCGCGGTCCAGACGCTGTCCGCCGGGATCGACCACGTGCAGCCCGCGCTCGCGGACCTCCCCCCGGGCGTCCTGCTGTGCAACGCGCGGGGCGTCCACGAGGCCAGCACCGCCGAGCTGACCCTCGCCCTGATCCTGGCGTCCCTGCGCGGACTGCCCGACTTCGTCCGGGCCCAGGACCGGGGGGAGTGGCTGGCCGGTTTCCGCCCCGCGCTCGCGGACAGCAGGGTGCTCATCGTCGGGTACGGCTCCATCGGCGCCGCCATCGAGGACCGGCTCACGCCCTTCGAGGTCGCGCCGGTCGTGCGCGTCGCGCGCTCCGCGCGCACGACGGAGCGCGGCCCCGTGCACCCGTACACCGACCTGCCCGGACTGCTGCCGGAGGCGGACGTCGTCATCCTCTCCACGCCCCTCACCGACGCCACCCGGGGCCTGGCCGACGCCGCCTTCCTGGCCCGGTTGAAGGACGGCGCCCTGCTGGTCAACGTCGCCCGCGGCCCCGTCGTCGACACCGGCGCGCTGCTGGCCGAACTGCGCGCCGGACGCCTCACCGCCGCCCTCGACGTCACCGACCCCGAGCCACTGCCGCCCGGCCACCCCCTCTGGACCGCTCCCGGCACCCTGATCAGCCCGCACGCCGGCGGACCGACGGCCGCGTACTGGCCGCGCGCCAAGCGGCTGATCGCCGACCAGCTCACCCGCTTCGTCAAGGGCGAGCCGCTGCGCAACGTGATGCTGACGACCGGCGGCTGACCCCGGCGGCCGGGGCGGACCGCCCCGCCCTCCGGGGCGCGCGCCACCGGCTCCTGCACCCTCCGCGCTCCCCCCGGCGCCGCCGGTGCCCGCATTCCCGCTGGTCGTCACGGAGCGTAGAGAACCTATGTCCCTGAGTGACGAGACTGGTGTATCGTCCGACAGGGGAAAAGCGCCGCACACCGTGGGGCGCCGGGGACGGACTTGGCAGACAGCGATGGGGGGCGACGGGCAATGCACGGCCTGTGGACGAACGATCCGACGCGGCGGAGCCGCCGCCGACGGCCCTGGCACGCGGCCCCGCCCGGCCGCGGCCACCGCGACCGCCAGGACGGCGGGTGCCCGCCGCGCGGCCCGCACCAGCGCCGTCCGAGCTGCCGCCGGAAACAGCTCCACCGCGCCCCGAGGGACGCGGGGGCGGTGCGGACCCGGGGGTCACGATGAGCCCGCCGCCCGCCCTGACCGCGCTGGACGACGCCCCGCGCGCCCGGCCCGCGCCGGCCCCGCGCCCGCGCCGCCCGCCCGCCTCCGGCGGCGGCCGGTCCCTGCTCCGCCAGCTCCTGCTGGCCCTGGTCTGCGCCGTCTTCGCCGTGGGCTCCGCGCTCGGCTGGGGCTCGCCCCACGCGGCCCAGGTCATGGGCGACTTCGGGCTGAGCGCGGCGGCCGGCACCGCCGCCGTCTCCTGCCTGCTGTACGCGCGCAGCGGCCGGGCCCGGTTCCGGCCCGCCTGGACGCTGTTCGCCCTCTCCTCGGCCATGGCCTCGCTGGGCAATCTGGTGTGGGGGTGGTACGAGGTCGTGCTCGAACGGCCCGTCCCCACCCCCAGCTACGCCGACCTGTTCTTCCTGTGCTTCGCGCCGCCCGCCATCGTCGGCCTGCTGGTGCTCGCCAAGCGGCCGGTGACCAAGGCGGGCTGGATCTGCCTCGGCCTCGACGCCTGGCTGATCGGCGGCTCCCTGCTGACCCTCGCCTGGAGCCTCGCGCTCGCCCAGGCCGCCAAGGCCGACGGCGGCACGGGCGTGGCGCGCTCCGCGCTCTCCGTCGCCTATCCGCTGCTGGACATCGCCCTGGTCAGCATGGTGCTCGCGCTGCACTTCCGGCGTTCCCCGGTGCACCGGTCCGCCGTGAACACCGCCATCGGCGGGCTCGCCCTGACGGTGATGTGCGACGCCCTGTTCACCTCGCCGCTGCTGCACAACAGCTACCGCAGCGGGCAGTTGCTCGACGCCGGGTGGTTCGCCGGATCGCTGCTGCTCGCCTACGCGCCCTGGGCCGCCTCCCGGCACAGCCTGCCCGCGGCGGGGGAGACCGTCGCCGGGTTCGGCCGGCCGCTCCGCGAGCACCTGCCCGCCCAGCGCGCCGCGGGCCCTCCGGACGGGACCTCCGCGCCCCCGGTGTTCGCGCCCCCGCCGTTCGCCGGGCCGCCCTCCGCGCACCCGCCCTCCGCGCACCCGCCCTCCGCGCCCCCGGTGTTCGCGGGGCCGCGCGCGGGCGGCCCGGCGGTCCCCGACGCCCCCGCGCCGGGCGGCGACCACGGCCGGCACCCCGGGGCCCGGCCCCTCGCCGGATCACTGGCCGCGCTGACGCCCTACCTCGCCGCCGCCGTCTGCACCCTGGGCATCCTGTACAACGTGCTCAACGGCCGCAGCGTCGACCGCGTGGTGCTGCTGACCGGGGGCACCGTGGTGCTCGCCCTCGTCGTGCGCCAGGGCATCATGCTCCTCGACAACATCACCCTCACCCAGGAACTGGCCCAGAAGGAGAACCACTTCCGCTCCCTGGTGCAGGGCTCCAGCGACGTCATCATGATCGCCGCCCCCAACGGTGTGCTGCGCTACGTCTCCCCGGCCGCCGCCGGGGTCTACGGCCGCCCCGCCGAGGAGCTGGTCGGCGGCGAGCTGGCGGGCCTCATCCACCCCGAGGACCTCGGCTGCGTCGTCCACGAGGTGCGCCGCTTCCTCGCCGCCAGCCCCGCCGAGGAGCCCACCACCCGCATCGAGTGCCGGTTCCGGTCCGGCGACGGCGGCTGGCTCAACGTCGAGTCCACCGTCAACCGCCACCACGGCGGCCTGATCTTCAACAGCAGGGACGTGACCGAGCGGGTGCGCCTCCAGGCGCAGCTCCAGCACAACGCCGAGCACGACCCGCTCACCGACCTGCCCAACCGGGCCCTGTTCACCCGGCGGGTGCAGCAGGCCCTGTCCGGCCGCCGGGCCGCCGACCGGGGCGCCGCCCAGCGCGGCACGGCGGTCCTCTTCATCGACCTGGACGGCTTCAAGGCCGTCAACGACACCATCGGCCACCAGGCGGGCGACGAACTGCTCGTCCAGGCCGCCCGCAGGCTCCAGGACTCCGTCCGCCAGGGGGACACCGCCTCCCGGCTGGGCGGCGACGAGTTCGCGGCCCTGATCGCCGGTGACGGCACCCGGGACCGCGCCGCCCGCGAGGGCCACCTCCTGGAGCTCGCCGACCGGCTGAGAACCACCCTCTCCGAGCCCTACGCCATCGACGGCAACGACGTCCGGGTCAACGCCTCCATCGGCGTCGCCCTCGCCGAGCCGGGCCTCGGCGCGGGGGAGCTGCTGCGCAACGCCGACCTCGCCATGTACCGGGCCAAGGCGGCCGGGAAGGGCCGCGTCGAGCTGTACCGGCCGCAGATGCAGCAGGACGTCGTCCGCAGGGCGGAGCTGGCCTCGCGGCTGCGGGCCGCGCTGCACCACGGGGAGTTCGCGCTGCTGCACCAGCCGGTGGTCTCCCTGGCCGAGGGCCGGATCGACTCGGTCTGCGCGCGGGCGCGCTGGCGCTCCTCGCAGGGCGTGCTCTTCACCCCGGCCGAGTTCCTGCGCGTCGCGGACGACGGCGACCGCACCGCCGAGCTGGACCGCTGGGTGCTCCAGGAGGCCGTCGAGCAGGCCGCCGAGCGCGCCGCGGCCGGGCTCGGGGTGTCCGTGGCGGTCCGCCTGGGCGCGGGGCGGCTGCTGGACCGCTCGATGACCCTGGGCTCGGTGGAGGCCCTGCTGACCCGGCACGGGCTGCCGCCGGGCGCCCTGGTGATCGAGCTGTCCGACACCGACCCCCGGATCGCCCTGGACGAGCTGGAGCGCCGGCTGAACGCCCTCAAGCGGGTCGGCGTGCGCATCGCGCTGGACGGCTTCGGCAACGGCCACGCGGCCATCACCGCGCTGCGGCGGCTCCCCGTCGACGTCCTCAAGCTCGACCGCGGCCTGGTGGAGGGCGTCGTCGAGTCCGCCCGGCTGCACAAGATCACCAGCGGGCTGCTGCGGATCGCCTCCGACCTCGGGCTGAAGTCCGTGGCCGACGGGGTGGACCTGCCCGAGCAGGTCGTCGCCCTGCGCGCCATGGGCTGCACCCACGGGCAGGGCATGGCCTTCTCCGGCCCGCTGGAGGAGTACCGGCTGCGCAGGGCCCTGGGCGCCGGGCACTACCCGGTGCCGATCGGTCCGCCCCGGCCCGTCCACGCGGGCGGCGGGGGCGTCTACCCCGCCGGCCGGCCCGCCGTGCACCCCGTGGTCCATCCCGGCGCCGCGGGCGGCGCCGTGCCCGCCGGGTACCCTGCGGGCGTCAACGGCTCGGTGCCTCCCGGGCTGCCCGCCGTCCTCACCGGTGGGACGGCCCTGCGACCACATGCTGAGACTCCCGTCCCACCCACTTGACAGTGGACGCGTGCCGGGGGGAGGGTCAGAGCCATGCGCACCCGAATTCTCGTACTTGGAAAGCGCGTCGGCTGAAGCAGGTGACGTCCGGGCCGACCGGACTCCCCGCGACCCACACCCGGCGCGCTCCCCTCGCTTGCCTTTTGGCACGAGGGGTTTTTTGTTGCACAAACACCGCAGCACCGCGGTCACCAACCGCGCAAACCTGGCAAAACACCTCAGCATCGAGAAGAGAATGCCGATGACCGAGCAGGCAACCGGGGCCCAGCACCCGCAGCCGAGGCCCCGTTCCGGAGGACAGCAGTCCGCCACCGAGCACGTCACGGGTGCGCAGGCCCTCATCCGCTCCCTGGAGGAGGTCGGCGCCGACACGGTATTCGGCATTCCCGGCGGCACGATCCTTCCGGCCTACGACCCGCTGATGGACTCCACCCGGGTGCGCCACGTCCTCGTCCGCCACGAGCAGGGCGCCGGCCACGCGGCCACCGGCTACGCCCAGGCCACCGGCAAGGTCGGCGTCTGCATGGCGACCTCCGGCCCCGGCGCCACCAACCTGGTCACCCCGATCGCCGACGCCAACATGGACTCCGTGCCGCTGGTCGCGATCACCGGCCAGGTGGTCTCCTCCTCGATCGGCACGGACGCCTTCCAGGAGGCGGACATCGTCGGCATCAGCATGCCGATCACCAAGCACAGCTTCCTGGTGACCAGGGCCGAGGACATCCCCCGGGTGATCGCCCAGGCGTTCCACATCGCCTCCACCGGCCGCCCCGGCCCGGTCCTGGTCGACATCCCCAAGGACATCCTCCAGAAGAAGACCACCTTCTCCTGGCCGCCGGTCATGGACCTGCCCGGATACCGCCCGGTGACCAAGCCGCACGCCAAGCAGATCCGCGAGGCCGCCAAGCTGATCACCGCCGCCAAGCGGCCCGTCCTCTACGTCGGCGGCGGCGTGATCAAGGCGGGTGCCACCACCGAGCTGAAGGTCCTCGCCGAGCTCACCGGAGCGCCCGTCACCACCACCCTGATGGCGCTCGGCGCGTTCCCCGACAGCCACCCGCTGCACGTGGGAATGCCGGGCATGCACGGTGCGGTCACCGCCGTCACCGCGCTGCAGAAGGCCGACCTGATCGTCGCCCTCGGCGCCCGCTTCGACGACCGCGTCACCGGCAAGCTGGACAGCTTCGCCCCGCACGCCCGGATCGTCCACGCCGACATCGACCCGGCCGAGATCGGCAAGAACCGCGCCGCCGACGTGCCCATCGTCGGTGACGCCCGCGAGGTCATCGCCGACCTGGTCCAGGCCGTGCAGAAGGAGCACAGCGAGGGCAACCGCGGCGACTACACCGCCTGGTGGAAGGACCTCGACCGCTGGCGCGAGACCTACCCCCTGGGCTACGAGCAGCCCGCCGACGGCTCGCTCTCCCCGCAGGCCGTCATCGAGCGCATCGGGCAGCTCGCACCCGAGGGCACCATCTTCGCGGCCGGCGTCGGCCAGCACCAGATGTGGGCCGCCCACTTCGTGCAGTACGAGCAGCCCGCCACCTGGCTCAACTCCGGCGGCGCCGGAACCATGGGCTACGCCGTCCCCGCCGCCATGGGCGCCAAGGCCGGCCGCCCCGAGCGCGCCGTCTGGGCCATCGACGGCGACGGCTGCTTCCAGATGACCAACCAGGAACTCACCACCTGCGCCCTGAACAACATCCCGATCAAGGTCGCCGTCATCAACAACGGCGCCCTCGGGATGGTCCGCCAGTGGCAGACCCTGTTCTACAACCAGCGGTACTCCAACACCGTGCTGCACTCCGGCCCCGACGACGTCAACCCCGAGGCCCGCGGCACCCGCGTCCCCGACTTCGTGAAGCTGTCGGAGGCCATGGGCTGCCACGCCATCCGCTGCGAGGACCCGGCCGATCTCGACAAGGTCATCGAAGAGGCGAACTCCATCAACGACCGTCCGGTCGTCGTCGACTTCATCGTCCACGAGGACGCCATGGTGTGGCCGATGGTCGCCGCCGGCACCTCCAACGACGAGATCATGGCCGCCCGGGACGTCCGCCCCGACTTCGGCGACAACGAAGACGACTGACCGCAGACGACTGAGCGAGAGAGACCCGAAGACCATGTCCAAGCACACGCTCTCCGTCCTGGTGGAGAACACCCCCGGCATCCTCGCCCGGATCGCCGCCCTCTTCTCCCGCCGCGGCTTCAACATCGACTCCCTCGCCGTCGGCGTCACCGAGCACCCGGACATCTCCCGCATCACCATCGTGGTGAGCGTCGAGGAGTTCCCCCTGGAGCAGGTGACCAAGCAGCTCAACAAGCTGGTCAACGTGCTCAAGATCGTCGAGCTGGAACCCCATCACGCCGTTCAGCGCGAACTCGTTCTGGTGAAGGTGCGCTCCGACAACGAGACGCGCTCCCAGATCGTCGAGATCGTGCAGCTCTTCCGCGCCAAGACCGTCGACGTCTCCCCGGAGGCCGTCACCATCGAGGCCACCGGCAGCAGCGACAAGCTCGCCGCCATGCTCAGGATGCTGGAACCGTACGGCATCAAGGAACTCGTCCAGTCCGGCACGATCGCCATCGGCCGCGGTGCCCGTTCGATCACGGACCGCTCCCTGCGCGCCCTGGACCGTTCCGCGTAACGACGGAGGCGGGCGGCCCCGGTCACCGGCGCCGCCCGCATTCCGAGACCCCGAGACCCGCCCTCCCCCCACCGGCATACGGTGGGACGCAACACCGCACACAAGGAGATACCCAGTGGCCGAGCTGTTCTACGACGCCGACGCCGACCTGTCCATCATCCAGGGCCGCAAGGTCGCGGTCATCGGTTACGGCAGCCAGGGCCACGCCCACGCCCTGTCGCTGCGCGACTCCGGTGTCGACGTGCGCGTCGGTCTGCACGAGGGCTCCAAGTCCAAGGCCAAGGCCGAGGAGCAGGGCCTGCGCGTGGTGAGCCCCTCCGAGGCCGCCGCCGAGGCCGACGTCATCATGATCCTGGTCCCGGACCCGATCCAGGCCCAGGTCTACGAGGAGCACATCGCCGGCAACCTGAAGGACGGCGACGCCCTGTTCTTCGGCCACGGCCTGAACATCCGCTACGGCTTCATCAAGCCCCCGGCCGGCGTCGACGTCTGCATGGTCGCCCCCAAGGGCCCGGGCCACCTGGTGCGCCGCCAGTACGAGGAGGGTCGCGGCGTCCCCTGCATCGCGGCCGTCGAGCAGGACGCCACCGGCGACGCGTTCGCGCTGGCCCTGTCCTACGCCAAGGGCATCGGCGGCACCCGCGCCGGCGTCATCAAGACCACCTTCACCGAGGAGACCGAGACCGACCTCTTCGGCGAGCAGGCCGTGCTCTGCGGCGGCACCGCCGCCCTGGTCAAGGCGGGCTTCGAGACCCTGGTCGAGGCCGGCTACCAGCCCGAGATCGCCTACTTCGAGTGCCTCCACGAGCTGAAGCTGATCGTGGACCTCATGTACGAGGGCGGCCTGGAGAAGATGCGCTGGTCGATCTCCGAGACCGCCGAGTGGGGCGACTACGTCACCGGCCCCCGCATCATCACCGACGCCACCAAGGCCGAGATGAAGAAGGTCCTCGGCGAGATCCAGGACGGCACCTTCGCCAAGAACTGGATGGACGAGTACCACAGCGGTCTGAAGAAGTACAACGAGTACAAGCAGCAGGACGCCGAGCACCTGCTGGAGACCACCGGCAAGGAGCTGCGCAAGCTCATGAGCTGGGTCGACGAGGAGGCGTAGGGCCCCGGCCGCAAGGGGGTCCCGGACGAGCGTCCCGGACCCCCCGGCCCACGCCGGGCGGCACCGCTCCCACGGTGCCGCCCCCTCATCCGCCCACCAACGGGTGATCGTTTGGCAGAGGCGCAGGACGCCGCCCGCCGCGCCACTACACTGCTGCACAACAACGCGTCAGGCTCACAGCGTCGTGCGTCTTCCACGCGGCCACTCAACCCTCCACCGCATGCGGCCGTCGGGACGGCCGTCCGCATTGGACCTGTGAGGACTCACGTGAGCTCGAAACCCGTCGTACTCATCGCTGAAGAGCTGTCGCCCGCCACCGTGGACGCGCTTGGCCCCGACTTCGAGATCCGCCACTGCAACGGCGCGGACCGTAGCGAGCTGCTGCCCGCCATCGCCGACGTGGACGCCATCCTGGTGCGCTCCGCCACCAAGGTCGACGCCGAGGCCATCGCCGCCGCCACCCGGCTGAAGGTCGTCGCCCGCGCCGGTGTCGGCCTGGACAACGTGGACGTCTCCGCCGCCACCAAGGCCGGCGTGATGGTCGTCAACGCCCCGACCTCCAACATCGTCACCGCCGCCGAGCTGGCCTGCGGTCTGCTCGTCGCCACCGCCCGCCACATCCCGCAGGCCAACGCCGCGCTGAAGAACGGCGAGTGGAAGCGCAGCAAGTACACCGGTGTCGAGCTGGCCGAGAAGACCCTCGGCGTCGTCGGCCTCGGCCGCATCGGCGCCCTGGTCGCCCAGCGGATGTCCGCCTTCGGCATGAAGGTCGTCGCCTACGACCCCTACGTGCAGCCCGCGCGCGCCGCCCAGATGGGCGTCAAGGTCCTGCCGCTGGACGAGCTGCTGGAGGTCGCCGACTTCATCACCGTCCACCTGCCCAAGACCCCCGAGACCCTCGGCCTGATCGGCGAGGAGGCGCTGCGCAAGGTCAAGCCCAGCGTCCGCATCGTCAACGCCGCGCGCGGCGGCATCGTCGACGAGGAGGCGCTGTACGCGGCGCTCAAGGAGGGCCGGGTCGCCGGCGCCGGCCTCGACGTGTACGCCAAGGAGCCCTGCACCGACTCGCCGCTGTTCGAGTTCGACCAGGTCGTCTGCACCCCGCACCTCGGCGCCTCCACCGACGAGGCCCAGGAGAAGGCCGGCATCGCCGTCGCCCGGTCGGTGCGCCTCGCCCTCGCCGGCGAGCTGGTCCCGGACGCGGTCAACGTCCAGGGCGGTGTCATCGCCGAGGACGTCAAGCCCGGCCTGCCGCTGGCCGAGCGCCTCGGCCGGATCTTCACCGCGCTGGCCGGCGAGGTCGCCGTCCGTCTCGACGTCGAGGTCTACGGCGAGATCACCCAGCACGACGTCAAGGTGCTGGAGCTGTCCGCCCTCAAGGGCGTCTTCGAGGACGTCGTCGACGAGACCGTCTCCTACGTCAACGCCCCGCTGTTCGCGCAGGAGCGCGGCGTCGAGGTCCGGCTGACCACCAGCTCCGAGTCGCCCGAGCACCGCAACGTGGTCACCGTGCGCGGCACCCTCGCGGACGGCCAGGAGGTCTCCGTCTCCGGCACGCTGGCCGGTCCGAAGCACCTCCAGAAGATCGTCGCCATCGGCGCGTACGACGTCGACCTCGCCCTCGCGGACCACATGGTGGTGCTGCGCTACGAGGACCGCCCCGGTGTCGTCGGCACCGTCGGCCGCGTCATCGGCGAGGCCGGGCTCAACATCGCCGGCATGCAGGTCTCCCGCTCGACCGTCGGCGGCGAGGCGCTCGCCGTGCTCACCGTCGACGACACCGTGCCCGCCGGGGTGCTGGCCGAGGTCGAGGCCGAGATCGGCGCCACGTCCGCCCGCTCGGTGAACCTGGCCTGAGGCGCCCGGCCCCGTACGGGGCCGCCCTCCACGCCGGACGGGCCGACCAGCGAGGTCGGCCCGTCCGGCGTTTCCGCGCCCGCTCCGGCACCCGTTCCGCGCCCGGTGGCTGCCCCCTGGGGGCCGGGTGCCGCCGGACGCCGGGTATACGGGGCGCCGGCGGGCAGCGTCCGCGCCCGCGGAGCCGCCGTCCTCGGGGCCCCTGTCCGCGGAGCCGCCGTCCTCGGGCCCCTGTCCGCGGACCGCCGCCCGCCCCGAGCCCTGTCCGTGGAGCCGCCGCCCGCGGAGCCCCTCCGCCCCCGCGGCCGTCCGGGGCACAGGCCCCGCGCCCCGTCACCCTGGGCCCCGCGCCCCGTCTCCCCGGGTGGCGGCGTCGGGAGAGGCGCTACAGGCGGTGCGCCTTGAGTGCCATGTGCAGCAGCAGCCGGTCCTCGCCGTCGTCCAGGTCCAGCCCGGTGAGCTGCTCCACCCGGGACAGCCGGTAGTACAGCGTCTGGCGGTGGATGCCCAGCTCGGCGGCGGTGCGCCCGGCCTGCCCGGCCCGGTCCAGATACACCTCGGCGGTGCGGGCCAGCTCCCGGTGGGCGGGCCCCAGCAGCGCCCGCACCGCCACGTCCTTCCCCGCGCGCGGCGGCAGCGCGGTCAGCAGGCGGTACGGCCCGATCGACGCCCACTGGGCCACCGGCCCGAACCCCGGCTCCGCCAGCGCCGCCCGCGCCGACGCCGACGCCTCCCGCCACGCCTCGGCCAGCTCCGCGAGCCCGGTGCGCGGCCCCGCCACCCCCGCCGCCGCGCCCCGGGCCCGCTCCAGCAGCCGCCCCGCCGCCGCGAGCGCCGGACCCGGCACGTCCGTCGACCGCAGCCGCACCAGCAGCGCCAGCGCGTGCCCGGCCGGCCCCCACGGCACCGTGCACAGCGCCTCCGCCCCCGGCACCGTGCGCACCGACGGCGCGTCGTCCGGCGCCGAGGCCCAGGGCGCCACGCACACCACCGTGTGCGGGGTGTCGGCGCGGGCCCCCAGCGCGGAGCGCAGCTCCGCCACCGCCATCTCCCGCTGCCAGTCCCGCTCGGCGGTCAGCACCGCCCGCAGCTCCCGGCTCAGGTCCGCGCCCTGCTGCGCCTCGTCCGCGAGCAGCGCGCCGATCCGGGCGGTCACCTCCATGGCCGCGGCGAGCTGCCGCTCCGTGGGGCCCGGCTCGGTGTCCAGCAGCCAGACGTAGCCGAGGACGACACCCCGATGGCGTACCGGCAGGCAGATCCTTCCCCGGTACACGCCCGCCTCCGGCGTCGGCGGGATGCGCACCGGGCCGGTGGCGCGGGTGATGCCGAAGCCCTCGAACCACTCCCGCACCGCCGCCGTCGAGCGGCGGGTGAGGATCGAGCGGGTGCGCACCGGGTCCAGCGCGGACGGGTCGAGGTCCCCCTCGCTGTCGTAGACGCCGAAGGAGATCAGCTCGAAGTCCCGGTTCTCCAGCGTGGCCGGGGCGCCCAGCAGCTCGGAGATCTCGTCCACCAGCTCCTGGTACTCGCCCCGGGCCCGGACGGCACCGCCCCCCGTGCCCCCGGGGGCGCCCCGGTCCCCGCTGTCCCCGGCCGCGCCGGGACCGCTGGCCTCCCGGGGGTCTCCTGAGCCTCTGGAATCCGACGTCACCCGGACATTCTGTCGCATGACGCCGTGCTTTTCAGACAGATGTCTGAGATCCGGGGCACGGATGCGTGACGTCTGTCGATAGCCCGGGAACCGGGGCGAACCTAGATTTCACGGTGGTTCTCCGTGCCGTTCCCGGAACGTCCGTTCCCGTCGGACCGGCCCCGTTCTGGTTGGTAAGTGGAGGTGCCCCGTGCTGGGTCCCGTGATTCTCGCCGCGTCGCGCAGCGACCGGATGCGCCGTCTGGTCTCCGCCGCGCCGGTGACCAAGCCGGTCGTCGACCGCTTCATCCCGGGTGAGCGGGTCGACCAGATCCTCCCCATCATCCGCGACCTGACCGATCGGGGCCTCGAACTGACGATGGACGTCGTCGGCGAGGACATCACCCGCCCCGACCAGGCCGAGGCCGCCCGCGACGCCTATCTGGAGCTGATCGAGCACCTCGGCCCGCTGGAGCTGGGCACCCGTGCCGAGATGTCCGTCAAGCTCTCCATGTTCGGCCAGGCGCTGGACGGGGGCCACGAGCTGGCCCTGAAGAACGTCCGCCCGGTCGTCGAGGCCGCCGCCGCCGTCGGCACCACCGTCACCCTGGACGCCGAGGACCACACCACCCTCGACTCGATGTTCGCCATCCACGAGGAGCTGCGGAAGGACTTCCCCGAGACCGGCTGCGTCATCCAGGCGTACCTCTTCCGCACCGAGGACGACGCGCGCCGCCTCGCCGCGAGCGGCTCTCGCGTACGGTTGGTGAAGGGCGCCTACAAGGAGCCCGCCGAGGTCGCGTACCAGGACAAGCACGAGATCGACAGGGCGTACGTCCGCATCCTCAGGACGCTGATGGAGGGCGAGGGCTATCCGATGATCGGGTCCCACGACCCGCGTCTGATCTCCATCGCCCAGGAACTCGCCCGGCTCGCGGGCCGCAAGCTCGACGAGTACGAGTTCCAGATGCTCTACGGCATCCGCGGCGACGAGCACCTGCGGCTGGCCGCCGAGGGCCACCGCATGCGCGTCTACACCGCCTACGGCACCGACTGGTACGGCTACTTCATGCGCCGTCTGGCGGAGAAGCCGGCGAACCTGCGTTTCTTCGTCCGCTCGATGGTCAGCAAGGGCTGAGCGGCCGGGGCCCTCGCCCCTCGGGGCGGAGCAGCCCACCGATCCCGCAGCACAGCTCGAAACCGCTCAACGTCAAGGAGTCCCGGAACTTATGGACGCTGTGACCCAGGTCCCCACCCCCGTCAACGAGCCGGTCCACGGCTACGCCCCCGGCTCGCCCGAGCGCGCCCGTCTGGAGGCGCGGCTCAAGGAGCTGGCCGACAACCCCGTCGACCTGCCCTGCACCATCGGCGGCGAGAAGCGGATGGGCGGCGGCGAGCGCTTCGACGTCGTGCAGCCGCACAACCACAAGGCCCGCCTGGGCACGTACGCGAACGCGACCCAGCAGGACGCCCGGGACGCCGTCGACGCCGCCCTGGCCGCCGCCCCCGCCTGGCGCGCGATGTCCTTCGACGACCGCGCGGCGATCATCCTGCGCGCCGCCGAGCTGCTGGCCGGCCCCTGGCGCGAGACCATCGCCGCCTCCACCATGCTCGGCCAGTCGAAGACCGCCCAGCAGGCCGAGATCGACAGCCCCTGCGAGCTGGTCGACTTCTGGCGGTTCAACGTCCACTACGCGCGCGGCATCCTCGCCGAACAGCCCCCGGCCAACTCGCCGGGCGTGTGGAACCGCATGGACCACCGCCCGCTGGAGGGCTTCGTCTACGCGATCACGCCGTTCAACTTCAGCGCCATCGCCGCCAACCTGCCCACCGCCCCCGCCCTCATGGGCAACGTGGTGGTCTGGAAGCCGTCCCCGACGCAGACCCACGCCGCCGTGCTGCTGATGAGCCTCCTGGAGGAGGCCGGGCTGCCCAAGGGCGTCATCAACCTCGTCACCGGTGACGGCATCGACGTCTCCGAGGTCACCCTGAACCACCGCGACCTCGCGGGCATCCACTTCACCGGCTCGACCCGGACCTTCCAGTACCTGTGGAAGACGGTCGGCGCCAACATCGAGAAGTACCGCACCTACCCGCGCCTGGTCGGCGAGACCGGCGGCAAGGACTTCCTCGTCGCCCACCCGAGCGCCGACCGCGCCGTGCTCAAGACCGCCCTGACCCGCGGCGCCTTCGAGTACCAGGGCCAGAAGTGCAGCGCCACCTCCCGCGCCTACGTCCCGGCGTCCATCTGGAACGACGGCTTCAAGGAGGAGTTCGCGGCCGAGATCGACGGGCTCACCATGGGTGACGTCACCGACCTCTCGCACTTCGTCGGCGCCGTCATCGACGAGCGGTCCTTCGCCAAGAACAAGGCCGCCATCGACCGCGCCCACGAGGACGCGACCTGCACCGTCGTCGCCGGCGGCACCTACGACGACTCGGTCGGCTACTTCGTCCGCCCGACCGTCATCGAGTGCTCCGACCCGGAGAACGAGGTCTTCCGCACCGAGTACTTCGGCCCGATCCTCGCCGTGCACGTCTACGAGGACGACGCCTACGACGAGATGCTGACGCAGATGGAGGCCGTCTCCGACTACGCCCTCACCGGCTCGGTCGTCTCCGCGGACCGCGCCGCCGCCGCGTACACCATGGAGAAGCTCCGCTACGCGGCCGGCAACTTCTACATCAACGACAAGTCGACCGGCGCCGTCGTCGGCCAGCAGCCCTTCGGCGGCGGCCGTGCCTCCGGCACCAACGACAAGGCCGGTGCCCCGCAGAACCTCATGCGGTGGACGCTGACCCGCGCGATCAAGGAGACGCTGGTCCCGCCGACCGACTACTCCTACCCGCACATGGGCTGACGTCCGGCGCGATCCCGACGGGCCGGGTCCTCCCGAGGACCTGGCCCGTTCCGCGTCCCCGCGCCGGGCCCGCGGCGACAATGGCCCCATGACCCCTCGACCGCGCCTCGCCCACACCGCCGACCTCGCCCCCGGTGAGCTGGCCGCCGTCCGCGTCCTCCTCGACGACGCCTTCGACGGCGACTTCAGCGACGACGACTGGGACCACACCCTCGGTGGACTGCACGCCCTCGTCCACGACGGGCGGGGCCTCGCCGCGCACGGCGCGGTGGTGATGCGACGGGTCCGGCACGCCGGGCGGTGGCGGCGCGTCGGCTACGTGGAGGGCGTCGCCGTCCGCTCCGACGTCCGGCGCACCGGCCTCGGCGGCCTGGTGATGGACGCGCTGGAGACCGTCGTCACCCGCGCCTACGACTTCGGCGCGCTCTCCGCCTCCGCCGACGGCGCCGCCCTCTACGCCTCCCGCGGCTGGACCGTGTGGAGCGGACGCCTCCTCGCCCTCGGCCCCGGCGGCCCCGTCCGGCTGGCCGACGAGGAGGGCAGCACCCGCGTCTGGCCCGCCCCGGACGCCGCCGAGGACCCCGAGCTGCTCTTCGACTGGCGCGACGGCGATGTCCTCTGAGAGATCACCGCAGGTCAGCGGGGTGTGAGGGGGTTCACCGTCTCAGATAGTAGGAAGCCCGAGTAATTGTGCAGACAGACACTCCCCGCTCCCTTACTTTTGTAGGAGCCGAACGTACTCGCCGACCAGGCGAATGGCGGTCGTGAGCCGTGCCCCTGCGCAGGAAACCCCTGCGGCACCGGCTCCCCGCCCACTCCGGCGTCTCGAACCCCCTTTCTCCGCACCGTTCCCCGCACCGTCGTGTGCCGTGCCGAAGGAGCTGTCCCATGGCCGAGACCGCCGTCCGCCGCCGTGTCCGTCACCACTCCCGTACCAGCGACTCCGACCGCAGGAACGCCGCCGCGGCGCTCCAGCGCGCCCTCGACCGCCGCGACAACGGCGGCTCCACCGGCCACTGAGACACGGTCCGACCCGCGCTGTCCGTATCGCGGACGCCGCGTGTCATCCCGTGGGACAGGGAGTACGGTGCCGTCATGTCTCGCAGCATCAATCTCGCAGTGATCCCCGGTGACGGCATCGGCCAGGAGGTCGTGGCCGAGGGTCTGAAGGTCCTCTCCGCCGTCCTTCCGCAGGACGTGAAGCTGGAGACCAGGGAATTCGACTTCGGCGCCCGGCGCTACCACGCCACCGGTGAGACCCTCACCGACGCCGACCTCGACGCCCTCAAGGGCCACGACGCCATCCTGCTCGGCGCGATCGGCGACCCGTCGGTCCCCTCCGGCGTGCTGGAGCGCGGCTTCCTGCTCAAGCTCCGCTTCGCCTTCGACCACCACGTGAACCTGCGTCCGTCGAAGCTGCTGCCGGGGGTCGCCAGCCCCCTCGCCGGAGAGCCGGAGATCGACTTCGTCGTCGTCCGCGAGGGCACCGAGGGCCCCTACACGGGCAACGGCGGCACGATCCGCAAGGGCACCGAGCACGAGGTCGCCACCGAGGTCTCCGTCAACACCGCCTTCGGTGTCGAGCGCGTCGTCCGCGACGCCTTCGCCCGCGCCCAGGCCCGCCCCCGCAAGAAGCTCGCGCTCATCCACAAGAACAACGTGCTGACCTTCGCCGGTCACCTGTGGACGAACGTCTTCAACGCCGTGGCCGCCGAGTTCCCCGAGGTCACCACCGAGTACATGCACGTGGACGCGGCGACGATCTACCTCGTCACGCAGCCCGAGCGCTTCGACGTGATCGTCACCGACAACCTCTTCGGCGACATCATCACCGACCTCGCCGCGGCCGTCTCCGGCGGCATCGGCGTCGCCGCCAGCGGAAACATCAACCCGGCCGGCGAGTTCCCCTCGATGTTCGAGCCGGTGCACGGCTCCGCGCCGGACATCGCCGGCCAGGGCAAGGCCGACCCCACCGCCACGGTCCTGTCCGTCGCCCTGCTCCTGCGCCACCTCGGCTACGAGGCCGAGGCCGCCCGGATCGACGAGGCGGTCGCCGCCGACCTCGGCGAGCGCGCCGGACAGCCCGCCCGCAGCACCACCGAGATCGGTGACGCGCTCGCGGTACGCGTGGCAGGCTGACACCCGCCGAGCACCTCGAGCACATCCCTTCGAAGCCGCCGGGTCCATGACACAGGGCACCCGGCGGCTTTCTCCCGTCCCCGCCGGGTGCGATTATCGAACCCCGGGCCGCTGCCACGCCGTTCGGCCGTCACCGTCCCGGCGTTCCCCCATGCGCGATAATCGGACATGAAGCCGCGACGTGAGGGAATGCTCGGACGTCCCAGCACCGGCCACCGGCCGTGCGGGCGTGACAGCGGCTCGTCACAACCACACCGGTGAGGACAACGACCCATGACGACGCCCACGATCGAGCTCAAGCCCTCCGCCCACCCCCTCTCCGACGCGGAACGCCGGACGATTCTGGCCAACCCCGGGTTCGGCCGTCACTTCACCGACCACATGGTGACGGTCAAGTGGACCGAGGGCCGCGGCTGGCACGACGGCCAGCTCGTGCCGTACGCCCCCCTCGCCCTCGACCCGGCCACCATGGTGCTGCACTACGCGCAGGAGATCTTCGAGGGGCTGAAGGCGTACCGGCAGCCCGACGGTTCCGTCGCCACCTTCCGGCCGGAGAAGAACGCCCGCCGCTTCCAGGCGTCCGCCCGCCGCCTCGGCATGCCCGAACTGCCCGTCGAGACGTTCACCGAGGCCTGCGACGCGCTGGTCCGCCAGGACCGCGAGTGGGTCCCCGGGCACGGCGGCGAGGAATCCCTCTACCTGCGGCCCTTCATGATCGCCACCGAGGTCGGCCTCGGCGTCCGCCCCGCCAACGAATACCTCTTCCTGGTCATCGCCTCCCCGGCCGGCGCCTACTTCTCCGGCGGGCTGAAGCCCGTCTCCATCTGGATCTCCGAGGACCGCGTCCGCGCCGTCCCCGGCGGCATGGGCGACGCCAAGACCGGCGGCAACTACGCCGCCTCCCTGCTCGCCCAGGCCGAGGCCGCGACCAAGGGCTGCGACCAGGTCTGCTACCTCGACGCCGTCGAGCACCGCTGGGTCGAGGAGCTGGGCGGGATGAACCTGTACTTCGTCTACGGCGACCGGATCGTCACCCCGTCCCTCACCGGCTCCATCCTGGAGGGCGTCACCCGCGACTCCCTCCTCACCGTCGCCCGCGACCTCGGCTACGAGGCCGAGGAGGGCCGCGTCACGGTCGACCAGTGGCAGCGCGACTCCGAGAACGGCACCCTCACCGAGGTCTTCGCCTGCGGCACCGCCGCCGTGATCACCCCCGTCGGCACGGTGAAGCGGGCCGGGGCCGAATGGCGGCAGAGCGGCGGCGAGACCGGTGCGGTCACCCAGCGGCTGCGGGACGCCCTGCTCGACATCCAGCGCGGCACCGCCCCCGACCCCCACGGCTGGATGCACCGCCTGGCCTGATCTCCCGGCGGGCGTCCGGACCCCGGTCCCGGACGCCCGCCGTTCGCATCCTGAGACGGGCGGTGGAGACGGCGCGGACTGTGCCAGACTGCGACCGTGCTCTCGTTCGCCACGATTATTGGCAGCAGGCGCGCCGGTCCGCAGTGACCACCTCGTACGACCAGGTACGGGTGGACACCGTCGTCCTCGACCCGCGCGCAGACCTCTCGCACCCGCGAGAGGTTTTTCTGTTTCCCGGCCCACCCCGCACCGGGAAGAGAGCACGCGGGATCATAGACGGACGGTGGAACCGGTTATTCCGGTAGACCGAGATCCCCCTACAGGAGTCCTCAGATCATGACCGCAACCAGCGAACTCGACGATTCGTTCCACGTCTTCGACACCACCCTCCGCGACGGCGCCCAGCGCGAGGGCATCAATCTCACCGTCGCGGACAAGCTGGCCATCGCACGGCACCTGGACGACTTCGGAGTGGGCTTCATCGAGGGCGGCTGGCCCGGCGCCAACCCGCGCGACACCGAGTTCTTCGCCCGCGCCGCACAGGAGATCGACTTCCGGCACGCCCAGCTCGTCGCCTTCGGCTCCACCCGCCGCGCCGGCACCAGCGCCGCCGACGATCCGCAGGTCAAGGCCCTGCTGGACTCCGGGGCCCAGGTGATCACCCTGGTCGCCAAGTCCCACGACCGCCATGTCGAGCTGGCCCTGCGCACCACCCTCGACGAGAACCTGGCCATGGTCGCCGACACCGTCGCCCATCTCAAGGCGCAGGGCCGCCGCGTCTTCGTCGACTGCGAGCACTTCTTCGACGGCCACCGCGCCAACCCGGAGTACGCCACCGCCGTCGTCCGCGCCGCCGCCGACGCGGGCGCCGACGTCGTCATCCTCTGCGACACCAACGGCGGCATGCTCCCCGCGCAGGTCCAGGCCACCGTCGCCGACGTCCTCGCGGAGACCGGCGCCCGCCTCGGCATCCACGCCCAGGACGACACCGGCTGCGCCGTCGCCAACACCCTCGCCGCCGTCGACGCCGGCGCCACCCACGTCCAGTGCACCGCCAACGGCTACGGCGAGCGCGTCGGCAACGCCAACCTCTTCCCCGTCGTCGCCGCCCTGGAGCTCAAGTACGGCCGGACGGTCCTCCCCGAGGGCCGGCTCCGCGAGATGACCCGGATCTCCCACGCCATCGCCGAGGTCGTCAACCTCACCCCCTCCACCCACCAGCCCTACGTCGGCGTCTCCGCCTTCGCCCACAAGGCCGGGCTGCACGCCTCCGCCATCAAGGTCGACCCGGACCTCTACCAGCACATCGACCCCGAGCTGGTCGGCAACACCATGCGGATGCTCGTCTCCGACATGGCCGGCCGCGCCTCCATCGAGCTCAAGGGCAAGGAACTCGGCATCGACCTCGGCGGCGACCGGGAACTCGTCGGCCGGGTCGTCGAACGCGTCAAGGAACGCGAGCTGCGGGGCTACACCTACGAGGCCGCCGACGCCAGCTTCGAACTGCTGCTGCGCGCCGAGGCCGAGGGCCGCCCCCTCACCTACTTCCGCGTCGAGTCCTGGCGGGCCATCGTCGAGGACCGCCCCGACGGCAGCCACGCCAACGAGGCCACCGTCAAGCTCTGGGCCAAGGGCGAGCGCATCGTCGCCACCGCCGAGGGCAACGGGCCCGTCAACGCCCTGGACCGCGCCCTGCGGGTCGCCCTGGAGAAGATCTACCCCGAGCTGGCCAAGCTCGACCTCGTCGACTACAAGGTCCGCATCCTGGAGGGCGTGCACGGCACCCAGTCCACGACCCGGGTCCTGATCGCCACCACCGACGGCACCGGCGAGTGGTCCACGGTGGGCGTCGCCGAGAACGTGATCGCCGCCTCCTGGCAGGCGCTGGAGGACGCCTACACCTACGGGCTGCTGCGCGCCGGAGTCGCCCCCGCGAAGTGACCCCGCCGTTCCCGTTCCCCCCTCCGCGGCCCCCGGCCCCGGCGGCCCCCGGCGGCCGCCGATGTCTCACGGAGGGGGAAACGGGTACCTCCGCCGTATGAACGGCGTCCGCACCACGCTCCTCCCACGGCCGCTCCTTCCGCGGCCGCCCGTCCCGGGGCCGCGGCTCCTGCGGCTGCTGGCCGTGCCGGTCGTCGCCGCGCTGGCGGTGCTGACGGCCGGCGCGCCCGGTGCCCGTGCCGACACCGTGGCCGGTCCCCGGGCCGACACCGGCCCGTCCCGGATCGGCGCGGCCCTGCGCGACGGGCCGGTGTACGTGGATCCCGCCGCCTCCGGTCTCCTCTCCGCCGCGGACGCCGACGACCTCGCCGCGCGGATCAGACGGGCGGACGTCCCCGTCCTCGTCGTGGTCCTGCCGCCCGGCCACCCCACGGCGGACCTCTTCCGGAACCTGCGCACCAGCACCGGCATCACCGGCCTGTACGGCGTCCGGCTCGGCGACCGCTTCGACGCCCGTGCCGACGGCGCGGTGCTCGGGCGCCGGGGCGTGGACAACCTCGTCACCGCCGCCCGGGGCGTCAGCGACCCGAAGGCCCAGCTCGACGCCTTCGTCGACGACGCCGCGCGCAGCGTGCACGGCTCAGCGCCCTCCTCCTGGGACCCCGGCGGTGGCGGCTCCACCCCGACGGCCGCGCTGATCACCGCGGGCGGCATCGTCGCGGCCGGGGCCGCGGGCGCCTACCTCGTCGTGCGGCGCGGACGGCGGCGCCGGGAGGAGGAGCGGCGGGAGGCCCTGGAACGGCTGCGTGTGGTCGTCGACGAGGACATCACCGCGTTCGGCGAGGAACTCGACCGCCTCGACTTCCACCCCGCCGAGCCCGGCGCGGACGACGCGATGCGCGAGGACTACGCGCGGGGTCTGGACGCCTACGACCGGGCGAAGGCGGAGATGGCCGCCGCCCGCCGCCCCGAGGACGTGCGCGCGGTGACGGAGGCCCTGGAGAACGGGCGCTTCTCCCTCGCCCGGCTCGCCGCGCGCCGCGAGGGCCGGCCGCTGCCGGAACGGCGTCCGCCGTGCTTCTTCGACCCCCGCCACGGACCGTCGGTCGCGGACGCCGCCTGGACCCCGCCGGGAGGCAGCACCCGGGAGGTGCCGGTCTGCGCCGCCGACCGCGCGCGGCTGGCCGACGGCCGGGAGCCGGTGGTCCGGGAGGTGGACACGGATGCCGGGCGGCGGCCGTACTGGGACGCGGGGCCGTCGTACGGGCCCTGGGCCGGGGGGTATTTCGGCGGTGGGATGCTGCCCGGTCTGCTGGTGGGGACGATGCTCGGGAGCGTGATGGCCTCGCCCTCGTACGCGGCGGACTACGGGGCGGGGTACGGGGACTTCGGCGACGGCGACGGCGGTGGGTCCGCGGGAGGCGACGTGTCCGGCGGGGACTTCGATCCCGGGGACTTCGGGGGCGGGTTCGGTGGGGGCGGGGACTTCGGCGGTGGTGGTGGGGGTGGCGATTTCGGGGGCGGGTTCTGAGGTCGGCGGAGGGGCTGGGGCCGGGGAAGCGTTCTGAGCCGGGAGAAGGGGCTGGGCCGGCGGAGGGATCTGGGCCGGGGGAGGGTTCTGAGTCGGGGGAGGGGCGCCCGCTTCTCGGCCAGTGTCGTGCTTCCGTGAGCCGCGTCAAGGGCGCTGCGCGTCGCCTGCGGCGATGGCCCTGCGGGCCACCCTTGACCCGGCTCACTCCAGCACGGGGGAGAAGCGAGCGGGCGCCCCGGGGAAAGGGGTGTCCCACGGGGTGATCCCCTGCGTCTCCCGGCCCGTACCGGTGTCGAGGGAACGCCGTCGCGCCCCGTCGGCACGCCCCGCCGGTTCGGCGTCCACCGCCGGAACCCGGTTCTCTCGATGCGTCTCCGAGGGGCGGAGCGTGCTCTCCGCCCGGGACCTCTCCACCGGTCGGCACGGTCCTGGTAGGTGAATCGAAATCCGTGAACACTTCGAGGGAAAGTGTTCACGGATTCCGGACCCCACCTACCCGCCCCCCTGCCACCTCCACACGATGTCGCCCGTCCCCGGCTTCCGTCCTCATGTCCGAGGCCGGGGACGACGGGCGGGGGCCGGGGGCGGGGCGACGTGGCACCCGGCCCCTTGGTGGTGCGAGGACGGATGGTGGGCGGTCTTGGACGGGTGGGCGGCCTTCGCCCGGTCGTGTGCTCCGACCAAGGTGCAGGTGACCAGGACGAAGGCCGTGGAGGGAGTTTGGTGCCGGAATCCGTTCCGGGGGAAGGGGTTCGGCGGAGCGTCACGCTTCTGGGACGGGTTGTACGCGTGTCCGGCCGGGTGGTGCGGTGAGTCGTTCGAACCGGCCGACGCGGCGTCAGGCACTTCCGGCGGCCGGGTGGATGGGCGCTGCCGTGTCCGGATGGTGGCGGCGGGGCCACGCCTCCGGCGACCGTACGGATGCCTGTCGCCCATGCGTTCCCCCGCCCCGCAGCATCAGCCGGCCGCCGCGAGTCCTGCGGGCGGCGAGTCCTGTTGGCCGCGAGCCCTGCGGGCCGCGGGCCCTCGTGCCCTCCCGCGTTCCCCGGGGGCCGGCTTCTGGTCCCGGTGGGGAGGGCGGTCCGGAGAGGGGGTGCCGACGATCTAGGTGTGCGTGTCGGTGATCGTCGGTGTGCCGTGTCACCGGTGGGGTGTCGCTGAGGTGGCGTGGCGTGCTGGCGAGGCGCGGTCGCGTCCCGTGTCGCCGGTGCCCTGTGACCGGGGCCGGGGGTGGCCGGCGGTGGGACACCCGTTTCCCCGGGCCGCCCGCTCGCTTCTTCCCCGTGCTGGAGCGGGCCGGGTCAAGGGTGGGCCGTAGGCCCATCGCCGCAGGCGACGCGCAGCGCCCTTGACGCGGCCCGCGGAAGCACGACCCTGGCAGGGAAGCGGGCGGGCCTCACGGTCACCTCTCCGGTGCCGGATGCGCCCGGAGTGCCTCTCCCCGCCGCGCTTCCGCCGGCCTCCCGGGGGCGCGGGCACCTTCCGGTCCCGTCCGGGCATCCGGTCCCGTCCGGACATGGCCGTGCACCCCGACGGCGTATCGCGTGTCGAGGTGCAGGACGGTCATGGCGGGACGCGGGTCCCGGGCCCAACTCCGGCGGTGGCGCGGCAGGGTCCGCGGGCGGTCTCCCGGGGGCTGCCGACGGCCTCACGCCTGCTTGATGGCGGAGATGTCGAAGTTGAGCTTGATCTTGTCGGACACCAGGACGCCGCCGGTCTCCAGGGCCGCGTTCCAGGTCAGGCCCCACTCGGAGCGCAGGATCTCGGCCTTGCCCTCGAAGCCGACGCGCTCGTTGCCGAAGGGGTCGGTCGCGGCGCCGTTGAACTCCAGGTCGATGGTGAGGGACTTGGTGGTGCCGAGGATGGTCAGGTCACCGGTGATGCGGTAGTCGTCGCCACCGAGGGCCTCGGCCTTGGTGGAGCGGAACGTCATGGTCGGGAACTCCTCCGTCTTGAAGAAGTCCGCGCTCTTGAGGTGGCCGTCCCGGTCGGCGGAACCCGTGTCGATGCTGTCCATCGTGATGTCCAGCGTCGCGGTGGACGCGGAGGGGTTCGTGCCGTCCAGGTGCAGGGTGCCGCTGAAGTCGAGGAACTTGCCCTTGACGTTCGTGACCATGGCATGGCGGGCGACGAAGCCGATCGTGGTGTGCGACGGGTCGACCGTGTAGTCGCCGGTGACGGCGGCGAGGTCCGGGTTGACGGCGGTGGGGGCGGCAGCGGGGGTGGCGGCGGACTTCTTGCCGAAGATGCCCATCATGATCTCCTGGGGTTTGGTTGAACGTTGAATCAATCGAACGGGCTCGACTGTAGCGGCATTCCGTTGAAGTTTCAACCTTTGTCTCGCGTCACTCCGGAGGTGGTATGAACCACGGGGGAATGTGAGGCGCCTCTCGGGTGGCTGCTTTGTGTGACCTCCACAAGGGTCGGGGGCTCTGAGCAGTCGAAACAGCCCAAAGTGGGGTGGCTCCTGTTCAGGATTACCAGGAAAACGCGCTGAGGACTGTTCGGAGTCGACGGCTCGCAAACGGTGTCCGGGTTCGTAGAGTCGCTGCATGACCGTTTTGGATGAGGCGCCGGGTGAGCCGACGGACGCGCGTGGACGGGTGGCCGAGCTGCACGGGATCCGTGCGCAGGCGCTGGCCGGGCCGAGCGAGAAGGCGACCGAGGCGCAGCACGCCAAGGGCAAGCTGACGGCGCGGGAGCGGATCGGGCTGCTGCTGGACCCGGATTCGTTCCGTGAGGTCGAGCAGTTGCGGCGGCACCGGGCGAGCGGGTTCGGCCTGGAGGCGAAGCGGCCGTACACGGACGGTGTCGTGACGGGCTGGGGCACGGTGGAGGGCCGGACGGTCTTCGTCTACGCGCACGACTTCCGGATCTTCGGCGGTGCCCTGGGCGAGGCCCATGCGGCGAAGATCCACAAGATCATGGACATGGCCATCGCGGCCGGTGCTCCGCTGGTGTCCCTGAACGACGGGGCGGGTGCCCGTATCCAGGAGGGCGTCTCGGCGCTGGCCGGCTACGGCGGCATCTTCCAGCGCAACACCAGGGCGTCGGGCGTCATCCCGCAGATCAGCGTGATGCTGGGGCCGTGCGCGGGCGGCGCGGCCTACAGCCCGGCGCTGACGGACTTCGTGTTCATGGTCCGTGAGACCTCGCAGATGTTCATCACCGGTCCGGACGTCGTCAAGGCGGTCACCGGCGAGGAGATCACCCAGAACGGCCTCGGCGGTGCCGACGTGCACGCGGAGACCTCGGGCGTGGCGCACTTCGCCTACGACGACGAGGAGACCTGCATCGCCGAGGTCCGCTACCTCCTCTCCCTGCTCCCGCAGAACAACCGGGAGAACCCGCCCCGCACCGAGTGCGCCGACCCCGCCGACCGGCGCGGCGAGGCCCTCCTCGACCTGGTCCCCGCCGACGGCAACCGGCCGTACGACATGGCCAAGGTCATCGAGGAGATCGTCGACGACGGCGAGTACCTGGAGGTCCACGAGCGCTGGGCGCGGAACATCATCTGCGCCCTGGCCCGCCTGGACGGACAGGTCGTCGGCATCGTCGCCAACCAGCCGCAGTCCCTGGCCGGCGTCCTGGACATCGAGGCGTCCGAGAAGGCCGCCCGCTTCGTGCAGATGTGCGACGCCTTCAACATCCCGATCCTGACCCTGCTGGACGTCCCCGGCTTCCTCCCGGGCGTCGACCAGGAGCACGGCGGGATCATCCGGCACGGCGCGAAACTGCTGTACGCGTACTGCAACGCCACCGTGCCGAGGATCTCCCTGATCCTGCGCAAGGCGTACGGCGGCGCCTACATCGTCATGGACTCGCGGTCCATCGGCGCCGACCTGACCTACGCCTGGCCGACCAACGAGATCGCCGTGATGGGCGCGGAGGGCGCCGCCAACGTCGTCTTCCGCCGCCAGATCGCCGCCGCCGAGGACCCCGAGGCCATGCGGCAGAAGATGGTCAAGGAGTACAAGGCCGAGCTGATGCACCCGTACTACGCGGCCGAACGCGGCCTCGTGGACGATGTGATCGACCCCGCCGAGACCCGCGAGGTCCTCATCCGCTCCCTCGCGATGCTCCAGACCAAGCACGCCGACCTGCCCAGCCGCAAGCACGGCAACCCGCCGCAGTGACCCGAGGAGCCATGTCCATGAGCACTCCCGACATCCGTGTCGAGAAGGGCCACGCCGAGCCCGAGGAGGTCGCCGCGATCACGGCCCTCCTGATGGCCCGCGCCGCGGCCCGCCCCGCCGAGCTGGCCCCGGCCCACGGCGGCAGGGTCCGGGCCGGCTGGCGCCGCCTGGAGCGCGAGCCCGGCTTCCGCGCCCCGCACAGCTGGCGCTGAGCGCCCCCCGTCCCCGGGAAGGGCCGGTACCCCCGTCCGGGGTACCGGCCCTTCGCCGTGGGTCAGAACACCGCCCGCACCGCGGTGACGATGCCCCAGACCAGCAGCGCGAGCAGGCCGACCAGGATCAGCAGCCCCAGACAGGTGGCGCCGACGCCCACGGGCTCCTCCGCGTGCGCCGCCCCGTCCGCGCCGGGCTCCGGCTCGGGCTCGGGGCCCGCGCAGGGCTCCGGTGCCGCGGGCGAGGCCGGTCCCGGGGGCGTCGGCCCGCCGGCGGCATGGGACGGCGCACCGGTGCCGGAAGGGCCGGACGGGGACGGCCCACCGGACGGTGCCGCCGTCCCGGTCCCGCCGGACGGGGCCGGTCCGCCGGAGGCGCCCGCCCCCGGCGCCCCGGAGGACCCGGGCGCACCAGAGGACCCGGGCGCACCGGACGGGGCCGAAGCGGAGGCCCCCGCCGGAGCGGACGCGGAGGCCGACGCCGAGGCCGACGCCTGGGCCGATGGGGTGGCCCGCGCCGACCACGCCGCCGATCCCTGACCGGGCACCCGGCCCCCCAGCGCGGTGAACGGGTCCGACTGCCGGTCCGCCTGCCGCCGGCACCACGGGCAGGCGGTGAGATGGCCGCCGTACCAGTGCACCGGCACCTCGGGGCACTGGAGGACCCTGGCGCGGGCCTCGTCCAGCGCGTCCAGCCAGGCCGTGGACCGGGGCCGCCGCTCCGGATTCCGCAGCCCGGGTCCGAACGCCTGCCTCGCCAGCCGCAGCAGCTGCGGCGGCACCACCTCGGGCGGCAGCAGCTGCGCGGGCGTCAGCACCCGGTCCGGGTGGATGAGGAACGAGGTGCCCGCGAGGATGTTGTCCTTGCGGGTGGACTCCTCGGACCCGTACTTGGGCGCTCCGTCGAACGGGTGATTGCCGCCGGTGAGCAGCTGGTAGACGAGCACGGCGAGGGCGAAGTCGTCCGAGTGCGCGGTCGGCTGCTCACCGGCGTGCCGCTCGGGCCCGGCGTAGTCGTCGGTGAAGACGTCGCAGCCGAAGTCCTCCCCGGTCAGCGCGTCCCGGAAGGCGAAGGAGTCGCAGTCCAGGAGGGTGATGAAGCCCCGGTGGTCGGCGACGGCGTTGGTGCTGGACAGATCGCCCACCACGAACCCCTCGGCGTGCAGTCCCGCCGTCATGTAGGCGAGGTTCGCGGCCACCCCGAGCAGGAACCTCCAGTGCGCCCGCCCCTCGAAGCGGCGCAGCCGCACCTGCTTCTGCAGCAGCCCGGTCAGCGGGATGTGCGAGGAGGGGAGGCGGGGCATCCCGTAGCCGACGGGGCGCCCGCCGGCCTCGACCAGCGAGGTCGGCCACACCAGCAGCGGCGGCTGGTCCGGCAGCAGGTCCTCCTGCTCCAGCGGCCGGGCCCGCAGCATGGCCGCCAGCCTGCGGAGCTGCGCGTCGTCGGGGGAGCGGTCGTAGATCTTGACGACGAGGTCGTCGCGGTCGCTCACGCCCCAGACGCTGCCCTGGCCGCCCTGCCCGAGCGGCCGCTGTTCGCGCAGGACCCGGGTGCCGTCGCCGAAGGCCAGGTCGGTGGTGTCGTACGCGTTCATGTCCGTACCGCCCACAGGAGAGTCTTGTCGTCACCGGTGACCCGGCTGATCTGGTCCGAGGCGAGGAACGCGGCCAGCCACCGGTCCTCCTCGGCGCGGTCGTACGCGGGATGGGAGAGACGCTCGAAGAGGTGGCCCACGAAGTCGTCGTGGGGCAGCGGCGCCGCCGCACCGCTCCGTTTGAGCAGGGCGTTGGTCAGGCCGTCCGTGGACAGCAGCACCCCGTCGACGCCGTCGTCGCGCACGCAGTCCACCCGGGCCTGCTCCAGGGCGCCGGGGGAGCCGACGAAGACGGTCTCGTTGGCGTACTCGCTGCGGGCGGCGGGGCGGGGGAGCAGGTGGTAGGCGCTGCCGTCGCCCTCCCCACCGGTGCGCAGCAGGACGAGCCCGTCGCCGACGGAGAGCTGGCCGAGCCAGCCCTCGCCCGCGACGACCACCGTCAGGGTCGTCGCGTACAGGGAGGGGTCCGGGCCGCAGCGGCGCAGGAACTCGGTGCGGACGAGGCGGAATGCCTCGGTGAGGTGCCGTCGGCGCGCCTCGGGGTCGGGCAGCCGGGCCCAGGGCGTCGCCAGGGGGAGGAAGGCGTTCATGGCCATCCCCACCACGGCGCGCGAGCCGTTCTGGGAGTAGGGTGCGCTGCCCGCGCCGTCGGCGACGGCCAGGACCAGGCCGTCCGGGGTCCGCTCGTAGTCCCAGGCGTCCTGGCAGGGGAGCCGGTCGCGCAGGTGCCGGTAGCCGGTGGCGCTGATGCCGTGCACCCGCCAGCGGCCGGGCGGCCGGGGGAGGGCTCCGCTCACGCGGGCACCTGCCCGCCGCCCCGGCGGTTCTTGAGCCGGGCGAAGATCTCGTGGAACTCCGCCTCGTCCGCGCCGCCCTGGGTGGCCCTGGCGCTGTGCGACATCGCCGCGAGCAGCTCCTTGAACGGGAAGCCGTCCAGCCAGGCGTGGTACTGCGGGGCCAGGTCCTTCAGGACGTCCTCCGCCCCGGTGTGCCGCTCGCCGACGCCCACGGCGAACAGCCGGAAGCGGCGCTCCTCCTCCGCGCGGCGCAGTTCGGGGAGCAACTCCCGGTAGCCGTAGGAGAACTTGCCGGTCTCGTCGCTGGGGTAGCCGTCGGTGACCACGCAGATCTGCGGCCGGTAGTAGGTCAGGCCGGAGGTGCGCAGCCCGGCCTTGTAGTCGGCGACGACCTCCATGGCCAGCCGCAGCGCCCGGTCCAGCAGGGTCACGCCGTGCGCCTTGAGGACCGGCGGCCGGAACTCGTGGGCCGGCACGAAGGGGCTCTGCGGCCACACCGGGGCCGTCCGGCCGAGCGGTATGTCGCCCTGCCAGACGGTGATCTGCTCGCTTCCGCCGAAGGTGATCACGGCGACGTCGACGGCGGCGCTGAGCGCCATGTCGTCGACCAGGCTCTTCGCCCAGGAGGCGAGGGCGCTGTTGAGCGCGGTGATGGCGCCGTTGTTGGAGAGCGAGCTGGAGGTGTCCAGGCACAGCAGCAGCGGGAGCCGCTGGGCGCTGTCGAACTCGAAGCCCGTGTACGGCATGGGCAGGGGGGGTTCGGCGGAACCTGGGTTGGCAAACACGACTTCTCCGTGGTGCTGTCGCGGGATGTGGACGGTGGAGCGGTGGTGCGGGCGGGTTCAGCCCAGGGGGTAGGCGTCCAGGCGGGGTGGGTCGAGCGAGGGGTCGGCCTCGATGCGGACCAGGGTGCCGGGACCGGGGAAGCGGGTCGTGGGGCCGTGCCAGCGGGCGCGGTGCAGGGCGCCCTCCCAGCTCACGTAGCCCTGGGGGCGCAGCCAGGTGAGGGCGGTGGCGGTGCGGCCCCCGGGGCCGAGGGGGAGGGTGTCGTGGTCGTGGGGTCCCTGCCGGTACGCGGCGGGGAGCGGGGCGGAGGGGGCGGCGGTCCGGGGCGGCCCGGCCCCGTCGCCGGGCCCGGAGGCGGCGCGGTCGTACGGGCCGGTCCGGAGGGCCCGGGGCGGGGTGCGGTGAGCACCCTGGGAGCCCTGGGCAGCCTGAGGCCCCTGAGGCCCCTGAGGCCCCTGGGGGCGCGGGGCGGCGGGGAGGCGGGCGCCGTGGCCGTGCTCGGGCCTGCCGGGGCCGTCGGCGCGCCCGCCCCGGCCGTCGGTCCGCGCGGGGCGGTCGCCGGAGCGGTGGCGGTCGGTGGCCGGGCCGGGGCCGTCGGCGCGGTCGCCGGGGCCCGGGCCGGAGGACGCCGGGAGGGAGGTGCCGGGGGCCGGGGTGCGGTCCGGGCGCCCGTCGGCCGGGGGCGGGGCGGCGGTGGGGCCCGAGCGGTCGGACGGGGACCCCGGGGCGCCGGGCGTCCCGGGCGGGGGAGGGGAGCCGTGCGGCGCGGACGGCGGGGGGAGCGCGGTCCCGCCGGGCGGTGTCCGAGGGCCGGACCGCGGATCGGCCCGGGGATCGGACCGGGGGGAGAGGGCGGACAGGGCCCGGCCGGCCAGCAGCCCCGAGTACCGCGCCAGCCGTGCCGCGTCGGAGGCCAGCCGCCGTCCCGTCCGGTCGGCGGGCGGCCGGGGGTCCTCCGGGGCCGGGCGGGAGTCCTCCGGCGCGGGCAGGGGCTCGTCCGGGACCCACCGGCCCGGCTCGGCCGGGGTGCGGCGGTCCCACCCCGCCGGGAGCCGGTGGCCCGGACCTCCGGGGAGGCGGGGGTCCCACCGGTCGGCGCGGGGGTCGGTACGGGGGTCCCCCCGGGTGAGGCTCCGGTCCCACCGGGGACCGGTCCCGGAGGTTCCGCGGGGATCGGTCCCGGGGGCTCCCCCGAGGTCGTCCCGGTCCCGCCGGGAGTCCCCCCGACGGTCGTCCCGATCCCGCCGGGAGTCCCGCCGGGAGTCCGGCCGGGGGCCGGTCCCGGGGGCCTGCCGCGGGTCCTGCGCCTCCCGGCCCCAGGGGTCCCGCACCGCGGGCGGGTGCTGCCGGGGCGCGCGTCCGTCGTCGGGCCGCCGCTGCTCGGGCTCCCGCCCGGGGCGGGGCGGCCGGGTGTAAGAGGTGCCCGCGAGCGTCCAGAGGACGGCGAGCACCACCAGCATGAGGGCGGCCAGCCCGGCGAGCGGCAGGATCAGGGTGGTCAACGGCTCACCTCCGCGGGTCCTGGTCGGCACCGTCCGGCAGGATCCGGCCGAGGTCGTCGCATTCGGAGAGCAGCCGGGTGGCCCGCTCCAGCAGGTCGTTCAGCGTGGCCGCGAAGTCGGTGGGGGCCATGTGGGCGGCGAGGGGCAGGGTCGACACGGCGGAGAGCAGCAGCAGTTCGGTGCGGTCGTAGCCGAGGACGGCCGTCGGGCTCACCTCGCGGGCGTTCCAGGCGGTGGCCGCGGCGGCGGTCGACGCCAGCCGCTCCCGCGTCACCAGGGTGCCGTCGGTGACGATCAGCACCAGGGTCCGGCCCGTGGGGGTGAAGCCCACGGTGTGCTTCCGGGCGGGGCGGCCGGTGAGGATGTCGACGTTCAGCCCGCCCTGCTCGGCGGTGGCGCGGGCACCCCGGCGCCGGGCCCAGCCGCGGGCCAGCGTCTCCCAGCCGCCGTGCAGCGGGACCAGTGGTTCAGTGGTCATGGCGCACCAGCGCCTTCCTGATCAGAGCAGGGGTGAGGCCGGCGTCGAGGAGTCCCGCGGCGACGGCGTGCAGCACACAGCCGCCGTTCTGCCCCGGCAGCCGGCATTCATGCGCGCCGTCCGCCATCTCCCGCGAGGCGTCCCGCGGTTCGGCCCAGGGGGCCCCGCCGACGGACCCGCCGAGGGCCTCGCCGCCCGGCCCGCCGTCGCCCTGGCCCGGCCCGCCCCCCGACCCGTCGGCGGGCCGGCCGCCCGCTCCGCCCGGAGCCCTCCCGCCCAGCCCCGGCGCTTCCGGCGGCCTCCGCCGGAGCAGCCCCGTCCCGGACGGGCCGTCCCGCTCCGGCTCCCGCCGGGCGGCCTCCTCGGCCCCGCAGGCCGTCAGCGCGCTCATCACCCGCTGGGGTCCCGGCCGGGCGAGCGGGTCGTGGGCGAGGCAGGCGGCGACCAGCTCCCGCAGGGAGCCGTCCAGGCCGCCGAGGTCGGGCCGCTCCCGGCGGCGGATGCGGTCGTCGGCGGCCTGGCCCTGGCCGAAGGGGAGCATGCCCGTCGCCGCGTAGGTGAGGACGGCGCCGAGGGCGAAGACGTCCACGGCGGGCGACGGCTTGTCCCCCGCCAGTTGCTCGGCCGCCATGTACCCGGAGGTGCCGAGCTGCACCCCGGGGTCGGTCAGTCCGCTGACGGCGGCCGCCGAGCGGGCGATGCCGAAGTCGATGAGACGCGGTTCGTCGCCCTCGAAGAGGATGTTGCCGGGCTTGAGGTCGCGGTGGATCACGCCCCGCTCGTGCACGGTGGCGAGCGCCTCGGCGAGCATCAGCCCGAACCGGATGACCGCGCGGGTGTCCAGGGGCCCGTCGGCGTGGACGCGCTGGCGCAGCGTGGGCCCGTCGACGTACCGGGTGGCGAGCCAGAGCGGCGGGCGCTGGGTCTCCGCGGCGTAGACCGGCACGGTGTACGGGCTGTGCACCTCGCGCAGCGCGGCGACCTCGCGGGCGAACCGTAATCGGATCTCCGGGTGTTCGGAGAGGCTGTCCCTGATGACCTTGACCGCGAGGCGTTGTCCTCCCGGTGTGCGGCACAGGTAGACGACGCCCATCCCGCCGCGGCCCAGCGGTTCGATGACGGTGAAGTTCCCGATGCGCCGCGGGCCGGTGTACATGTCCATGTGTCCCCCTGCGACCCGTGGGGAACCGGCGCACCCCTCTGGGTCAGCGGTTCACCACGGACGGTCAAGTTACCAAGGATGCCCCGGGGCTGTGCAGGTTCCGGACGGAAAAAAGGACCGTGCCCCCCTTGTCGGGAGGGGGCACGGTCCGGGCCCGTCGGGGCCGCGCGGGGCCAGGCCCTGTCGTCACATTCCCGTCTGCCCGGCCCGCCGGGAGCCCGCACCCGGCGCGGCCGGGCCCGGTCCTCGGGCGGACGAGGGGAATCTGACGGCGGGACCTAGCGCAGGCGCGCCATGAGGGCGTGTTCCACCAGGGTGATCAGGGCCGACTTGGCGTCGGCGCGGTGCCGGGCGTCGGTGGTGATGATCGGCGTGTCGGGGCCGATCTGGAGCGCCTCGCGGACCTCGTCGGGGTTGTACGGCTGGCTGCCGTCGAAGCCGTTGAGCGCGATGACGAACGGCAGGCCGCTGTTCTCGAAGTAGTCGACCGCGGGGAAGCAGTCGGCGAGCCGCCGCGTGTCGACCAGGACGACCGCGCCGATGGCGCCGCGCACCAGGTCGTCCCACATGAACCAGAAGCGGTCCTGGCCGGGGGTGCCGAACAGGTACAGGATCAGGTCCTGGTCGAGCGTGATGCGGCCGAAGTCCATGGCGACCGTGGTGGTCGTCTTGTCCCCGGTGTGGGTGAGGTCGTCGATGCCCGCCGACGCGGATGTCATCACGGCCTCTGTGCGCAGCGGGTTGATCTCCGAGACGGCGCCGACGAACGTGGTCTTGCCCACGCCGAAGCCGCCCGCCACCACGATCTTCGCTGAGGTGGTGGAGCGGGAAGGACCGCCGCTAGAGCTTGCGAAGTCCACTGAGCACCCTTTCGAGCAGTGTCACGTCTGGCTGGCCGCCGGCGCTGTCGTCGCCGCCGGGCTGATGGATGGCGACCAGTCCCGCCTCCGCCAAGTCGGCGACGAGGATCCTGGCCACGCCGAGAGGGATCGCGAGCAGGGCCGAGATCTCGGCCACCGACTTGATCTCCCGGCAGAGATGGCAGATCCGCTGATGCTCGGGCAACTGGCCCTGCATCTGGTGCGGTTGCGCGGTGGTGTGCACCAGTGCCTCGATGGCGAGCTGGTAGCGGGGCCTGGTGCGGCCGCCCGTCATGGCGTACGGGCGCACCAGGGGGTTGTTCGCCGACCCCGAGGGGGCCGGTGCCGGAGCACGGCGCTGCGGCTGGACGCGGGGGGCGTGCGGCTGGTCGTAGGGCTGGTCGTACGGCGAAGGGCCGGGGCCCTGCGGCGCGTACGGCTGCCCGTGGTGGGGTCCGGAGGGGTAGCCGTATCCGTGTGCCGGGCCGCCGCCGTGTCCCTGACCGGGACCGTACGGCCAGTTGTCCGACGACGGAACGCCTGGGGGTGTTGCCACTTTTCTCCTCCTCCGACTGTGCCTGGCGCCCATCCCTTGTGGAGCCGCGTCCCGAAACCTTAAGGCCCCGGGACGCCAAAACGCACGGTCCGCCCCTTAGTTGAGGAGGCTGCCCTGGAGTTCGGCCCGCAGGTCCGGTGTCAGCACCGAGCCCGCGCGGTCGACCAGAAGGGCCATCTCGTACCCAATGAGACCGATGTCCGCTTCGGGGTGGGCGAGGACGGCGAGGGACGAACCGTCGGAGATGGACATGATGAAGAGGAATCCCCTCTCCATCTCCACAACTGTCTGATTCACGCTGCCGCCCTCGAAGATCCGCGAGGCGCCGGCCGTCAGCGAGGTCAGGCCGGAGGCGACGGCGGCGAGCTGGTCGGCGCGGTCACGGGGGAACCCTTCGGACATCGCCAGAAGGAGTCCGTCGGCGGAGACCACCACCGTGTGGGACACCCCCGGGGTGTTGTCCACGAAGTTGGTGATCAACCAGTTCAGGTTCTGTGCCGCCTGGCTCATCGGGCTCACACTAACGCTCCTGGTCGTAGGTGCTGTCAGGACCACGCTGTTCACTGGTTGTGGCCTGGGTGTTCTGTTCACTGCCTGCGTTGCGGCCGCGTTCGACGCCGCGCCGCAGGTTGCTCAGCCTGCCCCGGATGTCCTCCGGGGCACGGGAGATCTGCGGGCCGTTCTGGAGCGTGGTCTCGGCGGTTCCCTCGACCAGATTGGCCTTGGGCACCCGCCTCGGCAGGCCGGAGGGGGTGATCCCGCCCGCCTTGGGCTTGCGCAGGCGCGAAGCCTGCTGCCAGCGCTCGTCGTTGGCGGACCGCCAGTCGCCGTCGCCCCTGCCCGCCTCGGCCTCGGGCGGCGTCGCTCCGCGGTCGGCGCGCGGTGCCCCGCCCGGACCGCCCGCGGCGGAACCGCGGCGCGGAAGGCCGGCGTCGGTGAGCTCGTGGGCGGCGGAGGTGGCCGGTCCCGGACGGTCGAAGCCTACGCGGTCCGCCCCGTTCCCGTCAGAGGCCCGCCCGGCGTCCCCCTCGGGGGCGCCGGCGGGGTACTGGGCGGGGTGGCCGCCGGGGAATCCGTCCGGCCCCGGCCGGTCGTCCAGGGGGGACCCGTGGCCGGGAGGGGCCGCCTGGCCGCCGGGCGCGGGATGGCCGTCGGCTCCCGGCCCGGGGCGGGCGGGGGCCTGCGGCGCGCCGGGGGCGTAGTACGCGGACGGGTCCCCGTGGACCTGCCCCGGGACGCCCCCGTCGTACGCGGCGTGCGCGGCCCCCGACGGGTCGCCGTACCCGGCCCGCTGCTCGCCGTACCCCGCCTGCTCGCCGTATCCCGCCTGCTGCGGGTACCCGGCCTGCTCGCCGTACCCGGGCCGCTGTTCCCCGTACCCGCCCGGGACGCCGCCGTCGTACGCGGTGTACGCGGTGTGCGCGGCCCCGGACGGGTCGCCGTACCCGGCCCCCTGGTCGCCGTACCCCGCCTGCTGCGGGTGACCGCCGCCCTGGTCGCCGTATCCGGCCGCCGGGGCGCCGTTGCCGCCGTATCCGGCCGCCGGGGCGCCCGGGTCCGCGTGCTGCCCGTCGTGGGCCGTTCGCGGCCCCTCGTACGCCGACGGGTCGCCGTACCCGGCCGGGCCGCCGGGGGCCGCCGGGCCGGGGTGCTCGTGGGCGGAGGGCTGCGCGGGGGAGCCGGTCCCGGCGGAGGGGGTGTCCCCGGCGGAGGGCGCGGGGCGCTCCGTGCCGGGCTGCCCGGGGCCGCCCCGGTGTCCCGGGGCGGCGCGGCGCCCCCCGCGGTGCAGGGAGCGGCCCACCGGGTCCGGCCCGGTCCCGCCGCCGTCGGCGTAGCGGCTGTCGTCGAAGCCCAGTTCGGCGGCGGTGCGCAGGGGCTGCTGCTGGGGGCGGCCGAAGCCGTGGCCCCGGGCGTCCTGCTCGGGGATGATCTGGGAGACCGTGAACTCGTCGCGCTGCTGCTGCTCCCCGCCGCCGCCGTGGGTGATGGCGTCCGGCAGCATGACCAGCGAGGTGGTGCCCGCCTGCTCGCCGGAG
This sequence comes from Streptomyces sp. NPDC107521, assembly GCF_055598485.1. Lineage (NCBI taxonomy): Bacteria > Bacillati > Actinomycetota > Actinomycetes > Kitasatosporales > Streptomycetaceae > Streptomyces > Streptomyces sp. NPDC107521. The sequence continues at coordinate 126,542 of NZ_JBVKAT010000012.1, forward strand.
GGGCGGAGCTGGACGCGGATGCCGTGCCGGTCGGAGAGCCGGCCGACCACGAACAGGCCCATGCGCTGGGAGATCGCGACGTCCACGGTGGGCGGGTTGGCCAGCTTGTGGTTGATGTCCGCGAAGTCCTCGGCGGTGAGGCCGATGCCCTTGTCGTGGATCTCGATCACGACCCGGCCGTCGGGCAGCCGGGTGGCGGTGACCCTGACCTTGGTCTGCGGGGAGGAGAAGGTGGTGGCGTTCTCCAGCAGCTCGGCCAGCAGGTGCACGAGGTCGGTCACGGCCCGGCCGTGGATGTCGGCCTCCGGCACCCCGGACAGCTCGATGCGCTCGTACTGCTCCACCTCGGAGGAGGCGGCGCGCAGGATGTCCACCAGGGGTACCGGTTGGTCCCAGCGGCGGCCGGGCTCCTGGCCCGCGAGGACGAGGAGGTTCTCGCCGTTGCGCCGCATCCGGGTGGCGAGGTGGTCCAGCCGGAACAGGTTCTCCAGCTGGTCCGGGTCGGCCTCGTGGTTCTCCAGGTGGGTGATGAGGCCGATCTGCCCCTCGATGAGCGACTGGTTGCGCCGGGAGAGGTTGGTGAAGATGGCGTTGATGTTGCCGCGCAGCAGGGCCTGCTCGGAGGCGAGCCGGACGGCCTCGCGGTGCACCTGGTCGAAGGCGCGGGCGACCTCGCCTATCTCGTCGGTGGAGGAGATCGGCAGCGGCGCGACCCGGGTGTCGACCCGGCCCGGGTCGGTCCGGGAGAGCTGGTCGACCAGCATCGGGAGGCGCTGCTCGGCGATGCCGAAGGCGGCGTTGCGCAGCTCGCGCATGGAGCGGCTCATCTGCCGGGCGACGATTCCGGCCAGCACGAACGCGGCCAGCAGGGCGATGACGACGGCGGCGCCGGTGAGGTAGGCGTCCCGCTCGGCGTCGTCCGCGACGGCGGCGGCCTCGGTCACCGCGTTGTCCGCGAGGGCGGCCTCGATCCCGCCGTAGGCGTCGAACTTGAGGGTCGTGACGGCCCACCAGTTCTCGGGGGTGATGCCCCGCTGGGCCAGGGTCTCCCGGGCGGCGGCGTCGGTGGAGTCCAGCCGGGCCAGCTCGGAGACCATCGTGGCCGGGTCGGCGGGCGGCGGTGTGCCGCCGGGGTTCTTGGCGCGGGACTCCTGGACGAGGGCCGCGATGTCGTCCTTGACCTTCTTCTCGGCGTCCTTCAGGTTCTGCGCGTCCTGCTCGGTGCCGCCGCCGAGGTACTCCTCGGCGGCGATCCGCTCCAGATAGGCGTAGGAGGAGAGGGCGACGCGCTGGCTGGCCAGGTGGCCGGGCTCGGGGCCCGGCCGGACCAGCATGTGCATGCCGATGGAACGTTCCAGCGACAGCGCCGCCTTGGTCAGGGAGACGGCGTAGACGGTGCGGCCGTAGGAGGTGACGTTGCCGGTGCCCAGGCCCAGTTCGTTGGCGAACTCCATCAGCGGGTGGGCGACGCCGGTGTAGCCCTCCTCCGTCTCCACGCCCTTGAGTTCGGAGGTGTAGGCGGCGGCGCGCAGCGACTGGAGGCGGGGCTCCTCGGCGCGGAAGATCTTGAGCCGGCGTTCGAGCCGGGGGGTGCCGGGCATGGCGCGCGCCGCCTCGTCGAAGGCGTCGGCGGCGTCGTCGGTGGCCCGGCGGGCCTTGGCGACCTCGGCGTCCCGTCCGCCCCTGCCCCGCAGCAGGGGCTCGGCGCTGACGTCGCGTTCGTGGTAGAGGGCTCCGGCGTAGCCGAGGGAGGCGCGGACCAGGCGCGCGGTGCTCTCGGCGTCGTCCGCGTCCTGCCAGGTGTCGAGGGAGCCCTTCACCTGGACGCCGCCCAGGACGAGGCCGACGGCCACGGGTATCAGCAGGATCGCGTTGAGCCGGGTGGCCACCCGCCAGTTGCGGGGGGAAAGGCGTCCGCCGCGCGGGGCGGGGGAGGGGGCCGCCGGCGGTTCCGGCACGGCGGGCCCGTCCGCCGCCCGCGGCGGGGTGAAGTTGCCCCGGGCCGATGGCTCGGGGCCGTTCGTGCTTCGCCTCACTCGACCAGCAACCTCTCCGCGGTCGGCACCTGCGTCGTGCCGCTGTGAATCAGGGCCCTGTTCGCCTTCGCGTACGCACTACCGCTGAGTACGGCGGGGGCTGCGGGGCGGTCCTGGCATTCCAGCACGACCGGCTGTGCTCCTCCAAACAGTCGGATTCGCGGGTCACATGTGAGGTAAGCCCTACGTAAAACGGTCAAAAAGAGCGAGGCCCGTGCAAAAGACGGGCCCCCTGTACGCGCAGCGGCACGGGGTGACCGCGACGCGTGTCGGTGCCACCCGATTTCCTCTGCCGAAACGTTATGAACAGCGAAGCCGACCGTGTCAAACGACACAGTCGGCTCCAACCGGCCTACGGCAACTGCCGTATGGCGTTGCCGACTTGGCTGTGACCTGGACCGGAGCTACCGCAGCCGGGCCATGAGCGCGTGCTCCACCAGGGTGATCAGCGCGCTCTTCGCGTCGGCGCGGTGCCGGGCGTCGGTGGTGATGATCGGGGTGTCCGGGCCGATCTGGAGCGCCTCGCGGACCTCGTCCGGGGTGTACGGCTGCTGGCCGTCGAAGCCGTTGAGCGCCACGACGAACGGCAGGCCGCTGTTCTCGAAGTAGTCGACCGCCGGGAAGCAGTCCGCCAGCCGGCGGGTGTCGCAGAGCACGACCGCGCCGATGGCGCCGCGCACCAGGTCGTCCCACATGAACCAGAAGCGGTCCTGGCCGGGGGTGCCGAACAGGTACAGGATCAGGTCCTGGTCGAGCGTGATGCGGCCGAAGTCCATGGCGACCGTGGTGGTCGTCTTGTCCCCGGTGTGCGTGAGATCGTCGATCCCGGCGCTGGCGGAGGTCATCACGGCCTCCGTGCGCAGCGGGTTGATCTCCGAGACGGCGCCCACGAACGTGGTCTTGCCGACCCCGAAGCCGCCGGCCACCACGATCTTCGCGGAGGTGGTCGCCCGGCCTCCGTCAGAGCTTGCGAAGTCCACTGAGCACCCTTTCGAGCAGTGTCACGTCCGGCGCACCGCCATTGTTCTCATCGCCGCCCGGCTGGTGGATGGCGACGAGCCCGGCCTCCGCGAGGTCCGCGACGAGGATCCGGGCCACACCGAGTGGCATCGACAGCAGGGCCGACACCTCGGCCACCGACTTGACCTCACGGCACAGGTGGCAGATGCGCTGGTGCTCGGGAAGCAGTCCCATGAGCGCTGCCGGGTCGGCCGTCGTGCTGATCAGCGCCTCGATGGCGAGCTGGTAGCGCGGCCTCGTCCGGCCACCGGTCATCGCGTAGGGACGTACCAGCGGTTGGTCGCCCTCGTCCTCGTACGGCTCCGCGTACGGATCATGAGAGGCGGTGGGCGGGGTCATGAGTCCTCCGGGCGGGACAGCAGGTGGGTCAGTCGTGCCGTCTGACAGGGCCGGTGGGGGGAATGTGGCGGCCGGACGGTGATGTGGTGACGCGGGTGGTGCCGGGACCGATCAGTGCAGCAGACTTCCCTGTAGCTCGGCACGCAGATCGGGGGTGAGCACCGCGCCCGCGCGGTCGACCAGGAGGGCCATCTCGTAGCCGACCAGGCCGATGTCGCACTCCGGGTGCGCGAGCACGGCCAGGGACGACCCGTCGGAGACGGACATCAGGAAGAGGAAGCCGCGCTCCATCTCCACGACCGTCTGGGCCACGTTGCCGCCCTCGAAGATCCGGGACGCCCCGGCGGTCAGCGAGGTCAGCCCCGAGGCGACGGCCGCGAGCTGGTCCGCGCGGTCCCGGGGGAACCCTTCCGACATCGCCAGAAGGAGTCCGTCGGCTGACACGACGACAGTGTGGGACACGCCCGGGGTGTTGTCCACGAAATTCGTGATCAACCAGTTGAGGTTCTGTGCCGCCTGGCTCATCTGGCTCAACTAACGCTCCTGCTGGTGAGTGGGCCGCGGGTGGCTGCCGGTCTGGTTGGTACCGGCCTGACGGCCCTGTGCGATTCCCCGACGGAGATTGGTCAGCCGGCCGCGCACGTCGTCGGGCGCACGCGAGACCTGCGGACCGTTCTGGTGCGACTGCTGCTGCGCCGTACCCGGGACCAGGTTGGCCCTGGGCACCCGGCGCGGCAGGCCGGAGGTGGTGATTCCACCCGCGGCGGGCTGCCGGACGCGCTCGGCCTGCCGGACGAGGTCGTCGTTGGGCGAGCTGCGCCAGGTGGAGGCGGCGGGCCGCTGGGGGGCCGCCGGGGTCTGTGACGGAGACTGCGGGTCCGCGGCGGGGGCCGGGGCGTCGCCCTGCGGGCGCCGGTCGCCGTGGAACCAGTTGGTCTCCAGGGTGTCGTACAGCGGCGTGCGGCCGTCGCCGGGCCCGGAGGCCGGCGGCAGGGCCCAGCCGTCGGCGGGCCGCTGCGCGGGACCGGCGGGCTCGGGCTCGCGGCCGTCGGGCTGCCGCTGCGGTGCGCCGTAGCCGTAGCCCTCGCCGCCGTGCGGGGCGTCGGGCTGCGGCCGGTCGAACTGTCCGGTGACGTCGGCCCGCGGGCGCTCCGGCAGGGCGTGCTGCCCGGTGGAGCCGTCGCGGTAGCCCTGGGGGGCGCCGAACGCGGCGGTGGACGCCGGGTCCTGCGGTCCGGGGCGGTCCTGGCCGGCGGAGTGCGGGCCGAAGACGTCGGGCCGGACGAACGGGCCGTCCTGCCGCGGGGCGCCGGGCTCGGCGCGCGGGAACTGGTCGTCCCGGGGCGTGTGCCGCTCGTCCCGGCCGTACGGCGCCGGGTCGGGGCGCTGGTACTGGCCGGTGTCCTGGTCCGCGCCGGGGCCGGGGGCCGGGGCGCCGAAGTCGGGGCGGGCGAACTCGGCGGTGGCACCGGCGCCCTGGACCGCGGACGGCACCTGCGGCTCGCCGAACCGGGGCACGGCGGGCAGCTCGGTGGTCGCGGCGGCCTCCTCGTGGCCGCGCGGGACGTCGGGGGCGCCGGGCGCGGAGGGCCGCGCGTTCTCGTCGCCCCAGCTCGGCACCCGCGGCGGCGGGTTGCCGCCGGGCAGCTCGGCCCGCGGTCCGCCGCGCGGCGGGAGCTGCGGGCGGTGGTCCTGGCCGGCCTCGCCGCCGCGCTGCGGGGGCACCGGGGCCCGGCCGCCGCCGAAGGCGTCCTGGCCGTGCGCGGAGGGGGCCTGCGGGGCGGGGGCCTGCGGGGCGGGCGCGCCCGGGCCCTGCGGGCCCAGCGGTCCGCCGCCGAACGCCTGTCCCGCGCCGGCGCCCGCCGGAGCCGGACGGCCCTGGTGCGGCGGCGCCGGGGGCTGCGGTCCCCGCTGCCCGCCGAAGGCACCCGGGCGACCGCCCGCGTCCCGGCCGGGCAGCGCGGCCCGCGGGCCCTGGGCCGCGCCGAGCCGTCCGCCGCCGGGAGCACCGGCGCCGAACGCGCCGCCGCTGCCGAAGGCACCGCCCCCGGGAGCACCGCCGGGGCCGCCGTTGCCGTTGCCGCCGCCACCGGCGCGCCGCGCCGCCGCGGCGCCCGCCGCCGCCTGCGCGGCGGCCGGGCCGCCCACGCCGGGCTGGCCGGGCTTGGGCTGCGGCTTGCGGCCGCCCTGGGCGACGTCGACGGGCAGCATGACCAGCGCGGTCGTGCCGCCGGAGTCGGAGGGGCGGAGCTGGATGCGGATGCCGTGGCGCTGCGAGAGGCGGCCGACCACGAACAGGCCCATGCGGCGGGAGACGGAGACGTCCACGGTGGGCGGCGAGGCGAGCCGCTCGTTGATCGCGGCCAGGTCCTCGGGGGAGAGGCCGATGCCGGTGTCGTGGATCTCGATCAGCACCCGCCCGTCGGGCAGGGCGTGACCGGTGACCTTGACCTTGGTCTGCGGGGAGGAGAACGAGGTCGCGTTCTCCAGCAGCTCGGCGAGCAGGTGGACGAGGTCGTTGACGACCCGTCCGGCCACCTCGGTGCTCGGCACGGCGGCCAGTTCGATGCGCTCGTACTGCTCCACCTCGGACGCGGCGGCGCGCAGCACGTCGACCAGCGGGACCGGGCGGGTCCAGCGGCGGCCGGGCTCCTCGCCCGCGAGGACGAGGAGGTTCTCGCCGTTCCGGCGCATGCGGGTGGCGAGGTGGTCGAGCTTGAACAGCGAGGAGAGCTGGTCGGGGTCGGCCTCGCGGGACTCCAGCTCGGAGATGAGCGAGAGCTGTCGCTGGATCAGGCCCTGGGAGCGGCGCGAGAGGTTGGTGAACATCGCGTTGACGTTGCCCCGCAGGAGGGCCTGCTCGGCGGCGAGGCGGACCGCCTCGCGGTGCACGTCGTCGAAGGCCGCGGCCACCCGGCCGATCTCGTCGCGCGAGTGCACGCCGACGGACTCCACGGAGGTGTCCACGTCCTGCGGGTCGCTCTCCGAGAGCTGCTTGACCAGCTCGGGCAGGCGGTCCTGGGCGACCTTGGTCGCGGTGTCCTCCAGGCGGCGCAGCGAGCGGATCATGGACCGCGCCACGACGAACGCGCCGACCAGGGAGACGCCGAGCACCAGCAGGATCAGGACACCGGAGACGATGGCCTCCTGCTCCGACTCGCTGCGCAGCTCGCGAGCCTGCTGCTCCATGTCCTCCAGGAGCTTCAGCTCGATGTTCTTCATCTGCTGGATCTTGGTGGAGCTGTCGTCCAGCCAGTCCTGGTAGGAGCGCTTGGCCAGGTTGTTCAGGCCGTTCTTGTCGTCGAAGGCCCGTCCCGCGTACTGGTCGGAGGCCTCGATGACCGGGTTGCCCTGGGAGATCGGCTTGAGGAGGTCCTCGGCGCCGTTGCCGTAGATGCTGGTGAAGCTGCGGATCTCGGACTTCTGGCTCTGGAGCGCGGACTGGGCGTAGAGCCGGTCGTTCTCGGAGAGCCGGCCCTTGTCGGTGTTGTTGGCCGGGAGGGCGGCGGCGAGCACGGCGCGCTGGACGGAGGCGTACTCCTTGGCCGAGGAGAAGGCCGACAGGGCGCGGGTGCGCTGGATCATCTCCGGGTTGCTGGTGGCCTCGGCCATGTCCTGGGAGAGGTCCAGCAGATGGGTGATCAGGCGGTGGTAGCCCTCGACGGTCTGGGTCGAGTTGCCCTTGGACTGGTAGGCGCTGCTGCGGATGCGCTCCAGGCCGTTGAGGTCGCTGGCGATGCCGACGAGGCTGTCGCGGACGCCGACGAGGTTGCCCTCCTTGCTGGCGGCGTCGATGGCCTGGGACCGGTCGAGGAAGTTCTTCCGGGCGCGGTCGGTCTTCTCGCGGTCGCCCTTGACGGCGATGGCGCTGCTCTTGGAGCCGTGCGCGAGCGGACCGGCCGACTGGTCGCGCTCCTCCTGGAGCGCGGCGGCCAGTTCGGTGGCCTGCTTGGTCATCTCGGTCAGCAGCTTCATGTTGTCGAGCTGCTGGATGTCGTCCATCGACTGGTTGATGCGCATCGCGCCCAGCGAGGTGGCCGCGACCACCGGCAGCGCGAGCAGCGAGACCAGACGGGTGGAGATCCGCCAGTTCCGCAGGGCTATTCGCGGCCCGGGGCCGGGGCTCTTGGCCCGCTTCGGGGCCGCGGCCGGGCTGTCGGCCACGGCCGGGGAACCGGTCGCCCCGGGACGCCCGCCGTGGTCACCGGCCGGGGTCTGACCCTGGTTGTGGGCGTGCTGGGGCGAGGAGCCGACGGCCTTGGGGCCAGTCCCGCCGTGCGGCTCCGGCTCGGCCGAAGCGCTGCCATCCCTCTTGAAACGTCCCTGCACTAGCGTCGCAACCTCTGAACCAGGCGCCCCTCCGCGTGAGCGGACGGACACGGTGTCGGCACCATGGGAACGCCCTGAATGCGTCCTCGTGGTGGTCGTGAAAGACCGGCCTCGGAATTTCCCCCTCGTGCCGCCGCGCGGCGCTCCTGTGCGCCCCCCTGTGCGCCGGCCCGATCCCCGCGGCGGTTCCGTGGAATTCCAGCACAGTGCAGGATCTCCAACAAGGGCCACGGCCCAGGCCGTGACATACGTGACGGGCCGTGAGGGTCGTATCACCTCATGTAGAAGATGATCAGGTGCATTTCGGGCGTACCACAACAACCCGTTGACCTGGGAAGAGTGTCCCAGTCTTCATGATCAGGAGAGGAATGGGTGGTTCGGAAGGGGAATGTCCTCTTCGCCCCCGTGAGGGCGAGGGTTGAATTGACCGTTTTACCCCTGCTTGAGTGAGGAAACTCACACCCTGATCGTGACATCTCCCGGACGGGCGGGGGAATCGCGTGTTTAGCCTGACGCTTTACTGAGAAGGCACAACCGACCACCCGCGCCCTCGGGAACCACCCCGGCCGGCGCCCGGACAGGACAGGGTTCCCCCACCACCGTGAAGACCACGACGACGTTCCCCAAGACCGCGAACCCCCGCCGCACGACGCTGGCACACCTCGAGAACGCCGAGGCGCTGCGCACGCCGGAACCGCCGGAGCACGCCGTCGAGCTGCCCGCCCAGACCGCGAACCCCCGGCGCACCATCCTCATGGAGATCCCCGCCCCGGCCGTCGCCGTCGCCGAGTAGCGACCGGTCCCCGGGGTCCGGGCCCCCAGGGCCCGCCCCGGCCCCGGCCGGACCCCCTCCGGCCCTCTTCCGGCCGCCGCCGCGGCCCGCCCGTACCGGAGCGGCGCCGCCCCGGCCGCCCGGCCCCCGCGGCGGCCCGCCCCGCGGGGATTCCCCCCGGCGGACGCGGCGACCGCGCGCGGGCCGCGCCCCCTGCCGCGTTAGCCTGGAGGCTCAGACTCCAGCCGGTCCAGTCAAGGGGCGACACCACCCGTGCGCATCGCCAGGTTCTCCATCGACGGCAACGTCGCGTTCGGCGCGGTCGAGGGCGACCAGCCCGACGAGCTGGTCCTCGACATCATCAAGGGCATCCCCTTCGCGGACTTCGAGCTGTCCGGCACCAAGGTGCCGCTGAGCAAGGTGCGGCTGCTGCCGCCGGTCCTGCCGAACAAGGTCGTCGCCTACGGCCGCAACTACGCCGAGCACGCCCATGAGCTGGACAACGCGGTGCCGGACGTCCCGTTCGCCTTCTTCAAGCCGTCCACCTCGGTCATCGGCCCCGGCGACGCCGTCCAGTACCCCGCGTACAGCGAGGAGCTGCACCACGAGGCCGAACTGGCCGTCGTCATCAAGCGCATGTGCCGCGAGGTCCCGCGCGAGCGCGTCAAGGACGTCGTCCTCGGCTACACCTGCGCCAACGACATCACCGCCCGCGACGTCCAGCGCCGGGAGAAGCAGTGGGCCCGCGCCAAGGGCTTCGACACCTCCTGCCCCCTGGGCCCCTGGGTGGAGACCGATCTCGACCCCTCCGACCTGGCCATCCGGCTCACGGTCAACGGCGAGCAGCGCCAGCTCGGCCGCACCAGCGAGATGATTCACCCGGTCGAGGACCTCATCGTCAACATCTCCGAGGCGATGACCCTCCTCCCGGGTGATGTCATCCTCACCGGCACCCCCTCCGGTGTCGGCCCCCTCCACGTCGGCGACGAAGTCGCCGTCACCATCGAAGGCATCGGCACTCTCACCAACAAGGTTGTCAAGCGTGGCTAGCGCACCCGGCACTCCCGTACGCGTCCGTTTCTGTCCGTCCCCCACCGGCAACCCCCACGTGGGCCTGGTCCGCACCGCCCTGTTCAACTGGGCGTTCGCCCGGCACAACGAGGGCACCCTGGTCTTCCGCATCGAGGACACCGACGCGGCCCGCGACTCCGAGGAGTCCTACGGGCAACTGCTGGACGCGATGCGCTGGCTGGGCTTCGACTGGGACGAGGGCCCCGAGATCGGCGGCCCCCACGCGCCCTACCGCCAGTCGCAGCGCATGGACGTCTACGCCGACGTCGCCCGCAGGCTCCTGGACGCCGGCCACGCCTACCACTGCTACTGCTCCCAGGAGGAGCTGGACACCCGCCGCGAGGCCGCCCGCGCCGCCGGCAAGCCCTCCGGCTACGACGGGCACTGCCGCGAGCTGAGCGCCGAGCGGGTGGAGGCGTACGTGGCGCAGGGCCGCGAGCCCATCGTCCGGTTCCGGATGCCCGACGAGGCGATCACCTTCACCGACCTCGTCCGGGGCGAGATCACCTACCTCCCGGAGAACGTCCCGGACTACGGCATCGTCCGCGCCAACGGGGCCCCGCTCTACACGCTCGTCAACCCCGTCGACGACGCCCTCATGGAGATCACCCACGTCCTGCGCGGCGAGGACCTGCTCTCCTCCACCCCGCGCCAGATCGCCCTGTACAAGGCGCTGATCGAGCTGGGCGTGGCCAAGGGGATGCCCGCCTTCGGACACCTGCCGTACGTGATGGGCGAGGGCAACAAGAAGCTCTCCAAGCGGGACCCGCAGGCGAGCCTCAACCTCTACCGCGAGCGCGGCTTCCTCCCCGAGGGCCTGCTGAACTACCTCTCGCTGCTCGGCTGGTCCTTCTCCGCCGACCAGGACATCTTCTCCATCGACGAGATGGTGGCCGCCTTCGACGTCGCCGACGTCAACCCCAACCCGGCGCGCTTCGACCTGAAGAAGTGCGAGGCGGTCAACGCCGACCACATCCGGATGCTCGACGTGAAGGACTTCACCGAGCGCTGCCGCCCCTGGCTGACCGCCCCCGCCGCCCCCTGGGCCCCGGAGGACTTCGACGAGGCCAAGTGGCAGGCGGTCGCGCCGCACGCGCAGACCCGGCTGAAGGTGCTCTCCGAGATCACCGAGAACGTCGACTTCCTGTTCCTGCCGGAGCCGGTCCTCGACGAGGCGAGCTGGGCCAAGGCGATGAAGGAGGGCTCGGACGCCCTGCTGCGCACCGCCCGCGAGAAGCTCGACGCGGCGGACTGGACGTCGCCCGAGTCCCTCAAGGAGGCGGTCCTCGCCGCGGGCGAGGCGCACGGCCTCAAGCTCGGCAAGGCGCAGGCCCCCGTCCGCGTTGCCGTCACCGGCCGCACCGTCGGCCTGCCGCTCTTCGAGTCCCTGGAGATCCTGGGCAAGGAGAAGGCGCTGTCCCGCGTGGACGCGGCCCTGGCGAAGCTGGCGGCGTGACGCGGAGCGTCTGACCCGGCGCGCGTGAGGGGCGGCACCCGGCCGACGGGCGCCGCCCCTCACGCATCCTCGGTCAGTCCTGTCGGGTGAGGCCGAGGAAGGCGGTCCAGGTGCCGGGGCGGACGGTGAGGGTGCCGTGCGCCGGGGTCTTGGAGTCGCGGACGTGGACGGCGGCGGGGGCCGGGGCGACCTCCACGCACTCGCCGCCCTCGCCGCTGCTGTAGGTGCTCCTGGCCCAGCGGAGCGGTTCGGCTGCGGTCTGCGGGATCTTCACGGCTCTCCTCGCGACGACTTCTCGTTGCGGCACGGGTGGGGCCCCGAACCGTGGACGCCATACGAGGGGATTCCCCTTGCGGGGACCGGTGAATCCGGACCGCGGACACACCCGTGGCCGCCCCCCGAGGGGACGGCCACGGGATCTTCCGCAGCGCGGTGCCTGTCCCGGTCAGCCCTGTCGGGTGAGGCCGAGGAAGGCGGTCCAGGTGTCGGGGCGGACGGTGAGGGTGCCGTGGGCCGGGGTCTTGGAGTCGCGGACGTGGACGACGGCGGGGGCGGTGGCGACCTCGATGCAGTCACCGCCAGCGCCGCCGCTGTGGCTGCTCTTGAACCAATGAAGTTGCGGGACCTCGGACTGCTGGGTGTTCATAGGTCTCCTCCTCGCAGCAACTGCTCGATCAGGCGCCCGGATTCGGCGGGCGACAGGGCCTGTGCCCGGATGATTCCATACCGCGCCGCGATCCCCCGGACGGCCTCCCGATCGGTGAGCACCCGGCCGCTGCCCTGGCTCTCCAAGTACGCCACCTGCTCGCCGCCCTCCGGCACCATCAGGGTGAAGGGACCGTCCACTCCCGCGTGGTCCGTCGCCCGCGTGGGCATCACCTGGATCTCCACGTTGGGGTTCTCGCTGATGAGCAGCAGGTGTTCGAGCTGCCCCCGCAGCACCTCGACGCCGCCGATCGGCCGCTGGAGCACCGACTCCTCCAGGACGAAGCTGAGCACGGGGGAGGGCTTGCGGTCGAAGAGCTTGTGCCGGGCCAGACGCGCCGACACCATCTGCTCGATCTCGAAGTCGTTCCGCCGGGGACGCCAGACGGTGAACATGGTCCGGGCGTACTCCGCGGTCTGGAGCATGCCGGGCACGATCAGGGGGGCGTACTGGTGGAACTCGACCGCCGTCTCCTCGATCCGCGCCGCGTCGCGGAAGAACGCCGGGTACCGGGTCAGCGCCACCGGCCGCTTCATCGCGAGCAGGATGCCCCCGGCCTCCAGCAGTTGGTCGAGCCTGTCGATGGCGTTGGGCCGGGCGATCCGCCGCCCCTGCTCGATGGCCGCGATCTGCGCCTCGCTGTAGCCCAGCAGCTGCCCCAGCGCCGCCTGGGTGTGCCCGGCCCGCTCCCGCAGGATCTTGACCTGCCGGCCGAACGACCGCAGCAGCTCGTCGGCCGGGTCCTCGCTCCGCCGCACGGCGGTCTGCTCCGGAACCTGCGTCATGGTCTCGCCTCCAGCACCCGTCTCACCACCGACCCCGACAGAAGACCCACCGCAGTCGCACAGCCACGCTGTGTAGGGATGTCGTCGCTGGTCAACGTACGCGCGTCCGGCCACGCTCGGGCCCATGACGACAGAAACGCACCCTTCCGTGGAGACCCGCCGACGCCCCGTGTCCGCCGGGGAGTTCCACATGCGCTTCAGCGCGACGCCGCGCGGCGCCCGGCTGGCGCGCCGCCTCGCCGCGCACCGCCTGGCCGTCTGGGGGCACCCGTACGACGCGGAGCCGAACGACACCGTGACCCTGGTCGTCGGCGAACTGGCCGCCAACGCGGTGACGCACGGGCGCGTGCCGGGCCGCGACTTCAGGCTCCGCCTGACGCTGGACGGGCCGGGGCGGCTGGTGCGGGTCGAGGTGACCGACACCCGGGACGACCGGATGCCGCCGGAGCCCTCCGCCGCGCCGCCCGGCCCGTACGCCGAGTCGGGGCGCGGCCTCTGGCTGGTCGACGCCCTCGCCGAGCGCTGGGGTGTCTCCCCGCGCGCGGAGGGCGGGCCGGGCAAGACGGTGTACGCGGAGGTCCGGCTCCCGGGAGCCGTGTCCCCCGGGCCCGGGGCCGCTTAGGGCCTCTCGTCTGGATCAGGCCGGATCCGAACGACAGACCCTAGGCTGGGTGCCATGCCGATCGAAGCCGTGGTCTGGGACATCGACGACACCCTGTTCGACTACACCAGCGCCGACCGCCGGGGGATGCGCGAGCACCTCGCGGCCGAGGGGCTGCTCGCCGGGTACGGCTCGGCGGACGAGGCGCTGGCGCGGTGGCGGGAGATCACCGACCGGCAGTGGGCCCGGTTCGCCGCCGGGGAGGTGGACTTCGTCACACAGCGGCGCGACCGCACCCGGGTCTTCCTCGGCTCGCCCGGACTGACGGACACCGAGGCCGACGCGTGGTTCGACCGGTACGTCACCCACTACGAGGCCGCCTGGGCGCTCTTCCCGGACGTCCTGCCCGTCCTGGACGCCCTGGCGGCCAGCCACCGGCACGCCGTGCTCTCCAACTCCAGCCTCACGGTCCAGGACCGCAAGCTGCGCGTGCTCGGCGTCCACGACCGCTTCGAGGCCGTCCTGTGCGCGGCCGAGCTGGGCGTCTCCAAGCCGGAGGCGGGGGCCTTCCTCGCCGCCTGCGACGCGCTCGGCCTCGCCCCGGACCGGGTGGCCTACGTCGGCGACCACCCGGAGATCGACGGCAGGGGCGCCGCCGAGGCCGGACTGCTGTCGGTGTGGATCGACCGGGGCGGCCGGCCCGCCGGCCCGCAGGCGCCGTCCGGTCCGCACCGCATCGCGTCACTGGCCGAACTGCCCGCGCTGCTGCGCACCGGAACTCGTTTTGGAGCGCCGTCCACCTTCGGGTAATGTTCTTCCTGCGCCGCCGGGGAGCGGGCCGAAAGGCCGGAACCGGAAGCGTGAGACAGGAGCGAAAAGTCCTCAGGGGCTTGCGTTTCAGTGGCCTATGGTGTAATTGGCAGCACGACTGATTCTGGTTCAGTTAGTCTTGGTTCGAGTCCAGGTAGGCCAGCTCGCAGAGCTCATCTGCGCCGTGGAGATCCTCTCTCCGCAAAGCCCCCGTTGTGTAGCGGCCTAGCACGCCGCCCTCTCAAGGCGGTAGCGCCGGTTCGAATCCGGTCGGGGGTACAGATCCTTCCCGCGAGGGTGGTCCGGGTAGCTCCCGCCGCTCTCGATGCAGGATCGCTAGGGCCCCCGTTGTGTAGCGGCCTAGCACGCCGCCCTCTCAAGGCGGTAGCGCCGGTTCGAATCCGGTCGGGGGTACTGACTGGTCTAAACCATCATTGGTCTATGGTGTAATTGGCAGCACGACTGATTCTGGTTCAGTTAGTCTTGGTTCGAGTCCAGGTAGACCAGCTCGGGCCTGCGGAAACGCAGAGTCCAGGCCCCCGTTGTGTAGCGGCCTAGCACGCCGCCCTCTCAAGGCGGTAGCGCCGGTTCGAATCCGGTCGGGGGTACACGGTCCGAAGGGGCCCTCCGTTCGCGGAGGGCCCCTTCGGCGTTCCCGCGTACCGCGCGTCGTTCCCGCGCGCCGCCGCGCGGCCCTCACCCCGTGCCGTAGCGCCGCGCGGTCTCCTCCTGCTGCGCCAGCCGGTGCAGCGCCAGCAGGACCGGCGGGAACAGCACCGCCGCCGCCACCGCCACCTCCGTCCGCTCCGCCGGAGACCCGTACGTCTCCATGAAGTCCAGGTCCCGCCGCGCCACCTCGCGCATCAACTCCGCGTAGGGCGCCATCCGTTCCGCGTCCCACGGGTACTCCAGCCGCCGCAGCGCCGCCACCGCCGCCACCAGCGAACGGTGCGCCGGGGAGACGGCCGCCGAACCGCGCGCGCACTCCCAGCCCAGCAGCTCCAGCAGCCGGTCCACCTCCGCCCGCGCCGACGTCGTCGCCGGGTCCTCCTCCTCCGGCCCGTCCGGCCGGGCCGGCCCGGTGTCCTGGGGCAGCGCCCACATGGCCGCGCCCAGCCGGGCCCGGTGGTCCAGCGAGTCGTCGTCGACGTACCCCAGCACCTCGCGCGCCGTCGCCACCGGCACCCCGCCCACGTGGATCAGCGCCCGCACCAGCCGCAGCCGCCGCAGGTGCCCCTCGTCGTACTCGGCCGTCGTCGCGTTGACCGCCCGGCCCGGCGGCAGCAGGCCCTCCCGCAGGTAGTACTTGATCGTCGCGGTGGAGATCCCGCTCCGCTCGCTCAGTACGGACAGCCGCATCCCTTGCGCCTCCCTCATGGATAGCGGCACTATCCAAGCATGCGCACTTGGAGAGTGCCGCTCACCGACGACAGGGGGACCCCATGCCCGGCACGTCCGTCACCGCGGGCCGGACCACCGCGGACACCGAGGGGGACGTGGCCGTCCTGCTCATCGGGATGCGGATCAACCGCTTCCGGGCCGTGCGCCACTGGCTGCCGGTCTTCCTGGCCATGCCGCGGATGCTGCGCGAACTGGCCGCGGACCCGGACAGCGGGCTGCTCGGCCACGTCCTGCTGATGGGCTCGCCCCGGGTCCTCTATCTCGTCCAGTACTGGGAGTCCGGGGAGAAGCTGCGCGCCTACGCCCACGCGCCCGGCCTGACCCACCACCCGGCCTGGGCGGCCTTCAACCGCCGGCGGCGGCAGGCGGCGGGGCGGGGGCACGTGGGGCTGTGGCACGAGACGTACCTCGTCCCGGAGGGCTCGCACGAGTCGGTCTACGTCGACATGCCGCCCTTCGGGCTCGCCGCGGCCCACGGCCAGGTGCCCGTCGAGCGGCGCGGCCGGAGCGCGGCGGAGCGGCTGGCCCACCGCGCGCCCGGGCGGACCGCCCCCGAGCCGGGGGCGCCGCAGGCGGAGGGCTGAGGGCGGGGGCGCCGCCGGCGGAGGACCGGGGCCGGGAGTGCCTCCGGCGCGCGGCGGGCGCGCAGCCGGGCGGCCCGGGGCCGGGGCGGCGGGGTCCGGGCGGCGCGCTGTCGGGCCGGGGTGGCGCGGCCGGTGGCGCCGGGGGAGTGGGCCGGGCGCTGCGCGGCCGGGGCGGCGCGGCCGGGATGGCGCCGGGGGAGGGGCCGGGGTGCCGGAGCGGAACCGTGGCGGTCCGGGGGCGGGATCGGGTGCTCCGGGGACGCCACCGGGGAGCGGGGCCGGGCGGTCCCCGTACGGCACCGGCGGCGCGGGCAAAAGAAGAACCCGGTCGCGCCGGGCCCGCCGCGGCGTTGAGGCGGGCCCTGGGTGACCGGGTACCGGAGGAAGGGGGATCAGCCGTTGCGGCGCAGCGCCTCCGAGAGGCGCCCGGCGGCGTCGATGACCGCCTGGGCGTGCATCCGCCCCGGGTGGCGCGACAGCCGCTCGATGGGGCCGGAGACCGACACGGCGGCGACCACGCGGTTGGAGGGGCCCCGCACCGGCGCGGAGACCGAGGCGACGCCGGGCTCCCGCTCGCCGATGGACTGCGCCCAGCCGCGGCGCCGCACGCCCGACAGGGCGGTCGCCGTGAAGCGGGCGCCCTGGAGCCCCCGGTGCAGCCGCTCCGGCTCCTCCCAGGCCATGAGGATCTGCGCCGAGGACCCGGCCTTCATGGTGAGCGTCGAGCCGACCGGGACGGTGTCCCGCAGCCCCGACAGCCGCTCGGCGGCGGCCACGCAGATGCGCATGTCGCCCTGGCGGCGGTAGAGCTGGGCGCTCTCGCCCGTGATGTCGCGCAGGTGGGTGAGGACCGGGCCCGCCGTGGCGAGCAGGCGGTCCTCGCCCGCCGCCGCGGCCAGCTCGGCCAGACGCGGGCCGAGGATGAAGCGGCCCTGCATGTCGCGCGCCACCATACGGTGGTGTTCCAGTGCCACGGCCAGGCGGTGGGCCGTGGGTCGTGCCAGTCCGGTGGCACCGACCAGACCCGCGAGGGTGGCCGGACCGGACTCCAGAGCGCTGAGGACGAGGGCCGCCTTGTCCAGAACGCCGACGCCGCTACTGTTGTCCATGCAACGATACTCGCGTCTCACTCTGTGAAACGCAAGTTCAATTTTCCGTGGAACACGCCACTCTGGAGGGCACGAAGGCACAGGGGCCCCGGACGTGCGGGCCCGGTGGCGGTCGCCCGGATTCCAGGGGTGGGGGCGCCGCTTCCTCAGAATCTCTAGTTGGGTCGGCGCCTCGTCGCCGACCGGAGGGAAAGCGATGGGTAGGACACTCGCGGAGAAGGTCTGGGACGACCACGTCGTCCGGCGCGCCGAGGGCGAGCCCGACCTCCTCTTCATCGATCTGCACCTGCTGCACGAGGTGACCAGCCCGCAGGCCTTCGACGGCCTCCGCCAGGGCGGCCGGCCGGTGCGGCGG
The DNA here is from genome assembly GCF_055598485.1 of Streptomyces sp. NPDC107521. NCBI lineage: Bacteria > Bacillati > Actinomycetota > Actinomycetes > Kitasatosporales > Streptomycetaceae > Streptomyces > Streptomyces sp. NPDC107521. The sequence goes on from NZ_JBVKAT010000012.1 coordinate 143,916, forward strand.
CTCGACCTGACCATCGCCACCGAGGACCACAACACCCCCACGCTCGACATCGACAAGCCCATCGCGGACCCGGTCTCCCGGGCCCAGCTGGAGACGCTGCGCAAGAACTGCGCGGAGTTCGGTGTCCGGCTGCACCCGCTGGGCGACATCGAGCAGGGCGTGGTGCACGTCGTCGGCCCCCAGCTCGGCCTGACCCAGCCCGGCACCACCGTGGTCTGCGGCGACTCGCACACCTCCACGCACGGTGCCTTCGGCGCGCTGGCGTTCGGCATCGGCACCTCCCAGGTCGAGCACGTGCTGGCCACCCAGACGCTCCCGCTGGTCCGTCCGAGGACCATGGCGATCACCGTGAACGGCGAGCTGCCCGGGGGCGTCACGGCCAAGGACCTGATCCTGGCGATCATCGCCCGCATCGGCACCGGCGGCGGCCAGGGCTACATCCTGGAGTACCGGGGCGAGGCCATCGAGAAGCTCTCGATGGAGGCCCGCATGACCATCTGCAACATGTCCATCGAGGCCGGTGCCCGCGCGGGCATGATCGCCCCCGACGAGACCACCTTCGCCTACCTCAAGGGCCGCCCGCACGCCCCCGAGGGCGCCGACTGGGACGAGGCCGTCGCCTACTGGAGCACCCTGCGCACCGACGACGACGCCGAGTTCGACGCCGAGGTCGTCATCGAGGCCGCCGAGCTGTCGCCGTTCGTCACCTGGGGCACCAACCCGGGCCAGGGCGCGCCGCTGTCCGCCGCCGTGCCGGACCCGGCCTCCTACGAGGACGCCTCGGAGCGCCTGGCCGCCGAAAAGGCCCTGGAGTACATGGGGTTGGAGGCCGGGCAGCCGCTGCGGTCCATCGCCGTGGACACCGTCTTCGTCGGCTCCTGCACCAATGGCCGCATCGAGGACCTGCGCGCCGCCGCCGAGATCGTCCGGGACCGCAAAGTCGCCGACGGCGTACGCATGCTGGTCGTCCCCGGCTCCGCCCGGGTGGGCCTCCAGGCCGTCTCCGAGGGGCTGGACGCGGTCTTCAAGGAGGCCGGCGCCGAGTGGCGGCACGCGGGCTGTTCGATGTGCCTGGGCATGAACCCGGACCAGCTCGCCCCCGGTGAGCGCTCCGCCTCCACCTCCAACCGCAACTTCGAGGGGCGGCAGGGCAAGGGCGGCCGTACCCATCTGGTCTCGCCGCAGGTCGCCGCCGCGACGGCGGTGCTGGGCCACCTGGCCTCCCCGGCCGACCTGTCCGCCGCCGACGTCCCCACGCCCGCTGGAGTCTGAGAGTCATGGAAGCCTTCACCACCCACACCGGCCGGGCCGTCCCGCTGCGCCGCGGCAACGTCGACACCGACCAGATCATCCCCGCCCACTGGCTCAAGAAGGTGACCCGGGACGGGTTCGAGGACGGGCTGTTCGAGGCCTGGCGCAAGGACCCGGAGTTCGTCCTCAACCGTCCCGAGCGGCAGGGCGCCTCCGTCCTGGTCGCCGGACCCGACTTCGGTACCGGCTCCTCCCGCGAGCACGCGGTCTGGGCCCTGCAGAACTACGGCTTCAGGACCGTGATCTCCTCCCGCTTCGCCGACATCTTCCGCGGGAACTCGCTGAAGAACGGTCTGCTCACGGTCGTCCTGGACCAGGGGACCGTGGACGCCCTCTGGGCGGTCACCGAGGCCGACCCGCAGGCCGAGATCACCGTCGACCTGGAGGCCCGCGAGGTGCGCGCCGAGGGCGTCACCGCCGCCTTCGAGCTGGACGAGAACTCCCGCTGGCGGCTGCTGAACGGGCTGGACGACATCTCGATCACCCTCCAGAACGAGGAGGACATCGCCGCGTACGAGTCCCGGCGCCCCTCGCACAAGCCGAGGACCCTCCCCGTCTGACCACGGTCTCTTTTCGGCCACCCGACACACCCGCTGTACCCCCGATCGGTCCGATCGGGGGTACAGCCTTTTTTCTGCCCCGGCCCGCCCGCCGGACACCCCTCCGAAACCCCAACTTCGCAGGTTACGGGCCTGGTTGGCCGGGTAAGCGGAGGGTGGAACGGCACCCTCCGGGGGAGCCGGAAAGGGCTCGCCGGGCGGGAGTTGCCCCCTGCGCAGGTGACAACTCGCCCTAGATGGCACAATCTGTGCATGGACCACGACGGCCAACTCCAGCTGTATGCGGCGGTCGCGGTCCGGCTGAAAGAGGCGCACACAAGAGTGCGCGCACTGCAAGTCCCGGAGGGCGTACGGATGGCGCTGACCCGGAAGCTGCTGGTCATTACGGCCGCGGCCAAACACGATCTGGCCGGCGCGGTACGGCGTCTGGACCGGTTCACCGCGGACCTCGACGCGGGGCGATTCCCCGGAGAGGAACGCTGAACGGTCCGGGCCGACCGAGTCCGTTGCGGCACAAGGGTGATTAGCCCGTTTCGTGTTTGATTTGCGGTATATATCTGCCTAACGTGCGAAAAAGCTTGAACACATTCGTTCTGGCGAAGTTCCGAAGGGGAAGACGTGAACAAGGCGCAGCTCGTAGAAGCGATTGCCGACAAGCTGGGAGGACGGCAGCAGGCCGCCGACGCCGTCGACGCGGTCCTGGACGCCCTCGTCCGCGCGGTGGTCGCGGGCGACCGGGTCTCGGTCACCGGCTTCGGCTCCTTCGAGAAGGTCGAGCGTCCGGCCCGCTACGCCCGCAACCCCCAGACGGGCGAGCGGGTTCGGGTCAAGAAGACCTCCGTGCCCCGCTTCCGCGCGGGCCAGGGCTTCAAGGACCTGGTGAGCGGGTCGAAGAAGCTTCCGAAGAACGACATCGCGGTCAAGAAGGCCCCCAAGGGCAGCCTCTCCGGCCCCTCGCCCACCATCGCCAAGGCCGCGGGCAAGAAGGCCGCCGCCAAGAAGGCCACGGGCGCGGCGAAGAAGGCGGCGACCGCCCGCAAGGCCACCACCACCGCGGCGGCGAAGAAGACCACCGCCAAGAAGACCGCGGGCACGGCGAAGACGGCGGCGGCCGCGGCGAAGAAGGCCACCGCCAAGAAGACCGCGGCCAAGACCACCACCGCGGCGGCGAAGAAGACGGCGGCCAAGAAGGCCCCCGCCAAGAAGGTCACGGCCACCAAGGCGCCCGCCAAGAAGTCGACGGCCCGCAAGACCACCGCCAAGAAGGCCACCGCCCGCAAGAAGTAGCGGCACCCCGCATCCCGCACGGACGCCACGCACGGTCGGGGGACCGCGCGGGCGGACGCGCCGGACGGACGCGGCACGGGCACAGGGCATTTCACGCGCCGGGCCGGACTCCCCGCCGGAGTCCGGCCCGCGGCGTCGTGGAACGGCCCGGGGAGCCGCTCAGAACGTCTGCAGCGTCACCAGGGTGATCCGGCGCTCCGCGCCCGCCCCCTCGGTCTCCACGCGCACCCGCTGCCCCGGCCGCAGCAGCCGCAGCCCGCCCGCGTCGAAGGCCGCCGCGTCGAACGGCACGGGCGTGCCGTCGTCGAGCAGCACCTGCCCGCTGCGGCTGTCGGGGTCGTACGTGTACGCGGTCGCCTGCATGCCCGCAGCCTACTGCCCGGTGATCGGCAACCGCGCGGCCACCGCGGCCGTATGGGGCCCCACCCCGAGCGACAGCGCCGCCCGCAGATCGGCGCCGGTGTCCACGTCCCGGCGCACCGAGTCGACCGCCGCCAGGAGCAGCTCCCGCGCGCCCGAGGCCCGGTGCCGGGCCCGCGAATCCCCGCCGAAAGCCGGGGCCAATTCCCGGCCGGGGGCCGCCGTCAGCAGGGTGGTGCCGATTTCCGCCGCATCCGGGAGGAAGGCGCGCGGGAATTGCCCCGCCGCCGCCAGCACCCGGGCCAATTCCCCGGGGCGCAGCGCCGGCAGGTCGGCGTTCAGCGCCGCCACCGGACGCCGGGGCCGCACCGCCCGCACCGCGGCGGCCCCCCGCGCCAGCGCCGCGTTCAGCCCGCCGCCCGGTTCCTCCGCGACGATCCCCGCGCCCAGCGCCGCCAGCGCCCGGCCCGCCCGGCGGTCCTCGGTGACGACCGCCACATCCGCCACCGCCGGACAGGCCAGGGCCGCGCTCACGGTGTCCTGCGCGAAGGCCAGCGCCAGACCCGGCCGGAGCCCGTCCCCCGCGGTGTCCGAGAGTCTGCTCTTGGCCCGCTCCAGGGCCTTCACGGGTACGACCAGGGTCCACTGCACGAGCGTTCCGTCCTCTTCTCGTCGCGCCATTCCGACCTGGGCCCCCGGCGCTCCACGGCGCGGGGCGTACGGTGTCCTCGACACACGGGCGGCCCCGGGCGACACTTGTCCGACCCCAGGCCATGGAAGAAAGGTGTTCGCGTGCCCCGCCGCAGAATCGGCTTCTGGTACCGCTTCGCCGCGGTGATCTGCAAACCGCCGCTGGTGGTTCTGATCAAGCGGGACTGGCGGGGAATGGAGAACATTCCGGCCGACGGCGGATTCATCACCGCCGTGAACCACAATTCCCACATCGACCCCTTCGCGTACGCGCACTACCAGTACAACACCGGCCGCGTGCCGCGATTCCTCGCGAAGAGCGGGCTTTTCCGGAAGGGCCTCGTCGGCGCCGCCATGCGCGGCACCGGGCAGATCCCCGTCTACCGCGAGTCCACGGACGCGCTCAGCGCCTTCCGGGCCGCCATCGACGCCGTGGAGCGCGGCGAGTGCGTCGCCTTCTACCCCGAAGGCACCCTCACCCGCGACCCCGACGGCTGGCCGATGACGGCCAAGACCGGCGCCGCGCGCGTCGCCCTGCAGACCAAGTGCCCGGTCGTCCCCGTCGCCCAGTGGGGCTGCAACGAGATCCTGCCGCCGTACGCGAAGAAGCCCCGCCTGCTGCCCCGCAAGACCCACCGGGTGCTGGCCGGGCCGCCGGTGGACCTGTCGCGCTTCTACGACCGCGAGATGACCGCGGAGGTCCTCAAGGAGGCGACGGAGGTCATCATGGCCGCCATCACCGCCCTGCTGGAGGAGGTCCGCGGCGAGCGGGCCCCCGAGACCCCCTACGACCCGCGCCGGGAGCGGATCGAGCAGCGGCGCCGCACCCAGGCGCAGACGGAGACCGGCGCCCGGGAGCAGCGGGCGGAAGGGCGGGGCGCGTGAACGGGCCCGACAGCGGGCGGGAATCAGTCCCCGCCGACCCGGACCCCGCGCCGGCGGCCGGGACCGCCCCGGCGGCGGCGCCGCTCAGGGCGGCCGTGTTCGGCACCGGGTCCTGGGGCACCGCCTTCGGCATGGTCCTCGCCGACGCCGGGTGCGAGGTGACCCTCTGGGGGCGCCGCGCCGCCCTCGCCGAGGCCGTCAACTCCACCCGGGTCAACCCCGACTACCTGCCCGGCGTCGAGCTGCCCCCGAACCTGCGGGCCACCACCGACGCCGCCGAGGCCGCCCGGGGCGCCGACTTCACCGTCCTCGCCGTGCCCTCCCAGACGCTCCGCGCCAACCTGGCCGAGTGGAAGCCGCTGCTCGCGCCCGGCACCGTCCTGGTCTCCCTGATGAAGGGCGTCGAACTCGGCTCCGCGATGCGGATGAGCGAGGTGATCGAGGACGTCGCCGGGGTCGGCGCCGACCGGGTCGCCGTGGTCACCGGCCCCAACCTGGCCCGTGAGATCGCCGCCCGGATGCCCGCCGCCGCCGTCGTCGCCTGCCCCGACGAGGCCGTCGCCCGGCGGCTCCAGACCGCCTGCCACACGTCCTACTTCCGCCCGTACACCAACACCGACGTGACCGGCTGCGAACTCGGCGGCGCCGTCAAGAACGTCATCGGGCTGGCCGTCGGCATCGCGGACGGCATGGGCCTGGGCGACAACGCCAAGGGCTCCCTCATCACCCGCGGCCTCGCCGAGACCACCCGGCTCGGGGTCGCCCTCGGCGCCGACCCGCTGACCTTCTCCGGGCTGGCCGGGCTCGGCGACCTGGTGGCCACCTGCTCCTCCCCGCTCTCCCGCAACCACACCTTCGGCACCAACCTCGGCAGGGGCATGACCCTGGAGGAGACCATCGCCGTCACCAGGCAGACCGCCGAGGGCGTCAAGTCCTGCCAGTCGGTGCTCGATCTGGCCCGGCGGCACGGCGTCGACATGCCGATCACCGAGACGGTCGTCGCCATCGTGCACCGAGGCAAGTCCCCGGTGGCCGCCGTCAAGGAACTGATGTCGCGCAGCGCGAAGCCCGAACGACGCTGAGCGACGCGGGCCGCGCCGGGGACGCCAACCCGGTGACGGCCCGCGCCGCGCGGCCCGGCCGACGCGTACTCCGGGACCCCGGGGCGGGTACTCTCGACCCGATATGAGCACCGAGAACCTCCCCCAGAGCCCCGAACAGCCGCCCCGCAGGCCGCGGGTGGCCGTCGTGTTCGGCGGGCGCAGCTCCGAGCACGGCATCTCCGTGGTCACCGCCGGCGCCGTCCTCGCGGCCATCGACCGGACGGCCTACGACGTCCTGCCGATCGGCATCACCCAGGACGGCCGCTGGGCGCTCACCGCCGACGAGCCCGAACGCATGGCGATCACCGAGCGCCGCACCCCCAGCGTCGACCAGATCGCGGAGTCCACCGAGGGCACCGTGGTGCTCCCCGTCGACCCCGCCGACCGCGAGGTCGTCTACACCGAACCCGGTGCGGTGCCCAAGGCGCTCGGCGAGGTCGACGTCGTCTTCCCCGTCCTGCACGGCCCCTACGGGGAGGACGGCACCCTCCAGGGACTCCTGGAGCTGTCCGGGGTGCCGTACGTCGGCTCGGGCGTCCTGGCCTCCGCCGTCGGCCAGGACAAGGAGTACATGAAGCGGGTGTTCACCTCCTACGGGCTGAAGGTCGGCCCGTACCTGGTGGTCCGGCCCCGCGAATGGGACCGGGACCGCGACGGCGCCCGCCGCCGCGTCGCGGAGTTCGCCGGCGAGCACGGCTGGCCGCTCTTCGTGAAGCCCGCCCGCGCGGGCTCCTCCATCGGCATCACCAAGGTCGACGGCCCCGAGGGCCTCGACGCGGCCATCGAGGAGGCCCGGCGCCACGACCCGAAGATCCTCGTCGAGGCCGCCCTGCGCGGACGCGAGATCGAGTGCGGGGTGCTGGAGTTCGAGGACGGCCCGCGCGCCTCGGTCCCCGCGGAGATCCCGCCGCCCGCCGCGCACGCCTACTACGACTTCGAGGCCAAGTACATCGACTCCACCCCCGGCGTGGTCCCCGCCCCGCTGACCGGGGAGGAGACCGCCGAGGTGCGGCGGCTCGCCGTGGCGGCCTTCGACGCGGTCTCCTGCGAGGGGCTGGTGCGCGCGGACTTCTTCCTCACCGAGGACGGGGAGTTCGTGATCAACGAGATCAACACCATGCCCGGCTTCACGCCGATCTCCATGTACCCGCAGATGTGGCGGGCGACCGGGGTGTCCTACCCGGAGCTGGTGGACCGGCTCATCCAGGCGGCGCTGCGGCGCTCCACCGGCCTGCGCTGACCGGGCGGACCCGGCGGCTCAGGAGGCGATCCCCTCGGGGATCGCCTTCTTCACGGCCGGGGCCAGGTCGACCAGCGGCGCCATCCCGTCCGGGACCCGCTCCTCGGGCACCGACACCTCGACGTACGCCTCGCGCAGGGTCGTGGTGAACCGGAAGCCCCCGTCGTCCCGCTCGCTCAGCATCCAGCCCACCCCGTCGACCTCCACGCCGTCGGCCTTCGGATCGTCCATCTCGGGCGGCCGGGGCACCCCGCAGCGCAGTATGATCAGCGGGTTTCCCCAGCCCGCCGTCAACGCGGAGGCGGGAGTGGGATCCTTCCGTTCCAGGCCGTCCACCGTTGACGGCAGCGCCTCGTCCAGGTTCTGGCACATCCCGGCGACCGACGCGTCCGGGCTCGGAACCGCCACCGCCGCGCTGCCGTCCCCGGAGGAGCAGCCCGCGGCGACGATCAGCAGGGCGGACGCGGACAGGCCGAGGAGCCGGTGACGAGAGGAGTTCACCGGCACAGCGTAGTCGGGGGCTAGAGATGGACGACGGGGCAGGTCAGGGTCCGGGTGATGCCTTCCACCTGCTGGACCCGGGCGACCACCATGCGGCCCAGTTCGTCCACGGAGTCGGCCCGGGCACGGACGATGACGTCATAGGGACCCGTCACGTCCTCGGCCTGGACGACCCCGGGCAGCCCCCGGATCGTCCCGGCGACGGCCGACGCCTTGCCGACCTCCGTCTGGATCAGGATGTACGCCTGTACCACGGAACCTCCAGAGCGGCCACGAGGATCATGTGGGGGAAAAGGAACGCCACGGTATCGCGTCGCCGCCGTCCGCGGGGAGACCTGCGGGCGGTGACACCGCGCGCCGGGGTGAGAACACGACACCACGTTGACGACAACGCCGGCCGCACCGGCGGTCCGTGCGACCGCAGCCAGCACCGGGACGCCGCGCGACCGGGCGCGGACAGGGACAGAAGGGGAGCCAAGGCACATGAAGGGCACTGTTGGTGAGCTCGGGGAGTTCGGGCTCATCAGGGAGCTCACCTCCCGTCTCACCACCACGCCGGCGGTCCGGGTCGGCCCCGGGGACGACGCGGCCGTGGTCGCCGCGCCCGACCGCCGGGTGGTGGCCAGCACCGACATCCTCGTCGAGGGGCGCCACTTCCGCCGTGACTGGTCCACCGCCTACGACGTCGGCCGCAAGGCCGCGGCGCAGAACCTCGCGGACATCGCCGCCATGGGCGCCGTGCCCACCGCGCTCCTGCTCGGCCTGGTCGTCCCCGCCGAGCTGCCCGTGACCTGGCCGACCGAGCTGATGGACGGGCTGCGCGACGAGTGCCAGGTCGCCGGGGCCGCCGTGGTCGGCGGCGACGTGGTGCGCGGCGACACCATCACCGTCTCCATCACCGCCCTCGGCGACCTGCGCAACCAGGAGCCGGTCACCCGGGGCGGCGCCCGGCCCGGCGACCTCGTGGCGGTGACCGGCTGGCTCGGCTGGTCCGCGGCCGGCTTCGCGGTGCTGTCCCGGGGGTTCCGCTCCCCGCGCGCCTTCGTCGAGGCCCACCGGCGCCCCGAGCCGCCCTACCACGCGGGTCCGGCCGCCGCCGGGCTCGGCGCCACCGCCATGTGCGACGTGAGCGACGGCCTGATCGCCGACCTCGGCCACATCGCGGAGGCCAGCAAGGTGCGCATCGACATCGCCTCCGGGCAGATCGACATCCCGTCCCAGATGAACGACATCGGCCAGGCCGTCGGCGTCGATCCCATGCAGTGGGTGCTGACCGGGGGCGAGGACCACGCGATCGTGGCCACCTTCCCGCCGGACGTGAAGCTGCCCGCCCGCTGGAAGGTCATCGGCGAGGTCCTCAACCCCTCCGCGCTGCCCCAGGTCACCGTGGACGGCGCGCCCTGGACCAGCAAGGGCGGCTGGGACCACTTCGGCGGGGAGGTCGAGGGATGAGGCCGCCCCTGGTGCTCACGGTGGCCGGCTCCGACTCCGGCGGCGGCGCCGGGATCCAGGCCGACCTGAAGACCATGCTCGCCCTGGGCACCCACGGCATGAGCGTCCTCACCGCCGTCACCGCGCAGAACTCGCTCGGCGTGCAGGGCGCCTGGGAACTGCCGGTGGAGGCGGTCCGCGCCCAGTACCGCAGCGTCGTCGACGACATCGGCGTCCAGGCGGTCAAGACCGGCATGCTCTCCTCCGCGGAACTCGTCGCGGCCGTCGCGGAGTTGATCGCGGACACCGACGCGCCCGCCGTCGTCGACCCGGTCGGCGTCTCCAAGCACGGCGACGCGCTGCTGGCCGCCTCCGCCCTGGACGCGGTGCGCACCGCGCTGCTGCCGGCCGCCACCGTCGCCACCCCCAACCTCGACGAGGTCGCCCAGCTCACCGGGGTGCGCGTGGAGTCCCGGGACGATCTGCGCCGGGCCGCGGACGCGCTGCTGGGGTTCGGGCCGCGCTGGGCGCTGATCAAGGGCGGCCACCTCTCCGGCGACGCCGTCGACCTGCTCACCGACGGCTCCGAGGAGCACTGGCTGAGCGCGCCGCGCCTGGACAACCGGCACACCCACGGCACCGGCTGCACCCTCGCCTCGGCCATCGCCTGCGGGCTGGCCAAGGGGCGGTCCGTGCCGCGCGCCGTCCATGAGGCCAAGGAGTACGTCACGGGGGCCATCGCCGCCGGTTTCGCCCTCGGCGAGGGCATCGGCCCGGTCGACCACGGGTGGGCGCTCGGACGGGACCCGGCCGGCCGGGAGACCGCCGGAGGGGACACCGCCGGGCGGTGACGGGCCTCCGCCGCGGGGCGGTGACGGGCTCCGCCGTCGGGCGGTGGGGCCCGGGCTCCGGGCGGTGACGCCCTCCGCCGCGGGGTGGCGAGGGGCTCGGCCGCCGGTCCGTCTGCGCCCGTCGGTCCGTCCGGCACCCGGGAAACCGGCGCCGGGGCGGCCGGGGGAGGGGCTGTGCGGGACGGGAGGACGGTGACTGCGGTCCGGAATCGGGTGGTCCGTATCAGGCGCCGGAGTCGGACGTCACGGGTCGGACGGTCCGGAACCGGGAGGACCCGGGCCGCCGGATGGGACCGGGCGGCGGGCGGTCCGGAGCCGGGCGGCCACCTGGCGGGGAGCGCCCGGTGCCCGTCAGGGCAGGGCGGGGGCGCGGGAGTCAGCCGGGCCCCGGCGGGCCGCCCCGGCCCCGGCCGGTCACGGCAGGCCGCGGGTCACGGCACGCGGAGGTCCGGCGGACCCGCGGACAGCAGAAAGCCGGCCCACCTGACGGTGGACCGGCTCCGTGCGGCGAGCAAGGCAGTGGCCGCGCGCTCAAGCTGACGCGTCAGCGCGAGACCTTGCCGGCCTTGATGCACGAGGTGCAGGCGTTAACGCGCTTCGGCGTCCCGCCGACCACGGTACGCACACGCTGGATGTTCGGGTTCCAGCGACGGGACGTACGGCGGTGCGAGTGCGAGATGTTGTTGCCGAAGCCCGGCCCCTTGCCGCAGACGTCGCAGTTGGCAGCCACGGGTCACTCCAAAGACTTCAGATGCACTTACGGTTGATCCCGGCATGCCGGGATCGGGAACTCGGGCCGCGTGAGCGGACGGGAACCAGAGTGGCGGTGCCAGGGGGAGAGCCCGATCGGATCGGGCAACCGGAGCAGCATACAACGACTGCTCCCGTACAACGAAACTACCACGGAGGTCCGGACCACCGTCCCCGGCCCGCTTTCCGGTGGGCGCCCTCCCACGGTCTACGCTGCCAGCCAGTCCGGCAGCCCAGGGAGGCACAGGTGGCGCAGGTGCCGCAGAGGTTCTTCGACGCTCTGGCGGTGCGCACCTGGTGCGGGCTGGCGCTGCGGGCGCTGGGCGGGGCGCGCGAGGAGATCGACGCGATCAACGTCTACCCGGTCGCGGACGGGGACACCGGCACCAACATGTACCTGACCGTGGAGTCCGCCGCCGCCGCCGTGGAGGCGGTGTTCGCCGCCCACGCGATGGGCGCGGGCGCGGACACCGGGGACGGCGCCGGGGGCCCGACGACGGCCGAGGCCGCGGAGGCCATGGCGCACGGCGCGCTGATCGGCGCGCGCGGCAACTCCGGCACGATCCTGGCCCAGTTGCTGCGCGGCATGGCCCAGGTGCTGACCGCCGGGCCGGAGTCCTCCCCCGCCGGCGGCCCGGAGCTGCGGCGGGCCCTGCGCCGCGCCGCCGACTCCGCCCGGCAGGCCGTGGCCCACCCGGTCGAGGGCACCGTCCTGACCGTCGCCTCGGCCGCCGCCGACGCCGCCGACGCGGCGGGCGACGGCTGCGGGGAGGTGGCCCGCGCCGCGTACGCCGGAGCCCGCGAGGCGCTCGCCGGGACACCGGAGCGGCTGCCCGTACTGGCCCGCGCCGGGGTCGTCGACGCCGGGGGACGCGGACTGGTGGCGGTGCTCGGGGCGCTGGTCCAGACGCTGACGGGGGAGCCGCCCGATCCGGGCCGGGGGCCGGTCCCCGCGTTCGTGGCGCCCGCGCGGGCGGCGGACACCCCGCCCGGCGCCGGGGGGTGCGCCTGCGACGACGGCGCCGGGGCCGGACCGGCCTTCGAGGTGACGTATCTGCTGGAGGCGGGCGACGAGGCCGTCGCCCGGCTGCGGGGGCGGCTCGACTCCCTCGGGGACTCCCTCGTGGTGGTCGGCGGCGACGGGCTGTGGAACGTGCACGTCCACGTCGACGACGCGGGCGCCGCCGTGGAGGCGGGCGTCGAGGCCGGGCGGCCCCACCGCATCCGGATCACCCACTTCGGCGCCGGTCAGGGCCACGCGGCCGGCGCCGAGCGCCCGGCCCGCGAGCGGGCGCAGCGGGCCGTGGTCGCCGTCGTGCCGGGCGAGGGACTGGCCGGGCTGTACACCGGGGCGGGCGCCACCGCGGTGCTCGCCCGGCCGGGGGAGCCGCCCGCCAGCGGGGAGCTGGTGCAGGCCGTGCGGCTGGCGCACGCCCGGGAGGTCGTGCTGCTGCCCAACGACGACGAGCTGCGCCACACCGCCGCCGCGGCGGCCGAGCAGGCGCGCGCCGAGGGCGTCCGGGTCGCCCTGATCCCGACCCGCTCGGCGGTCCAGGGCATCGCCGCGCTCGCGGTGCACGAGCCGGAGCGGCGCTTCGACGAGGACGTGGTGGCGATGACCTCGGCGGCCGGGGCGACCCGGCACGCGGAGGTCACCGTGGCCGAGCACCGGTCCTGGACCTCGGCGGGCATCTGCCAGGCCGGTGACGTGCTCGGCCTCGTCGACGGGGACGTGGCCGTCATCGGCACGGACGTCGCCCAGGTCGCCGCCACCGTCCTGGACCGGATGCTCGCGGCGGGCGGGGAGCTCGTCACCCTCGTCCTGGGCACCGGGGCGCCGGCCGCCGTCGCCCCGTACCTGGAGGCCCGGGTGCGGGACTCCTACCTGGCCGTCGACACCGTCACCTACCGGGGCGGCCACCAGGGGTCCCTGCTCCTCATCGGCGTGGAGTGACCGGACCCCCGGTCCCTGGCCCCCGGGCGAGGTGACAGGGGCGGCCGTGGAGGTTCCGGGCGGGTGGCGGGCCGTGGTTGTCGGTGGCGTGGTGTGCAATGGGGGGCGTGTCCGAACCGCGCGATTCCCTGCGACAGCCGCTGACGTCGGTGCTCGGCCCCGCCACCGCGAAGGTGATGGCCGAGTACCTCGGCCTGCACACCGTCGGCGACCTCCTGCACCACTACCCCCGCAGATACGAGGAGCGCGGCCAGCTCACGCACCTCGCCGACCTCCCCATGGACGAGCACGTCACCGTGGTCGCCCAGGTAGCGGACGCCCGGCTGCACACCTTCGCCTCCTCCAGGGCGCCGCGCGGCAAGGGCCAGCGCCTCGAAGTCACGATCACGGACGGCAGCGGCCGGGTCCAGCTCGTCTTCTTCGGCAACGGCGTCCACAAGCCCCACAAGGACCTGCTGCCGGGCACCCGCGCGATGTTCGCGGGCAAGGTCTCCGTCTTCAACCGCCGTCTCCAGCTCGCCCACCCCGCCTACGAACCGCTGAGCGGCGAGAGCGACGGGGAGGCCGCCGAGTCCTGGGCGGGCACTCTGATCCCGCTGTACCCGGCCACCGCCAAGCTGGAGTCCTGGAAGCTCGCCAAGGCCGTCCAGACGGTGCTGCCCAGCGCCGAGGAGGCCGTCGACCCGCTCCCCGGGTCCCTGCGCGAGGGCCGGGGCCTGCTCCCGCTGCCCGAGGCCCTGCGGAGGATCCACCGCCCGAGGACCCGGGCGGACGTCGAGGACGCCCGCGCCCGCCTCAAGTGGGACGAGGCGTTCGTCCTCCAGGTCGCCCTGGCCCGCCGCCGGCACGCCGAGACCCAGCTCCCCGCCGTCCCCCGGAGACCCGGGCCGGACGGGCTGCTCGCCGCCTTCGACGAGCGGCTCCCCTTCACCCTCACCGACGGCCAGACGCGGGTCTCCCGGGAGATCTTCGACGACCTCGCCACCGACCACCCCATGCACCGCCTCCTCCAGGGCGAGGTCGGCAGCGGCAAGACCATGGTCGCCCTGCGCGCCATGCTCGCCGTCGTCGACGCGGGCGGGCAGGCCGCGATGCTCGCGCCCACCGAGGTGCTCGCCCAGCAGCACCACCGGTCGGTCGTCGAGATGATGGGCGCGCTGGCCGAGGGCGGCACCCTCGGCGCCGCCGAGCACGCCACCGGGGTGACCCTGCTCACCGGCTCCATGGGCGCCGCCGCCCGGCGCGCCGCCCTGCTGGACCTGGTCACCGGCGAGGCCGGCATCGTCATCGGCACCCACGCCCTGATCGAGGACAAGGTGCGCTTCCACGACCTCGGCCTGGTCGTCGTCGACGAACAGCACCGCTTCGGCGTGGAGCAGCGCGACGCCCTGCGCGGCAAGGGCGCGCAGCCCCCGCACCTGCTCGTGATGACCGCCACGCCCATCCCGCGCACCGTCGCCATGACCGTCTTCGGCGACCTGGAGACCTCCGTCCTCGACCAGCTCCCCGCCGGGCGCTCCCCGATCGCCAGCCATGTCGTCCCGGCCGCCGACAAGCCCCACTTCCTCACCCGCGCCTGGGAGCGGGTGCGCGAGGAGGTCTCCGGCGGCCACCAGGCGTACGTCGTCTGCCCGCGCATCGGCGACGAGGAGGACGCCCCCGGCGGCAAGGCGCCGGCCGGTGACGCCGAGGCCGACCGGCGCCCCCCGCTCGCCGTCCTCGACGTCGCCGAGCAGCTCGCCGACGGGCCCCTGCGGGGGCTGCGGGTCGAGGTGCTGCACGGCAGGATGCCGCCCGACGACAAGGACGCCGTCATGCGCCGCTTCACGGCCGGCGAGACCGACGTCCTGGTCGCCACCACCGTCATCGAGGTCGGCGTCAACGTGCCCAACGCCACCGCCATGGTGATCCTGGACGCGGACCGCTTCGGCGTCTCCCAGCTCCACCAGTTGCGCGGCCGGGTCGGCCGCGGCTCCGCCCCCGGGCTGTGCCTGCTGGTCACCGAGATGCCCGCGGCGAGCGCCGCCCGGACCCGGCTGGACGCCGTCGCCGGGACCCTGGACGGCTTCGAGCTGTCCCGGCTCGACCTCGAACAGCGCCGCGAGGGCGACGTCCTCGGCCAGGCCCAGTCCGGCGTCCGGACCTCGCTGCGGGTGCTCACCGTCATCGAGGACGAGGAGATCATCGCCCAGGCCCGGGAGGAGGCCGCCGCCACCGTGGCCGCCGACCCGGAGCTGGCCGGGCTGCCCGCGCTGCGCACCGCCCTGGACGCGCTCCTGGACGAGGAGCGGGAGCGGTACCTGGAGAAGGGCTGAGCCCGGCCCGGCGGGAGCGCACCGGTGCCCGGCGCCTGCCAGACTGGACCCGCACCGTCGCGATCCCCGGCCGCCCCGGGCCCGTACCGCCCCGGCCGGGCCCCGCCCTTCCGCCCCCCGTGCCCCCCCGCCGCCCTCTCGACCAAGGACCCCCAGATGACCCGCGTGATCGCCGGCAAGGCCGGCGGACGCCGCCTCGCCGTCCCGCCCGGGACCGGCACCCGGCCCACCTCCGACCGCGCGCGCGAGGGACTCTTCTCCACCTGGCAGTCCCTGCTCGGCGGCCCGCTCGACGGCGACCGCGTCCTCGACCTGTACGCCGGCTCCGGCGCCGTCGGCCTGGAGGCGCTCTCCCGGGGCGCCGGCCACGTCCTGCTCGTCGAGGCGGACGCCCGCGCCGCCCGCACCGTCCGCGACAACGCCCGTGCCCTCGGGCTCCCCGGCGCCGAGGTCCGGCCGGGCCGGGCGGAGCAGATCGTCCACGCCGCGCCCCCGGCCGAGCCGTACGGCGTCGTCTTCCTGGACCCGCCCTACGCCGTCTCCGACGACGATCTCCGCGAGATCCTCCTCACACTCCGCACCCGGGGGTGGCTCACCGCCGACGCGCTCGTCACCGTGGAGCGCAGCACCAGAGGCGGTGAATTCCGCTGGCCGCACGGCTTCGACGCGCTCCGCTCCCGTCGCTACGGAGAGGGAACGTTTTGGTACGGTCGCGCCGCCCCCGCGTGCGAAGCCGCACGATGACCGGACCGGAGAGCGAGGAAACCCAAGTGCGCCGCGCCGTCTGTCCCGGGTCGTTCGACCCCATCACCAACGGACACCTCGACATCATCGCCCGTGCCTCCAGCCTCTACGACGAGGTCTATGTGGCGGTGATGATCAACCAGTCGAAGAAGGGCCTCTTCACGATCGAGGAGCGCATCGACTTCATCCGCCAGGTCACCGCCGAGTACGGGAACGTCCGCGTGGAGTCCTTCCACGGGCTCCTCGTCGACTTCTGCAAGCAGCGCGAGATCCCCGCCATCGTCAAGGGCCTGCGCGCCGTCAGCGACTTCGACTACGAACTCCAGATGGCCCAGATGAACAACGGCCTCTCCGGTGTCGAGACCCTCTTCATCCCCACCAACCCGACCTACAGCTTCCTGTCCTCCTCCCTGGTCAAGGAGGTCGCGACGTGGGGCGGCGACGTCTCCCACCTGGTGCCGCCACTGGTCCTGGGCCCCCTCACCGCACGGCTGCGGGGGGAGTGACCGCGCCGGGCGCCGGGCCGGGAGCCTGACAAACCGTCACCCGGTGTCCCACCGGCACCCCGGGGTCGTACAGTCGTCCCGTCCGTCTCCAACACAGTCGTAGAGAGTGGCGAGCCACGGTGGACGTGCAGAAGAAGCTCGACGAGATCACCGGGTTGGTCTCGGGCGCCCGCGCCATGCCCATGTCCGCCTCGTGCGTGATCAACCGCGCCGAGCTGCTCGCCCTGCTGGAGGAGCTCCGCGCCGACCTGCCCGGCTCCCTCGCCCAGGCCCAGGAGCTGATCGGCGACCGCGAGCAGATGGTCGCCCGGGCCCGCGAGGAGGCCGGGCGGATCATCGAGGGCGCGCACGCCGAGCGCGGCTCCCTGATCTCCGGCACCGAGGTGGCCCGCCGCTCCCAGGCCGAGGCCGACCGCATCCTCACCGACGCCCGCCAGGAGGCCGAGGAGGTCCGCGCCGAGGCCGACGACTACGTCGACTCCAAGCTCGCCAACTTCGAGGTCGTCCTCACCAAGACCCTCGGCTCCGTCGGCCGCGGCCGGGAGAAGCTCCTGGGCACCGGACCCGGCCTGGACGAGAACGGCTACGAGGACGAGGACGCCCCCGAGCGCAGCCACGACCCGGAGATCCTGCGCCGCGACGCCGACGCCTACGTCGACGCCAAGCTCGGGGCCTTCGAGGCGGTGCTCGCCAAGACCCTGGAGGCGGTCGGCCGGGGCCGCCAGAAGCTCCACGGCCGGATCGCCACCGACGACCTCGGCGCCCTCGCCGACGACCCGACCACCTTCCAGCACTCCAGCGACGCCGACTACCTCGCGGACCTCGCCGGCCTCGCCGAGACCCCGGCCGGGCCGCCCCGGCAGCGGGAGTACGCCGTCCCGGAGCCCGCGGTGGCCCACGCCGCCCCGGAGCCGCCCCAGCCGGCGTACGGCTACCCGCAGCAGGACGCCGACCCGTACGGCGGCGGCTACCAGCAGGGATACGACGGCGGCCGGGACGCCTACGGCTACCCGGACCGGCAGCCCGACCCCTACGCCTACCAGGGCTACGACGGCGGGCAGCAGGCCGCCTACGACGCCACCCCGTCCTACGCCCAGCCGCAGCAGCTCCCGCCGCCCCCGGGGACCGCGCCGCAGCAGCCGCAGGCCCTCGACGAGACCAGTCTCTTCGACACCAGCATGATCAGCGCCGAGCAGCTCAGGGCCTACGAGCAGGGGCGCGGTCTCTGAGCCGGGCCGCCCCCGGCGGAGCCCGGCCGCAGGGGCCGCCGGGAACCGGATTGGGACGAGAGCCGATGGTCAAGTATCCTGGCTCCTCGGTCGCGCCTATGTCCGCGATCAGCGCTGCCCGGGGACACCGCAGGGCGGCGTTCCTCCCCCCGTCGTGAAGATCCAGCCATGAAGACCGAAAGCAGGACGGCCCTGAACACGCGCCTCGACCACCGCGATCCCCTCGTGTTCGACACACACGAGCTGGGACGGCGGCCCGGTGCGCTCCAGCGCCTCACCCGCACGGTCGACGCTCCCCGGGACCTCGGTGTCCCGGGAGTCATCGGAGTGCCGGAAGGCGCCCCGCTGGAGCTGGAGCTGCGGCTGGAGTCGGTCATGGAAGGGGTGCTCGTCACGGGCACCGCCCGTGCCCGGGCCGAGGGGGAGTGCGTAAGGTGTCTGGAGCCGGTCGGGCAGCAGCTCGAAGCGGAGTTCCAGGAGATGTTCTCGTACCCTGACGCCGACGACCGGGGCCGCGTGACCGCGGAACCGGGCGACGACGCCGAGGACGACGAGGACAGGCTCTTCGTCGAGGACGGTCTGATCGGCCTCGAGACCGTGCTGCGTGATGCGGTGGTGCTCGCACTGCCGATGCAGCCGGTGTGCCGGGAGGACTGCCCGGGTCTGTGCTCCGAGTGCGGAGCGCGCCTGGCGGACGATCCGGACCACCACCACGACGCCGTCGACATCCGTTGGGCGGCATTGCAGGGACTCGCCGGATCACTCGGAGACGGCGAGAAGGACGATATGAGCGGCGACGCGCCTCGTTCAGCAGACGCCGCCGAGAAGCAGGAGAAGTAGCCGTGGCTGTTCCGAAGCGGAAGATGTCGCGCAGCAACACGCGCCACCGCCGGTCGCAGTGGAAGGCTGCGGTCCCCACCCTGGTTGCGTGCGAGCGCTGCCACGAGCCCAAGCTGCAGCACATCGCGTGCCCGTCGTGCGGCACCTACAACAAGCGCCAGGTCCTCGAGGTCTGAGCGGCTGGTGAGAGGCACTGTGTCCACTGCCAAGAAGGCGGAAGACGCCGAAGCCAGCGGTCCCCGTCGACGCGGGGGCGCCGCGGGCGACAAGCAGGCCTCGTCCCACACGCTTCTGGAAGGGCGGCTCGGCTATGAGATCGAGTCCGCCCTTCTGGTGCGTGCGCTGACCCACCGTTCCTACGCGTACGAGAACGGCGGTCTGCCGACGAACGAGCGGCTGGAGTTCCTCGGTGACTCCGTCCTCGGCCTCGTCGTCACCGACACGCTGTACCGCACCCACCCCGACCTGCCCGAGGGCCAGCTGGCCAAGCTCCGGGCCGCGGTGGTCAACTCGCGTGCGCTGGCACAGGTGAGCCGAGGGCTCGACCTGGGCTCCTTCATCCGGCTCGGCCGCGGTGAAGAGGGAACGGGCGGCCGGGACAAGGCGTCCATCCTCGCCGACACCCTCGAAGCGGTGATCGGCGCCGTCTACCTCGACCGGGGTCTGGACGCGGCGTCGGAGCTGGTGCACCGGCTGTTCGACCCGTTGATCGAGAAGTCCTCCAACCTCGGTGCCGGACTGGACTGGAAGACCAGTCTCCAGGAGCTCACCGCGACCGAGGGGCTCGGTGTCCCCGAGTACCTGGTCACGGAGACCGGCCCGGACCACGAGAAGACCTTCACTGCTGCCGCCCGCGTCGGAGGCGTCTCGTACGGCACCGGCACCGGCCGCAGCAAGAAGGAGGCCGAACAGCAGGCCGCGGAATCCGCCTGGCGGTCCATCCGCGCCGCCGCCGACGAACGCGCCCGCGCGGAAGCGGACGCCGTCGACGCCACCGCTGTCGACGCCACCGCCGGCGGGACGTCCGCCGACGGGACGTCCGCACCGGCCTGACCGACACCGCACGGCCCGAGCGCCCGTCCCCGTCCGGGGCGGGCGCTCGGCGTGCCCGCCGTGGGAGACGCACATGCCCGAACTGCCCGAGGTCGAGGTCGTCCGGCGCGGACTGGAACGGTGGGTCGCCCACCGCACCGTCGCCGACGCCGAGGTGCTGCACCCGCGCGCCGTGCGCCGCCATCCGGCCGGAGCCCTGGACTTCACCGACCGGCTGCGCGGCCACCGCGTCGGCGTCCCCCGCCGCCGCGGCAAGTACCTCTGGCTGCCGCTGGAGGAGAGCGGTCAGGCCGTCCTGGCCCACCTGGGCATGAGCGGCCAGCTCCTGGTCCAGCCGCACGAGGCACCCGCCGAGACCCATCTGCGGGTCCGCGTCGGCTTCGACGACGACCTCGGCACCGAACTCCGCTTCGTCGACCAGCGCACCTTCGGGGGCCTCTCGCTCCACGACACCGGGGCCGACGGGCTGCCCGAGGTGATCGCGCACATCGCCCGCGACCCCCTCGACCCGCTCTTCGACGACGAGGCCTTCCACCGGGCGCTCCGCCGCAAGCGCACCACCGTCAAGCGGGCCCTGCTCGACCAGTCCCTGATCAGCGGCGTCGGCAACATCTACGCCGACGAGGCGCTCTGGCGCTCCCGCCTGCACTACGACCGCCCCACCGCCTCCCTCACCCGCCCCCGCGCCCTGGAACTCCTCGGCCACGTCCGGGACGTGATGAACGCCGCCCTCGACGTCGGCGGCACCAGCTTCGACAGCCTCTACGTCAACGTCAACGGCGAGTCCGGCTACTTCGACCGCTCCCTGGACGCCTACGGCCGCGAGGGCCTGCCCTGCCGCCGCTGTGGGACACCGATGCGCCGCCGCCCGTGGATGAACCGCTCCAGCCACTACTGCCCCCGCTGCCAGCGCCCGCCGCGGACGGACGCCTAGGGACGGCGCCCTCTCGCGCCCGCCGCGGACGGCTTCTCGGGGACGGCCCCCCGAAGGCCCGTCCGGGGCATCCCCTAGGGACGCGGCTCCGGGGCCGGGCGGGCGTCGTAGCGCTCGCGGGAGGCGAGCACCCCGTCCATCCGCTCCTCCAGGCACGCGAAGAGCGCCGTCAGCCGGGTGGCGACCTCGCGGCCCGGCGGTGTCAGCTCGTAGTCGACCCGGGGCGGATTGGTGAGCCGGGCCTCGCGGTGCACCAGGCCGTCGCGCTCCAGGGCGTGCAGCGTCTGCGACAGCATCTTCTCGCTGACCCCGCCGATCCGGCGGCGCAGCTCGTTGAAGCGCAGCGACCCCCCGGCCAGCGCGCCGAGCGTCAGCGCGCCCCAGCGTCCGGTCACGTGCTCCAGGGCGGCGCGCGAGGGGCACTCCCGGGAGAACACGTCGTACGGGGACTCCGGCCGCGAGGTCGACATGTCCCCAGCGTAGGGACCCGGGGGCGTCCGCGCAGGACACCCTTTCCGGCCGCCGGCGCGGCGGGCCCCGGCCATCCGCGCCCCGGGGGGCCCGGAGGCCGGTGGTCCCGGTGGTCCCCGGCCCGGAGCCGTCTCAGTATCCGAACTCCTGGGTCCACCAGGGACCGCCGGCGCCGAAGTGGACGCCCACGCCCAGGGTCGTGAAGTCGCAGTTCAGGATGTTGGCCCGGTGGCCCGGGCTGTCCATCCAGGCGTCCATGACGGACCGGGCGCCGGACTGGCCGCGGGCGATGTTCTCGGCGCCCAGACCGGATATCCCGGCGGCCTCGGCACGGTCCCAGGGGGTGGCCCCGGCGGGGTCGGTGTGGTCGAAGAAGCCCTGCGCGGCCATGGCCCGGCTGAACGCCTCGGCGAGTTCCCGCAGCGCGCTGCTGGAGGCGACGGGGCTGCACCCGGCCCGGCCCCGCTCCTCGTTGACGAGGGCGACGGCCTCGGCGGCGGCGACCGCCGGATCGGGCGCGGCAGCGGGGGCGCTGGGCGCGGGGGGCCGGGGGAGGGCGCGCGGGCGGGCGGGCGCCGGCGCGGCGGACTCCGGCGCCCCGGTGTCCGGCGCGGCGGTGTCCGGCCGGTCCTCGCCGGGCCCGGCGGCGCGGGAGGGCGTCCGGGACGGCGCCGCGGGCTCCGGGGTCGCCGCCGCCGACGGCGCGGAGGCGGAGGGGGAGGGGGGCGTGGAGGGCGACGGGGACGCCGACGCCGGTGCCGACGGGTCCGTCGCGGACGCGGAGGGGGCGGTGGAGCCGGTGGAGGGGGCGGTGCCCCGGCCGGTGCCGGTGCCGCCGCCGGAGGGGCCCTCCTCGACGGCGCCGGAGGTGCCGCCCTGACCGGCGGGGGAGTTGGTCGGTGCCCCGGCGGACCGCGCGCGCTCGCCGCCGGAGCCGCTGCCGCCGAGGGTGTAGCTGTCCAGGCCGGGCACCGCGCCCGTGGCCACCGCGACCGTGCCGAGGGCGACGGCGGCGGTGATCCCGAGCAGCCCGGTGCGGACGGGGGTGACCAGACGCCTGCGGCGGCCCCGCTCCGCGTCCCCGGCGCCCCGGCCTGCGGGCGGGGAGCCCGCGGCCTCCTCCGGGGCCCGTCCCGCGCGGCCGGACCCGGAGCCGCCGTCCCCGGCCGGCTCGCCGGAGGCGTACAGGTAGGCGTCGCTCCGGGCACGGGCCTCGGCGTAGGCGTCGGAGTCCAGGTAGGGCGCGGAGCCCATGGTGGGCGGGTGCTCCACCGGTTCCGGGGAGCGCGGCGCGCGGCCCTCGGGGGCGGCGCCGTCCGGCTGCCCGGCCCCCTCGGGGCGGTCCCCTCCGGCACGGCCGGCGTCGGAGCGGCGGTGGCGTCCCATGTCTGGCCTTCCTCTGTCCTGGCCTTCCTCGTGCCGGCGCCCGTGCGCGTCCCCGCGGCCCCACGTTCACCATGGCAACGATCACCCTTGCGAACTTCACACGATCGAGTGAGTTTGCTCAAGAGTTCACTGGGTCGGGACGGTACCCCATGACGCAAGGGGAGGAAGTGTGCCGAGTGGCACCAGTTGGCTAGGTTGCACTCATGAACGAGGACGTACGACTGGTCGCGTGGGTGCGCGGACAGGTGCAGGGCGTGGGATTCCGCTGGTTCACGCGGGCCAGGGCGCTGGAGCTCGGGGGCCTGAGTGGTTTTGCTCTCAATGTGGCCGACGGGCGGGTCCAGGTGGTCGCGGAGGGCCCCCGGGAGCGCTGCGAGGCGCTGCTGGAGTGGCTGCACGGGGACGACACGCCCGGCCGTGTTGACGGCGTCACCGAGATCTGGGACACACCCCGGGGCGGCTACGAGGGCTTCGCCATCCGCTGACCGCGGCCCGGCGGCGGCCTTCGGACGACGGGCCGTCGCCGGGCCGCCCGGAGGGAGAACGGGCAGGTGGTTGCCAAGAACGCCGCACCGTGACAGGCTCCGCCGCACGGAACGACCGCCACGCCCCCCGGGCCCCCGAAGCGCCGCCGCCGCGCCGCGCCGGAGCCGCGCGTCCCCCGGGCGGAGGCCCGTGCGGGGCGTGATCGTGTTGACCGTCAAACTTTTTGGTGAGAGGCTGAAAGCCCCGCGCACCTCCGCTGTTTGGCATGGTCGAAGGCCAGCAAGAACACGCAAGAACTCCAGAGTGCCAAGCACCGCGGGTGCGATCCCTCACGACCCACACCGCTTCGGTCGGTCACTCATTGTGGAGGACCATCCATCATGGCAAAGGCGCTTCTCGGTTACGTCGGCGGCTCCGACCCGCGACTCCTCGCCGAGATGCGACGGCTCCAGCAGCGCGTCCAGGACCTGGAATCGGAACTCCTCCGCATCCAGGCGGAGAACGACGCACTCGCGGCTGCCGCTTCTCACGACAGGATCATGGAGAGCGTTGACGCACACCAGGCGGAGCCTGCGCTCACCTGATCACCGCATCATCCGCACCGCTCCACGACGGCGACAGCGGCGGGACTCACCTCCCGGTCGCTGAACCGCCGGAGTCGCAAGGGACGCCCCGGCGTCCCTTCTCTTCTTCCCGCCCGTCCTCGGCGCCCCGGCCCGACGGCCCTCTCCGCCCCCGCGTCGTCCCTCCCTCTTCTCACCGTGATGTGCCCCCCGCGTTCACCGGCGAAACCGCGGCCGTTCACCGGTTCATGGAGTGAGACACCGGCGGACGGTAGAGTCCGGCGGCGTGCACCTGAAGGCCCTGACCCTGCGCGGCTTCAAATCGTTCGCCTCCGCGACGACGCTCCGCTTCGAACCCGGCATCACCTGCGTGGTCGGGCCCAACGGCTCGGGCAAGTCCAACGTCGTCGACGCGCTGAGCTGGGTCATGGGCGAGCAGGGCGCCAAGACCCTGCGCGGCGGCAAGATGGAGGACGTCATCTTCGCCGGCACCACCGGCCGCCCGCCGCTCGGCCGGGCCGAGGTGTCGCTCACCATCGACAACTCCGACGGCGCCCTCCCCATCGAGTACGCCGAGGTCACCATCACGCGGACCATGTTCCGCAACGGCGGCAGCGAGTACCGGATCAACGGCGACACCTGCCGCCTCCTCGACATCCAGGAACTCCTCTCCGACTCCGGCATCGGCCGCGAGATGCACGTCATCGTCGGCCAGGGCCGCCTGGACTCCGTCCTGCACGCCGACCCCACCGGCCGCCGCGCCTTCATCGAGGAGGCCGCCGGCGTCCTCAAGCACCGCAAGCGCAAGGAGAAGGCGCTCCGCAAACTCGACGCCATGCGGGCCAACCTCGCCCGCGTCCAGGACCTCACCGACGAACTCCGGCGCCAGCTCAAGCCCCTGGGCCGCCAGGCGGCCGTCGCCCGCCGCGCCGCCGTCATCCAGGCCGACCTGCGCGACGCCCGGCTGCGCCTGCTCGCCGACGACCTCGTCCGGCTGCGCGAGGCCCTGAGCACCGAGATCGCCGACGAGGCCGCGCTCAAGGAACGCAAGGAGGCCGCCGAACGCGACCTCGCCGCCGCCCTGAGCCGGGAGGCCGCCCTGGAGGACGAGACGCGCCGGCTCGCGCCCCGCCTCCGGCGCGCCCAGCAGACCTGGTACGAACTGTCCCAACTGGCCGAGCGGGTGCGCGGCACCGTCTCCCTCGCCGACGCCCGGGTGCGCAGCGCCACCTCCGCGCCCCCCGAGGAGCGCACCGGCCGCGACCCCGGTGAACTCGAACGCGAGGCCGCCCGCGTCCGCGAGCAGGAGGCGGAACTCGAAGCCGCCCTGGAGGCCGCCGAACGGGCCCTGGAGGACACCGTCGCTCACCGCGCCGACCTCGAACGCGCCCTCGCCCACGAGGAACGCCGTCTCAAGGACGCCGCCCGCGCCCTCGCCGACCGCCGCGAGGGACTCGCCCGGCTCAGCGGCCGGGCCGCCGCCGCCCGCTCGCGCGCCGCCGCCGCCCAGGCCGAGATCGAACGCCTCGCCGCGGCCCGCGACGAGTCCCGGGAACGCGCCGCCACCGCCCGGGAGGAGTACGAGACGCTGCGCGCCGAGGTCGACGCCCTCGACGCCGACGACCGGGACCTGGCCGCCCGGCACGAGGCCGCCCGGCAGCGGCTCGCCTCGGCGGAGACCGCCCTCGCCGCCGCCCGGGAGGCCGCCACCGCCGCCGAGCGCGCCCGCGCCGCCACCCGCGCCCGGCACGACGCCCTCGCCCTCGGGCTGCGCCGCAAGGACGGCACCGGGGCGCTGCTCGCCGCCCGGGACCGGCTCGGCGGTGTGTTCGGCCCCGCCGCCGGACTCCTCACCGTGGCGCCCGGTCACGAGACCGCCCTCGCCGCCGCCTTCGGCACCGCCGCCGACGCCCTCGCCGTCACCTCCGCCGCTGCCGCCGCCGACGCCCTGCGGCTGCTGCGCAAGCAGGACGCCGGCCGCGCCGCCCTCCTCCTCGCCGGCGGCCCCGACGACCCCGCCGACACGGCCCCGCCCCCGCCCGCCGGGGCCCGCTACGCCGCCGACCTGGTGCGCGCCCCCGCCGACCTGATGCCCGCCGTACGGCGCCTGCTGCGCGGGATCGTCGTCGTCGGCACCCTGGAGGACGCCGAGGAACTGGTCCGCGCCCGGCCCGCGCTGACCGCCGTCACCGCCGAGGGCGACCTGCTCGGCGCCCACTTCGCCCACGGCGGCTCCGCCGGGGCGCCCAGTCTGCTGGAGGTGCGGGCCTCCGTCGACGAGGCCGCCGCCGAACTCGCCGAACTCGACGTGCGCTGCCGGGAGCTGGCAACCGCCCAGGACACGGCCGCCGGGGAGCGCGCCGGGGCCGCCGGGCTCGTCGAGGAACTGGGGGAGCGGCGCCGCACCGCCGACCGGGAGAAGTCCGCCGTCGCCCAGCGCCTCGGACGGCTCTCCGGGCAGGCGCGCGGCGCGGCCGGGGAGGCCGAGCGGTCCGCCGCCGCGGCCGAGCGGGCCCAGGAGGCGCTGGACACCGCCCTGGCGGAGGCCGGGGAGATGGAGGAGCGGCTCACCGCGGCCGAGGAGATGCCGGTGGAGGAGGAGCCCGACACCGCCGTCCGTGACCGGCTCGCCGCCGACGGCGCCAACGCCCGCCAGACCGAGATGGAGGCCCGTCTCCAGGCCCGTACCCACGAGGAACGGGTCAAGGCGCTCGCCGGGCGCGCCGACTCCCTCGACCGCGCCGCCCGCGCCGAGCGCGAGGCCCGCGCCCGCGCCGAGCGGCGCCGGGCCCGGCTGCGCCACGAGGCCGCGGTCGCCGGGGCCGTCGCCTCCGGTGCCCGGCAACTGCTGGCGCACATCGAGGTCTCCCTGGTCCGCGCCGGGACGGAGCGCGCCGCCGCCGAGACGGCCCGGACCGCGTGCGAGGGCGAACTGGCCACCGCCCGGGCCGCCGCGCGCGATCTCACCGCGCGGCTCGACACCCTGACGGACTCGGTCCACCGCGGCGAGGTGCTCGGCGCCGAGAAGCGGCTGCGCATCGAGCAGCTGGAGACGAGGGCGCTGGAGGAACTGGGCGTCGAACCGGGGGCGCTGGTGGCCGAGTACGGGCCGCACCGGCCGGTGCCCCCCTCGCCCCCCGCCGAGGGGGAGCGGCCCCCGGAAGGTCCGGAGGACCCCCGCGACCTGCCCCGGCCCTTCGTGCGGGACGAGCAGGAGCGGCGGCTGAGGGCGGCCGAGCGGGCCCACCAGCAGCTGGGCAAGGTCAACCCGCTGGCCCTGGAGGAGTTCGCGGCGCTGGAGGAGCGCCACCAGTTCCTCGGCGAGCAGCTGGAGGACCTGCGGAAGACCCGCGCCGACCTGCTCCAGGTCGTCAAGGAGGTCGACGAGCGGGTCGAGCAGGTCTTCACGGACGCCTTCCGGGACACGGCCCGGGAGTTCGAGGGCGTCTTCGGCCGCCTCTTCCCCGGCGGCGAGGGGCGGCTGGTGCTGACCGACCCCGGCGACATGCTCGCCACGGGCGTGGACGTCGAGGCCCGGCCGCCGGGCAAGAAGGTCAAGCGGCTGTCGCTGCTCTCCGGCGGCGAGCGGTCGCTGACCGCCGTGGCCCTGCTGGTGGCCATCTTCAGGGCGCGGCCCAGCCCCTTCTACGTCATGGACGAGGTGGAGGCGGCGCTCGACGACACCAACCTCCAGCGGCTGATCCGGATCATGCGGGAGCTCCAGGAGGTCTCCCAGCTCATCGTGATCACGCACCAGAAGCGGACGATGGAGGTCGCCGACGCGCTCTACGGCGTGTCCATGCAGGGCGACGGAGTCTCGAAGGTCATCAGCCAGCGCCTCCGCTAGCCGGGCCGGGGCGGTCCGCACCTGGGCCGTCCGCGCCGGGACCGTCCGCGCCGGGGACCGGCTCCGGACCGGCCGCCGGGGCCGCCGGTAACCCCCGCCCGAGGCACCCGCCGGCCGGGTGCGCGCCGGGGCCGGTGCCCGGGGCCCGGGGGCGGGTGCCCGATGCCCGTCGGCCGGGTGTTCATCCGCCGAACGCGACGGCCCGTCCGCCCGGAGCGCCCCGCCCCCCGGGCCCCGTCCGGGGGGCTCCGTCCCCGGAGTCCCGACATGAGTTCCGGAAGTCGGGACAGGAGTGGTGACGCGTCTCGACGCAGAAATACCGGAGAGCCTTCGTCCTTTTGACTTCGGAATGTGAAGGCATAGTCTCTGCAACGTTGCTTTTATCCGGAATGTCCTTTCGGGTTCAGGGAGGACGGACCGCCCGGCAGCGTTGCCGGCAGTCGGAGGAGTACACGTGGCCAACGCGCCTCAGACACCCGGTCCAGCGGCCCGGACGGCCCATCCCGACCATCTCGGGCACGTCATCTTCATCGCGGCGGCGGCCGCGATGGGCGGCTTCCTCTTCGGCTACGACAGCTCCGTCATCAACGGCGCGGTCGAGGCCGTCCGGGACCGCTACGACGTGGGCTCCGCCCTGCTGGCCCAGGTCATCGCCATCGCGCTGATCGGCTGCGCGATCGGCGCCGCCACCGCCGGGCGGATCGCGGACCGCATCGGCCGCATCCGCTGCATGCAGATCGCCTCGGTGCTCTTCACCGTGAGCGCCGTCGGCTCGGCCCTGCCCTTCGCGCTGTGGGACCTCGCCATGTGGCGGATCATCGGCGGCTTCGCCATCGGCATGGCCTCGGTGATCGGCCCCGCCTACATCGCGGAGGTCTCGCCGCCCGCCTACCGCGGCCGGCTGGGCTCCTTCCAGCAGGCCGCCATCGTCGTCGGCATCGCCGTGTCGCAGCTCGTCAACTGGGGGCTGCTGAACGCCGCCGGGGGCGACCAGCGCGGCCGGCTGATGGGGCTGGAGGCCTGGCAGGTCATGCTCGGGGTGATGGTCGTCCCGGCCGTCCTGTACGGGCTGCTGTCCTTCGCCATCCCCGAGTCGCCCCGCTTCCTGGTCTCCGTCGGCAAGCGGGAGCGGGCCCGGAGGATCCTCGCCGAGGTCGAGGGCGAGCACATCGACTTCGACGCCCGGATCGCGGAGATCGAGCACGCGATGCGGCGCGAGGAGAAGTCGAGCTTCAAGGACCTGCGCGGCGGGAGCCACTTCTTCAAGCCGATCGTCTGGGTCGGCATCGGCCTCTCGGCCTTCCAGCAGCTCGTCGGCATCAACGTGGCGTTCTACTACTCGTCGACGCTGTGGCAGTCGGTCGGCATCGACCCGACGGACTCCTTCCTCTACTCGTTCACCACCTCGATCATCAACATCATCGGCACCGTGATCGCGATGATCTTCGTGGACCGCATCGGCCGCAAGCCGCTCGCCCTGATCGGCTCGGTCGGCATGGTCATCGGCCTCTCCATGGAGGCCTGGGCCTTCTCCTACGACCTGGTCGACGGGAAGCTCCCGGCCACCCAGGGCTGGGTCGCGCTGCTCGCCGCCCACTGGTTCGTGCTCTTCTTCGCCCTCTCCTGGGGCGTCGTGGTCTGGGTCCTCCTCGGCGAGATGTTCCCCAACCGCATCCGCGCCGCCGCGCTGGGCGTGGCCGCCTCGGCGCAGTGGATCGCCAACTGGGCCATCACCGCGAGCTTCCCCTCGCTGGCCGACTGGAACCTGTCCGGCACGTACGTGATCTACACCTGCTTCGCCGCGCTCTCCATCCCGTTCGTCCTGAGGTTCGTCAAGGAGACGAAGGGCAAGGCCCTGGAGGAGATGGGCTGACGGCGGCGGACCGCGCGGCCGGGGCCGCGCGCGGGGCCCGCCCGCCGGGGCCGGACGCCGGGGCCGGACGACCGCGGGGGCGGTCCCGGCCCCCGCGCCGTGCCGGTGCGCGGCGCCGCCCCGGACCCCCGCCGCCCCCGGGAGACACCGCAAAGGGGCTGTGCCGGAAGGCCATGGCTGATACTGGACGAGTTATGGACATCGTCATCCTTGCTGTAGTCATCGCCGTGGTGGTGATCGGCGCGCTCGGCGGGCTGGTGGTGGGCAGCCGCCGCAGGAAGCAGTTGCCTCCGCCGCCCTCGACGCCCGACATCACCGCCCCTCCGGCCGAGCCGCACGTCGGCGACGAGGCCGAGAAGCCCCGCGACGAACCGCGCCGGACGATAGAGGAGGCCGACCTCCCGGACGGCGGCGGCGCCCCCGCCACCGTCGAGGAGCCGCCCGTCGTCGAAGAGCTCGAGGTCCCTCCGGTCGAGGTTCCCGAGCCCACCGCCGGCCGTCTGGTCCGGCTCCGTGCCCGCCTCTCCCGTTCGCAGAACGCGCTCGGCAAGGGCCTGCTGACCCTGCTCTCCCGCGAGCACCTCGACGAGGACACCTGGGAGGAGGTCGAGGAGACGCTGCTCATCGCCGACGTCGGCGTGCAGCCGACCCAGGAGCTGGTCGAGCGGCTGCGCGAGCGGGTCAGGGTGCTGGGCACCCGCACCCCCGCCGAGCTGCGCGGCCTGCTGCGCGAGGAGCTGCTCGCGCTGGTCGACCCCGCCATGGACCGGGAGGTGAAGACCGAACCGGGCGGCAGCCGCCCCGGCGTCGTGATGGTCGTCGGGGTCAACGGCACCGGCAAGACCACCACCACCGGCAAGCTGGCCCGGGTCCTGGTCGCGGACGGCCGCGGGGTGGTCCTCGGCGCCGCCGACACCTTCCGCGCCGCCGCCGCCGACCAGCTCCAGACCTGGGGCGAGCGGGTCGGCGCCCACATCGTGCGCGGCCCCGAGGGCGGCGACCCGGCCTCCGTCGCCTTCGACGCGGTCAAGGAGGGCAAGGAGACCGGCGCCGACGTCGTGCTCATCGACACCGCCGGGCGCCTGCACACCAAGACCGGGCTCATGGACGAGCTGGGCAAGGTCAAGCGGGTCGTGGAGAAGCAGGCCCCGCTGGACGAGGTGCTCCTCGTGCTCGACGCCACCACCGGCCAGAACGGTCTGATCCAGGCCCGGGTCTTCGCCGAGGTCGTCAACATCACCGGCATCGTCCTCACCAAGCTGGACGGCACCGCCAAGGGCGGCATCGTGATCGCCGTCCAGCGCGAGCTGGGCGTGCCGGTCAAGCTGATCGGGCTCGGGGAGGGCCCGGACGACCTGGCCCCGTTCGAACCGGAGGCCTTCGTCGACGCCCTCATCGGGGACTGACCCCGTCCGTCCCGGAGCGCCCGCCCCCACCGGGGGCGGGCGCTCCGTCGTTCACGCCCGGGACCGGTGGGCCACGTAGGCCAGGGCGCCGAGCAGCAGCGGGGCCGCCGGGGGACGGGCCGCGGAGTCCAGGGACGGCGGGCGCAGCCAGCGGGCTGGGCCCCGGCCACCGCGGTCGGACGGCGGGGCGGTGATCCAGCTCCCGGGGCCCAGCCCGTGCAGGTCGAGGGCGGCCCGGTCGTCCCAGCCCATCCGGTAGAGCAGCCCGGGCAGCCCGTCGGCGGAGCCCGGGGCGACGAAGAACTGGGCGCGGCCCTGCGGGGTGACCACCACCGGGCCCAGCGGCACGCCCAGCCGCTCCAGCCGCGTCAGCGCCCGGCGCCCGGCGGCCTCCGCCACCTCGATCACGTCGAAGGCCCGCCCCACCGGCAGCATCACCGCGGCCCCCGGGTACCGGGCCCAGGCCGCGCACGCCTCGTCCAGCGGCGCCCCGGCGGGGATCTCCGGCGCGAAGACCAGCGGATGGGCGCCCGGCTCGGCGCAGTCGGCCCGGCCGCAGGAGCACCGGCCGCCGCCGGCCCGCGCCCCCGGCACCACGTCCCAGCCCCACAGCCCGGTGAACTCCGCCACCGCCGTGCACTCGGGGGTCACCGCGCGACCCCGCCGGCGGGTGCCGGACCGGAGATCGCGGATGCCCCGCCCACTGCCGATGCTGCCGATCGTGAAGCCCATGCCCCCTCCAACGGGTCCGGCGTACCGGCGGTTACGCAGCGGACGTCACATGTGACGCTCTGTCCCTACCTCCCCGGTGCGGCGCGGTTCAGGCAGCGCGTTGAAGCTCCACCGGGTGTGTGCGCCGTGGTGTGCGCCCCGATGTGCATCCGTGCACCGCTCGCGGGTTGATCACTGTCAAGTCAATCGCGTGGAGGTCGGCGGGAGTTCATTCGAAGGGGTGGCGAATGGTGGCGTTTCGGAGTTCGCCATGGCCGGACGGGTGATCGTAGGATTACTTTGTGTGCATGAGGCCTCGGGGCACATGCAGGTACGCGTATGCCGCGGGCAACCCGACATTCCGTTCGGGGGGTGACACACACCGGACGGACGGTCACCGCCACCGGCATTCTGGTAAGGCTTGGCGCACTCGGCGTACAGGTGGTCTCAGGGATGGGGGCGTTCCAGTGAGCGGCAACGGCGGAAGCGGTACGGGCGCGGGCAGCGCCGCGCCCTCCGGGAAGCGCCCCAACGAGCTGCTCACCTCCTGGTTCGCGCGCAGCGGCTGGTCCAAGGGCGAGCTGGCCCGCCAGGTCAACCGCCGGGCCCGCGGGCTCGGTGCCAACCACATCTCCACCGACACCTCCCGCGTGCGCCGCTGGCTCGACGGGGAGAACCCGCGCGAGCCCATCCCCGGCATCCTCGCCGAGCTGTTCTCCGAACGCTTCGGCGTCGTGGTCTCCGTCGAGGACCTCGGCCTGCGCGCCTCCCGCCCCGTCCCCTCCGCCACCGGCGTCGACCTGCCCTGGACGGGGCCGCAGACCGTGGCCCTGCTCAGCGAGTTCTCCCGCAGCGACCTGATGCTGGCCCGGCGCGGCTTCCTCGGCTCCTCGCTGGCCCTGTCCGCGGGACCCGGCCTCATCGAGCCCATGCAGCGCTGGCTGGTCCCCTCGCCGCCCGCCCCGGCCGAGCCCGACCCCGCGCCCGCCTCCCGCTCCCGCGGCAGGCTCTCCGGCCCCGAGCTGGAGCTGCTGGAGTCCACCGCCGTGATGTTCCGCCGCTGGGACGCCCAGTGCGGCGGCGGACTGCGCCGCAAGGCCGTCGTCGGCCAGCTCCACGAGGTGACCGACCTCCTCCAGGAACCGCACAGCGGGACCACCCGCGCCAAGCTGTTCAAGGTCGCCGCCGAGCTGGCCGAGCTCGCCGGCTGGATGTCGTACGACGTGGGGCTCCAGCCCACCGCGCAGAAGTACTTCGTGCTCGCCCTGCACGCCGCCAAGGAGGCGGGGGACCGGCCGCTCGGCTCGTACATCCTCTCCAGCATGAGCCGCCAGATGATCCACCTCGGGCGGCCCGACGACGCCCTGGAGCTGATCCACCTCGCCCAGTACGGCAGCCGCGACTGCGCCGGGCCCCGCACCCAGGCGATGCTCTACGCCATGGAGGCCCGCGCCTACGCCAACATGGGCCGCCCCGGCCGCTGCAAACGCGCCGTGCGCATGGCGGAGGACACCTTCGCCGACGCCGACGACGCCCTTGAGCCCGAGCCCGACTGGATCCGTTTCTTCTCCGAGGCCGAACTGCACGGCGAGAACAGCCACTCCTTCCGCGACCTCGCCTACGTCGCCGGCCGCAGCCCCGCCTACGCCTCCCTGGCCGAGCCCCTGATGCGGCGCGCCGTCGACCTGTTCTCCCGGGACGAGGAGCACCAGCGCTCGTACGCGCTCAACCTGATCGGCATGGCCACGGTGCACCTGCTGCGCCGGGAGCCCGAGGAGAGCGCCGTCCTCGCCACCGAGGCCCTGCGGATCGCCAAGAAGGTCCGCTCCGAACGCGTCACCACCCGCATCCGCAAGACCGTCGACACCGCCGCACGCGACTTCGGCGACCTGGGTGAGGTCGTCGACCTCACCGAGCGGCTCGCCGCCGAACTGCCGGAGACCGCCGAGGCGGTCTGACCCCACCAGCCCCGGCCGCGGCCGGACCTCCCGGAACAGCCCGACTCGGCTCCCCCATGCCAGGTCATTCGGAGGCCGCCGCGGCCGGTTCCCGTCCGCACCGGACGGCGCCGCGCCCACGGGGCCCGGCCCGCCCCGGCCGCCGTCCCGGTCCAGGGCCACCCCCTTCCCCGGCCGCCCTCCGCCCCCGGCCGCCCCCGTGCGTTCACCGGGGCGAAACACGGGCGCCGCACCCGTCACCGGCGGGAAACACCCGGAGCCGCGGACCGAAACCGGGCCGCGTCACGCTCGTCCGTAACGGCCCACCGCCCCTCGCCGGGGACCCGCCCCGGGCCGTACCGACGACGAGGAGACGCCGATGACCTCAGCCGCCCTGTTCGCCGCGGAACCGCGGCTCTCCGCCGCCAACACCGGGTTCCTGCTCCTCTGCTCCGCCCTGGTGATGCTCATGACCCCGGCCCTGGCCCTCTTCCACGGCGGCATGGTCCGCGCCAGGAGCACCCTGAACATGCTGATGATGAGCTTCGTCGGTCTCGGCGTCGTCAGCGCGCTGTGGGTGCTCTACGGCTTCTCCCTGGCCTTCGGCCCCGACACCGGGTCCCTGATCGGCTGGAACCCCGAGTGGCTCGGCCTCTCCGGCATCGCGCCGGGGGAGCTGTGGGACGGCGGGGACGTGCCCGTCCTCGCCTTCCTCGTCTTCCAGCTCATGTTCGCCGTCCTCACCCCCGCCCTGATCAGCGGCGCCCTCGCGGACCGGGTCCGGTTCGGCGCCTGGACCCTCTTCGTCGCCCTGTGGGCCACCGCCGTGTACTTCCCCGTCGCCCACTGGGTCTGGGGGGCCGGGGGCTGGGCCCGCGAACTCGGCGTGATCGACTTCGCCGGAGGCACCGCTGTGCACATCAACGCCGGGGCCGCCGCGCTCGCCGTGGTCCTCGTCGTCGGCCGCCGGGACGGGTTCCCCGCGCGGTCCGCCCGTCCGCACAGCCTCCCGCTGGTCATGCTGGGCACCGGCCTGCTCTGGTTCGGCTGGTTCGGCTTCAACGCCGGGTCGGGGCTCGGCAACGACGACGGCGTCGGCGCCCTGATGACCGTCAACACCCAGGTCGCCAGCGGCGCCGCCATGCTGGCCTGGCTCGCCCACGACCGGATCCGCCGCGGCGCCTGCACCAGCCTCGGCGCCGCCTCCGGGGCCGTCGCCGGGCTCGTCGCGATCACCCCGGCCGGGGGCGCGGTCTCCCCGCTCGGCGCGCTCGCCGTCGGCGCCGCCGCCGGGGTGCTGTGCGCCATGGCCGTCGGCCTCAAGCACCGCTTCGGCCACGACGACTCCCTCGACGTGGTCGGCGTCCACCTCGTCGGCGGGATCGTCGGCTCCCTGCTCGTCGGCCTGCTCGCCACCGGCGAGGGGCAGTCCGCCGCCACCGGGCTCCTCTACGGAGGCGGGGCCGGGCAGCTCTGGAAGCAGTGCGCCGGGGTCCTGGGCGTCCTCGCCTACTCCCTGGCCGCCTCCGCCGCCCTCGCCCTGCTGCTGGACCGCACCATCGGGATGCGGGTCCCGGCGGAGACCGGGGCCGCGGGTCTCGACCGGGCCGAACACGCCGAGGACGCCTACGACTTCGAGGGAGCGGACACTCCCGCCGCCCGGCCCGCCGTCCGTCCGGGGGCCCGGCCCGCCGCCCCGGTGACGGCCGCGGCCCCCGAGCCGGAACCGGCGGGCAGGCCGGCCGGCGGCTGACCCCGCCACCGCCCGGGGGCCCGGGCGCCCGGGCCCTGCGGGGCCGGTGGGGCGCCCGCGGCCCCGGGCCGCGGGCCCCGGCGGCCACCGGGGTCACCGGGCGGGGAGGATTTGCTCGCCGGGACGGATACCCTGGAGGGCAGCCCAGAACGCCCCCGACTCCGAGGACCGACGCCGCCGTGTTCGATACTCTCTCCGACCGCCTCTCAGCGACGTTCAAGAACCTGCGTGGCAAGGGACGGCTGTCCGAAGCGGACATCGACGCCACGGCGCGCGACATCCGGGTCGCCCTCCTGGAAGCGGACGTGGCCCTGCCGGTCGTCCGCACCTTCATCCGGAGCGTCAAGGAGAGGGCGCTGGGCTCGGAGGTCTCCAAGGCCCTCAACCCCGCCCAGCAGTTCGTCAAGATCGTCAATGACGAGCTGACCGGCATCCTCGGCGGCGAGACCCGGCGCCTGCGCTTCGCCAAGCAGCCCCCCACCGTGATCATGCTCGCGGGCCTCCAGGGCGCGGGCAAGACCACCCTCGCGGGCAAGCTCGGCAAGTGGCTCAAGGACCAGGGCCACTCCCCGCTGCTGGTCGCCTGCGACCTCCAGCGCCCCAACGCCGTCAACCAGCTCAGCGTCGTCGCCGAGCGCGCCGGCGTCGCCGTCTACGCCCCCGAGCCGGGCAACGGCGTGGGCGACCCGGTGAAGGTCGCCAAGGACTCCGTCGAGTTCGCGAAGTCCCGGGTCCACGACATCGTCATCGTCGACACCGCCGGCCGCCTCGGCATCGACCAGGAGCTGATGCGGCAGGCCGCCGACATCCGCGACGCGGTCCGTCCCGACGAGATCCTCTTCGTCGTCGACGCCATGATCGGCCAGGACGCCGTCAACACCGCCGAGGCCTTCCGCGACGGCGTCGGCTTCGACGGCGTGGTCCTCTCCAAGCTCGACGGCGACGCCCGCGGCGGTGCCGCCCTGTCGATCGCCTCGGTCACCGGCAAGCCGATCATGTTCGCCTCCAACGGCGAGAAGCTCGACGACTTCGACGCCTTCCACCCCGACCGGATGGCCTCCCGCATCCTCGACATGGGTGACCTGCTCACCCTGATCGAGCAGGCGGAGAAGACGTTCAGCCAGGAAGAGGCCGAGAAGATGGCCTCCAAGCTGGCGTCCAAGAAGGGCCAGGACTTCACCCTGGACGACTTCCTGGCCCAGATGGAGCAGGTCAGGAAGATGGGCAGCATCTCCAAGCTGCTCGGCATGCTGCCCGGCATGGGCCAGATCAAGGACCAGATCAGCAACCTCGACGAGCGGGACGTCGACCGCACCGCCGCGATCATCAAGTCGATGACCCCGGGCGAGCGCCACGACCCGACGATCATCAACGGCTCCCGCCGCGCCCGTATCGCCAAGGGCTCCGGCGTCGAGGTCAGCGCCGTGAAGTCGCTGGTCGAGCGGTTCTTCGAGGCCCGCAAGATGATGTCCCGGATGGCCCAGGGCGGCGGCATGCCCGGGATGCCGGGGATGCCGGGCATGGGCGGCGGTCCGGGCCGGACGAAGAAGCAGCCCAAGAAGGCCAAGGGCAAGCAGCGCTCCGGCAACCCGATGAAGCGCAAGCAGCAGGAGCAGGAGGAGGCCGCCCGCCGCGCCGCCGCCGCCCAGTCCGGCGGTGCGCTCGGCCTGCCGCAGCAGGGCGGCCAGGACTTCGAGCTGCCGGACGAGTTCAAGAAGTTCATGGGCTGACGGTCCGCCCGCCGCCGTCCGCACTCCGTACGCCCCTGGGGGCGCCCGCTCTCCGCGGGGCGCCCCCAGGGGCGTACGCGGTGACGGGGGGCGGGCCCCGCCGGGTGGGTGCGCGGTGGTCCGGACACCCCCGGGAGGGCGGCGGGCCGGGGCGGCCCCCGGGGCATCCACGCGCATGCCGGTGGGGCTTTCCTGTCGTACCGTCCGGATATGACCAACCCCTCCCCGCCGCGCAAGGCCGCCGAGCCGCCCTGGCGCACCGAGGGCACGCCCGACGAACCGCCGAAGCCCCCGCCCGGCGGCGGACGGCGGATGCGCGGCGGCTGGTGGAGCCTGATCATCGCCGCCCTGGCCGTCTACCTGATCGCCAACCTCGTCCTCTCCTTCTTCAACGAGGGCGGCGAACCGACCATCTCCTACACGGAGTTCAGCAAGCAGGTCGACGAGGGCAACGTCAGCCGGATCTACGCCAAGGGCGACGCCATCCAGGGCCAGCTCAAGAAGGCCCGGGACCGGCCCGGCGGCGACGGCACCTACACCAAGTTCCAGACCGAGCGGCCGACCTTCGCCGACGACCGGCTCTGGGAGGAGCTGACCCGGCACCACGTCACCGTCACGGCCGAGCCCGTCGTCCAGCACCGCAGCTTCCTCTCCAACCTGCTGATCTCACTGGCCCCGATGCTGCTCCTGGTCGCCCTGTGGATCTTCATCGCCCGGCGGATGAGCCGCGCCATGGGCGGCGGAGCGGGCGGGATGCTCGGCCGCAAGGCCCCGCCCAGGCCGGTCGAGCTGGAGCCGGGGAAACCGCGCACCACCTTCGCCGACGTGGCCGGGATCGACGAGGTCGAGGGCGAGCTGAACGACGTCGTCGACTTCCTGAAGAACCCCGACGCCTACCGCCGCATGGGCGCCAAGATGCCCCGGGGCGTCCTGCTCACCGGACCGCCCGGCACCGGCAAGACCCTGCTGGCCCGCGCCGTCGCCGGGGAGGCGGGGGTGCCGTTCTTCTCGGCCTCCGCCTCCGAGTTCATCGAGATGATCGTGGGCGTGGGCGCCTCCCGGGTGCGGGAGCTGTTCGCCGAGGCCCGCAAGGTGGCGCCGTCGATCATCTTCATCGACGAGATCGACACCATCGGCCGGGCCCGCGGCGGCGGCTCCGGCATGGGCGGCCACGACGAGCGCGAGCAGACCCTCAACCAGATCCTCACCGAGATGGACGGCTTCTCCGGCTCGGAGGGCGTCGTCGTCATCGCGGCCACCAACCGCGCCGACATCCTGGACCCCGCGCTGACCCGCCCCGGCCGCTTCGACCGGGTCGTCACCGTCTCGCCCCCGGACCGGGACGGCCGGGAGGCCATCCTCGCCATCCACACCCGCGAGATCCCCCTCGCCCCCGACGTCGACCTCGCCCAGGTCGCCCGCACCACCCCGGGCATGACCGGCGCCGAACTGGCCAACCTCGCCAACGAGGCCGCCCTCCTCGCGGTCAAGCGGAAGCAGGACCGGGTGACCCAGGGCGACCTGTCCGAGGCCCTGGAGAAGGTGCAGCTCGGCGCCGAACGCCCGCTGGTGATGCCGCTGGAGGAGCGTCGGCGCACCGCCTACCACGAGAGCGGCCACGCCCTGCTGGGCATGCTCCAGCCGGGCGCCGACCCCGTCCGCAAGATCACCATCGTGCCGCGCGGCCGGGCGCTCGGCGTGACGCTCTCCACGCCGGACGCCGACAAGTACGCGTACACGGAGGAGTACCTGCGCGGCCGGATCATCGGCGCCCTCGGCGGGATGGCCGCGGAGCACGTGGTGTACGACGTGATCACCACCGGCTCGGAGAGCGATCTGGAGCAGGTCACCGGCATCGCCCGCGGCATGGTCGGCCGCTGGGGCATGAGCGCGCGGGTCGGCAGGCTCTCCGCCCTCCCCGGCGACGCCCAGCAGGCGTACGGGCTGGCGGCGGCCCCGGCCACCCTCGACGCCATCGACGGGGAGATGCGCCGGGTGGTCGACGAGTGCTACGCGGAGGCCGTGCACAAGCTGCGCGAGCACCGCGCCCGTCTGGACGCGCTGGCCGAGGCGCTGCTGGCCGAGGAGACGCTGGACGAGGCGGACGCCTACCGGATCGCCGGGGTGCCCCGGCTCGCGAAGGAGGACCCGGGGGAGTGACCGGTGCCCCCTCGGCGGAGGGTGCCGTCGGCGGGGTCGGCGGGGTCGGCGGAGGCGGGGTCGTTCGGGTCGGCCGGGGCTGCCGGGCGGCCGGGCCGGGCGGCCGTGCGCACCCCCCGTGCCCACGGTCCCCGGCCCGGCCGGGACCTCGGCTCAGCCCTGCGGGAAGGTCCAGACGAAGGGGTTCCCGCCCTCGTCCGACCAGTGGACCTCGATGCTCCCCGCGTCCGCCGGGACGAGGTACGCGGCGCAGAAGACATGGCTCTCGTCCCGTTCCCAGCCCGTCACCCCGTAGGGGTCCTCGCAGCCCGGGGCGGACCCGGGGGCCCCGGCGAGGAGGCCGCCGCGCTCCCCGTCGGCGAACACGGCGGTGGTGTCCCGCACCCCGGGGACGGCGGTGAGCGGCGGTCCCGCGCGGTGGGTGTAGCGGACGTACGCCACCGCGAGCACCCTGCCCCGGGCGTCCGCGGGATCGGCCACCGCCTCCGCGGCCGCGGCCGGGCCGCCCACCTCGACCCGCTGGGCCAGGACCTCGTAGGTGACCCGGCCCGGCGCCTCGACGACGGCGCCGGTGACGCTCTCGCCCTGGGCGGGGCGCCCCCCGGAGGCGGGGGGCGGGGCCTCCTGGGCCGACACCCGCGCGTCGCCGGTGCCCCGCGCGTCGTCGTCCCCGCCGCCGCAGGCGCTCAGAGCCAGTGCGAGGGCCAGGGCCAGGGCCAGGGCCAGGGCGGGGGCGGGGGCGCCGGCGGGTGCGGCGCGACGGGGCGCGGTCGGGTGGTGCGGCACGGCGGCTCCTGTGTGCGGATGTGTCCTGCCCGGGACGGTGGATCACCCTAGAGGAAGGGCCCGGAGGGCGGGGCCGCGCCGGGTGAACGGCGGCGGAACCGGCCCGGCGGCCCCGGCCGCGCCGCCCGGAGGCCCGGGGCCGGGCGGAATCCCTCTTTCCGGAAAAACGGGGAGGACCCGGTGCCGGACGCCGGGGGCGCACCGGGTAACGTCGCGGAAACCGTTTCCGCAGCCGCACCGTCCGACGGGACGGGCGGACCGTCACCGGCCGGTCGGCGGCGGGGCCTCCGGCGCCGGCCGGACGGAGCCCCGCGGATCCGGCCGACGCGTGGCCGAAAGACCCCTTGCGCCCCCGGCGCACTCCGTGCCCCGGCGCGCGAACGGGTGGGACGCACCGGCGCCTACGTCTCGGTACGCACCGGCTTGCCACGAGCTGCGCCGCTTCTCCGCAGATCAGCGCACCCGCCCGCGTCGTGACCCAACAGGGGCAACTGACGGGTACGGGCAAATTATTTGGGATGCCCGGAATAGGAACACAGGGGCACCCCGGCTCGTTGTCATTACGTGAGCACGACACCACCTGTACTCGCCGCAGAGCTGGCGCAGGCGTGGGCCGACATTCAGCGGCACCACCCCGAGCTGCCCGATCTTGCCGCCCCCGAGTCCCTGATCGGAGAGTCGTCGTCCGCCTGCGGGCACGAACTCTCCTTCGAACGACTGCTCCATGAGGCAGTCCACGGCATCGCCGCCGCCCGCGGAGTGCGTGACACCTCCCGCGCCGGCCGCTACCACAACCGACGCTTCCTCGCGATCGCCGAGGAGCTGGGCCTGGACCATCCCGAGGAGCCGCATCCCAGCAGCGGCTTCTCACTGGTCACCCTCAGTTCCGACGCGAAGCGCCGCTACCGCCCGACGATCGAGCGCCTCCAGCGCGCGCTCAAGGCCCACTCCGCGGCCACCGCGGCCGACTCGGCCCGCAGCTTCCGCGGTCCGGCCGCCCGCCACGGCTCCTCCGGCGGCGGGGTCCGGGTGAAGGCGGTCTGCGACTGCGGCCGCAACGTGCGGGTCGTCCCGTCGGTCCTCGCCCAGGCGCCCATCGTGTGCGGCGGGTGCGGCAAGCCGTTCCGCATCCCGGAGGTGGTCGGCGCCGGGGTGGGCTGACGATCCGGCTGCTCGTGGCAGCCGGATCGCGGTGTCTCCGGCCCGAGCGGCGCCCGGACGGCCGGAAACGGCCCCCGGGTGCCGCTTCCCCCTGCCCGGGGCCCCGGCCGGGACGACCCGGCGGGTGTGGCACAATGGCTAGCTGTACTCGACAGTCGCACAGGACCCCTCTCTCCTCCGGCTGACGCGTCCATCGGGCACTCGGGTACCGCAACCCCACGCGGCACATCCGTCGTGCCCAACCACGTCAAAAACAGGAGAGTCCACTCCCGTGGCAGTCAAGATCAAGCTGAAGCGTCTGGGCAAGATCCGTTCGCCCCACTACCGCATCGTCGTCGCCGACTCCCGTACCCGCCGTGACGGCCGGGCCATCGAGGAGATCGGCAAGTACCACCCGACGTACAACCCGTCGGTGATGGAGGTCGACGCGGACCGCGTGGCGTACTGGCTCCGTGTCGGCGCCCAGCCCACCGAGCCCGTCCTCGCCATCCTGAAGAAGACCGGCGACTGGCAGAAGTTCAAGGGCGAGCCCGCCCCCGCGCCGCTGCTCCAGCGCGCCGAGAAGCCGGC
Source organism: Streptomyces sp. NPDC107521 (assembly GCF_055598485.1). Classification (NCBI taxonomy): domain Bacteria; kingdom Bacillati; phylum Actinomycetota; class Actinomycetes; order Kitasatosporales; family Streptomycetaceae; genus Streptomyces; species Streptomyces sp. NPDC107521. Next base: position 185,300 of record NZ_JBVKAT010000012.1, read on the forward strand.
CCGTCCGTCCTTCGAGGCGCTCGGCGGCGACGCCGACGGCAAGGGCGAGGCCATCACCCAGAAGAAGAAGACCGACAAGAAGGACGAGGCCGCCGCCGAGTCCGCCGCGTCTGAGTCGACCGAGGCCTGAGCGTGCTTGAGGAGGCTCTGGAGCACCTCGTGAAAGGCATCGTCGACAACCCCGACGATGTGCAGGTCGCCTCGCGCAACCTGCGCCGCGGGCGTGTGCTGGAGGTCCGGGTCCACCCGGACGACCTCGGCAAGGTGATCGGCCGCAACGGCCGCACCGCACGCGCTCTGCGCACCGTCGTGGGTGCCATCGGCGGACGCGGCGTCCGGGTCGACCTCGTCGACGTGGACCACGTCCGCTGACGCTTCGCACCGCAGCACCGGCTCGGGCCGGGGAGGGCCACAGGGCCGTCCCCGGCCCGCAGTCGTACGACAGGAGAGCAAGCACAGTGCAGCTGGTAGTAGCGCGCATCGGCCGCGCCCACGGCATCAGGGGCGAGGTGACCGTCGAGGTCCGCACCGACGAACCGGAGCTGCGGCTCGGGCCCGGCGCCGTCCTCGCCACCGACCCCGCCTCCGCCGGGCCGCTGACCATCGAGACCGGCCGGGTGCACAGCGGCCGGCTCCTGCTGCGCTTCGCGGGCGTCCACGACCGCACCGGCGCCGAGGCGCTGCGCAACATCCTCCTCATCGCCGACGTCGACCCCGACGAGCGGCCCGAGGACGAGGACGAGTACTACGACCACCAGCTCATGGACCTCGACGTGGTGACCGCGGACGGCACCGAGGTCGGCCGGATCACCGAGATCTCGCACCTGCCCTCCCAGGACCTCTTCGTGGTGGAGCGGCCCGACGGCAGCGAGGTCTACGTGCCGTTCGTCTCCGAGATCGTCACCGCCATCGACCTCGACGCCCAGCGCGCCGTCATCGACCCGCCGCCCGGCCTGATCGACGACCGCGCCGAGATCGCCTCCGCGCGGACGCCGGACGGACCGGGGGAGCGGACGGCGGCGGACGGGCCGGAGCAGCCGGACGGACCGGCCGGGCCGGGCGGGGCCGGGGCACCGGGCGGGCCGGAGGCGCGGGCGTAATGCGGCTCGACGTCGTCACGATCTTCCCCGAGTACCTCGAACCGCTGAACGTCTCCCTCGTCGGCAAGGCCCGCGCCCGCGGCCGGCTCGACGTCCGGGTGCACGACCTGCGCGCATGGACCCACGACCGGCACAACACCGTCGACGACACCCCGTACGGCGGCGGCCCCGGCATGGTCATGAAGACCGGGCCCTGGGGCGAGGCCCTCGACACCGTCCTCGCCGACGGCTACGAGACGGGCGCCGGCGGACCCGCCCTCGTCGTCCCCACCCCCAGCGGCCGTCCCTTCACCCAGGAGCTCGCCCTCCACCTCTCCGGGCACCCCTGGCTGATCTTCACCCCGGCCCGCTACGAGGGCATCGACCGCCGGGTCGTCGACGAGTACGCCACCCGGATGCCTGTGTACGAGGTGTCCATCGGCGACTACGTCCTCGCCGGCGGCGAGGCGGCCGTCCTGGTCATCACCGAGGCCGTGGCCCGGCTGCTGCCCGGCGTCCTCGGCAACGCCGAGTCCCACCGGGACGACTCCTTCGCCCCCGGCGCCATGGCCGGCCTCCTGGAGGGGCCCGTCTACACCAAGCCGCCCGTGTGGCGCGACCGGGACATCCCCGAGGTGCTGCTCAGCGGCCACCACGGCAGGATCGCCCGCTGGCGCCGTGACGAGACCCTGCGCCGCACCACCGTCAACCGGCCCGACCTGATCGAGCGCTGCGCCCCCGGCACGCTCGACAAGAAGGACCGCGAGATGCTCTCCATCCTGGGCTGGAGCCCCGACCCGGACGGGGAGCCGTACGGCCGATTTTGGCGCAGGACCGACGGCGTGGAAGAATAGGCCGCTGTTGTGTGCCGGTCCGGCGTGCGCCCCTGCCACGGGGGGAGACGACGTCCGCCCCGATCCGCACAGCACATCCGACCGTATGACTAGTTTCCGTTGATGACCTGTGGCATCAGCGAGGAAAGCAGAAGACATGTCCCACCTGCTCGACACCGTCGACGCCGCGTCGCTGCGCAGCGACGTCCCGGCCTTCCGCCCCGGCGACACCGTCAACGTGCACGTCCGCGTCATCGAGGGCAACCGCTCCCGTGTGCAGCAGTTCAAGGGCGTCGTGATCCGCCGCCAGGGCTCCGGCGTCCGTGAGACCTTCACGGTCCGCAAGGTCTCCTTCTCCGTCGGCGTCGAGCGCACCTTCCCGGTGCACACCCCGATCGTCGAGAAGATCGAGCTGGTCACCCGCGGTGACGTCCGCCGCGCCAAGCTCTACTACCTGCGCGAGCTTCGCGGCAAGGCCGCGAAGATCAAGGAGAAGCGCGAGAGCTGAGCGCGCCGGAGCGTCCGGTTCGGGGCCCGATAGCATCGGGCCCCGATGGACACCGAAGCACAGCAAACGGAGCGCGACCGCTCCTCCCGCCCCGTCCCGGCCGAGCACCGCTCGGACCGGGGGGGCCCGGAGGCGCGGTCGCGTTCCGCGTTCTCCGGCCGGATCCGGGAATGGGTGCCCGGCGGCCGGATCACCGTCGCCCTGCTCGCCGCGATGGTCTGCCTCCTGCTGCTGACCACCTTCGTCCTGCGGCCCTTCCAGATCCCCAGCGGCTCCATGGAACCCGGGCTGAGGATCGGCGACCGGGTCCTCGTCAACAAGGTCGCCTACCGCTTCGGGAGCACCCCGCGCCGCGGCGACATCGTCGTCTTCGACGGCACCGGGCGCTTCGGCGCCGGTGACTACATCAAACGCGTCGTCGGCGTCGGCGGTGACCGGGTGATCTGCTGCGACCGCGACGGCAGGCTCCGGATCAACGGCCGGTCCACCGACGAGTCGGCCTTCCTGCACCCCGGCGACAGCCCGTCCGACGCGCGCTTCGACGTCGTCGTGCCCGACGGCAGCCTCTTCGTCCTCGGCGACCACCGCGCCGCCTCCAGCGACTCCCGCGACCACCTCGGCTCACCCGGCGGCGGCATGGTGCCGGTGGACTCCGTCATCGGCCGCGCCGACTGGATCGTCTGGCCCTTCGGACACGCCACCGGCCTCGACCGCCCCGACGCCTACGCGCGGGTGCCCGGGCCCGCCGACCGGAGCGGGAATGGGTAGCCGGGGCCGCCCGCGCCGCGCCCCCGCCCCGACCGGGCGGACACCGGCGCCGGGCGCGCGCTGGCACAGCGAGACCCCGGCCGACGGCCGCACCCGCGCCGAACGCCGCAGGCTCCAGCGCAAGGTCAGACGCCGCCGACGGCGCGGAGCGGTCCGGGAGATCCCCCTCTTCCTCGGCGTCGCCGTGCTCATGGCCCTGATCCTGAAGACCTTCCTCGTCCAGGCCTTCGTGATCCCCTCCGGCTCCATGGAACAGACGATCCGGATCGGCGACCGCGTCCTCGTGGACAAGCTCACCCCCTGGTTCGGGTCCGAGCCCCGGCGCGGCGACGTCGTCGTCTTCCGCGACCCCGGCGGCTGGCTCGGCGGCGAGGGGCCCTCCGGCGGCGACGACGACCCCGTCGTCGTCCGGCAGATCAAGCAGGGCCTCACCTTCATCGGACTGCTGCCCTCCGACGACGAACAGGACCTCATCAAACGCGTCGTCGGCGTCGGCGGCGACCACGTCCGGTGCTGCGACGAACGGGGCCGGATCACCGTCAACGGCGTCCCCCTGGACGAGGACTACCTGTACCCGGGCGACGCGCCCTCCCAGACCCCCTTCGACGTCGTCGTCCCCGAGGGGCGGCTGTGGGTGATGGGCGACCACCGGTCCAATTCGGCCGACTCCCGCGCCCACCAGGGCGCCGACTCGGGCACCGTCCCCGTCGACGGCGTGGTGGGCCGGGCCGTCGTCGTGGCCTGGCCGTTCGGCCACTGGAGGACCCTGGGCGAACGGGACGCCTTCGCCTCCGTGGCCGACGCGGGCGCCGCCTCGACGGCCGCCCCCGCCCCGTCGCATAGGGTTGCCCCCTACCATCGGAACGCGCTCCACCGGAACGCGACGAATCGACTCCCGATCCCTGCGGAACTCCCGCTCGTTATGGGAGTGGTGGGCCTGCACCGCGTACGGGGCGGGCGGCGGCAGAGAGTGAGGAGTTGGCGTGGGGGATGTGGCGGTTGGCGCACGGTCCGGACACGACGGCGAAGAGGACCGCGAACGCCCTGCGCACGCGTCCGGCCCGGTGACGGACGGCGCCCCGGCCCCGGGGAACGCCCCCGGGACCCTCGAGGACGGCAGTGTGACGGACGAACAGCACGACGGACCCGACGGCGACGGGACACCGGGGAGGACCCGCGGGAAGAAACCGCCCCGCGGTGACGCACCGCGCTCCTTCTGGAAGGAGCTCCCGATCCTCATCGGCATCGCGCTGGTGCTCGCGCTGCTGATCAAGACCTTCCTGGTGCAGGCGTTCTCCATCCCGTCCGCGTCGATGCAGAACACCCTCACCATCGGCGACCGGGTCCTGGTCGACAAGCTCACCCCGTGGTTCGGCTCGGAGCCCGAGCGCGGCGAGGTCATCGTCTTCCACGACCCCGACCAGTGGCTGGCGGGCGAGCCCACGCCCGACCAGAACGGGCTGCAGACCTTCCTGAGCTGGATCGGCCTGATGCCGTCGGCCGACGAGAAGGACCTGATCAAGCGGGTCATCGGGGTCGGCGGCGACACCGTCGAGTGCAACAAGACCGGCCCGCTGAAGGTCAACGGCGTCGCCCTCGACGAGCCCTACGTCTACGCCGGCAACACCCCGTGCAGTGTCGACGACCAGGGCGGCCAGTTCAAGGTGAAGGTCCCCGACGGCTTCCTCTGGGTCATGGGCGACCACCGGCAGAACTCGGCCGACTCCCGCTACAACCAGGCCGACAAGTACAGCGGCATGGTCCCGGTCAAGGAGGTCGTCGGCCGCGCCGTCGTCGTCGCCTGGCCCATCGGCCACTGGAGCACCCTGCCGGTCCCCGACACCTTCGACCAGCCCGGGCTCAAGGACCGGGCCGCCGCGGCCGCGCTGACCGTCGCCCCGCAGGGCCTCGCCCTCGCCGGAGTGGTCCCGGTCGTCTGGTGGCGCCGCCGCAAGGGCCCGGCCGTCACCCGCTGACCCGCCCGGGGCGGCGCCCTGCCCCTCCGGGCGGGGAACGGTCCGGCATCCCCGCGGCCCGCGCCGTCCGCATCCCCGCGGTCCGGCAGCCCGTGCACCGGACCGCCCGGTCGCCCGGCCGCCCCGCGGTCCGGCAGCCCGTCCGGTCGTCCGCGCCCCGCGATCCGGGGCCGCCCCCTGAGCCGTGGCGGCCCCCCGCCGCCGCAGCGCGCGCCCCGGCCTCCGGGAGCCGCCACGCGATCCCGGGCCGCCGGCCGCCCCCGGCCCCGGCCGCCGGTCCCGGCGGTGGCCCATGAACCCGAAGGGGCTGCCCGGCCCCGGTACCGACGGGTAGGGTGCGGGTCCATGGGTGGCGAGAGCACGACGGAGACGGCGTCGCGAGGCGGCGGCACGCACGGGAACCCGGCCGGGAGCCGGACCGGGCGGCGGCTCTCCGGACTGGCCGTCGCACTGGGCCTCGCCCTCTTCCTCGGCGGCTTCGTCTGGGGCGCCGTCGTCTACCAGCCCTACACCGTCCCGACCAGCTCGATGGCGCCGACCATCGACGCCGGCGACCGCGTCCTGGCCCAGCGCGTCGACGGCACCGAGGTCCGCCGCGGCGACGTGGTCGTCTTCCAGGACACCACCTGGGCCAACGTGCCCATGGTCAAGCGCGTCGTCGCCGTCGGCGGCGACACCGTCTCCTGCTGCCGCGAGGGCAGGCTGGAGGTCAACGGCAGGGCCGTCGAGGAGACCTACCTGCCCGCCGGACGGCCCGCCGAGATCACCGGCTTCCCCACCGTGACCGTGCCCGAAGGACGCCTCTTCCTCCTCGGCGACGAACGCGGCAACTCCGTGGACTCCACCGCCCACCTCACCGACGCCGCCGTCGGCACCGTCGCCCGGGACGCCGTCGACGCCCGCGTGGACGCCGTGGTCTGGCCCATGAAAGGCATGCTGGAACGGCCGGGCGGCTTCGCCGCGCTCGGCGGCCTCTCCCCGCCCGGACCGCTGCGCACCGTCGTGGCCCTGATCGCCGCCGGCGCCGTGCTGATCCTCGCCGGCGCCGCCCACGGCCCGGTCGCCCGGCGCGCCGCCGCCCGCGCCCGGACCGGGACGGAGCCCGGCCGTGCCGCCTGAACCGCTCCCCGCCGGGGCCGACGACGACTACCGGGGCGGACTGCGCCGGGTCGCCCGCGTGGTCCTCCTCGACCCGCACGACCGCATCCTCCTGCTCCACGGCCACGAACCGGACGACCCCGCCGACGACTGGTGGTTCACCCCCGGCGGCGGCCTGGAGGGCGACGAGACCCACGAACAGGCCGCCCGCCGCGAACTGGCCGAGGAGACCGGCATCACCGACGCCGCGTTCGGCCCCGTGCTGTGGCGGCGCCGCTGCTCCTTCCCGTTCGCCGGACGCCGCTGGGACCAGGACGAGTGGTACTACCTCGCCCGCACCACCCGGACCGAGACCCGGCCCACCGCGCTGACCGAACTGGAGCGGCGCAGCGTCGCCGGAGCCCGCTGGTGGACGTGTCGGGAATTGACCCGGGCACATGAGACGGTGTATCCGACCAGACTCGCCGGGCTGCTGCGCACGCTGCTCGACGAAGGTCCTCCGGCCGGCCCGCTGACCCTGGACACCGAAATCGTCTAGGGGCCCAGTGGGCTGGCGCACAATGGGGGGACCGCACGGCTGAAGGGGAACATGCCATGAGCGCCGAGGACCTCGAGAAGTACGAGACCGAGATGGAGCTGAAGCTCTACCGGGAGTACCGCGATGTCGTCGGACTGTTCACATACGTGATCGAGACCGAGCGGCGCTTCTACCTCACCAACGACTACGAGATGCAGGTGCACTCGGTCCAGGGCGAGGTGTTCTTCGAGGTCACCATGGCCGACGCCTGGGTGTGGGACATGTACCGCCCGGCCCGGTTCGTGAAGCAGGTGCGGGTCCTGACGTTCAAGGACGTCAACATCGAGGAGCTGAACAAGAGCGATCTGGAGCTGCCCGGCGGGTGACGCGGGGCGGCGCACCGGGGCGTGGGTCCGGCGGCGCCGGGGCGGGGTGCGGACACGGGTGACGGTGGTGCGCCTGCCGGTGGGGCGCCGATGCCGCCGCCGTCGGCGCGGGCGGCATGGCGGTGACCGGCATGCTGCCGGTGGCGCGGTGGCGCGGTGGCGCGGTGGCGCGGTGGCGCGGTGGCGCGGTGGCGCGGTGGCGCGGTGCGGCTGTGTGAGGTGCCGGCCGGGGGCGGCACCGTCGGTGCCGCCACCTGACCGGGCCGGTCCTCGCGGCGCCCGGGATTCCCTCGGAAGAGGGTGAGAATCACCCGGAGGAGTGGCGGAGTTTTCCACAACCCGCCCGCTGTCCACCAAGATCCACAGGCCCGCCGGAAGCCCCGCATCGTTGGCGCCGGAGGTGGTGCCGACATGAACGCACGAGGTGCCCTGGGACAGTACGGCGAGAAGCTCGCCGCCCGCCGGCTGGGCGAAGCCGGGATGACCGTGATCGACCGCAACTGGCGGTGCGGGCGGACCGGCGAGATCGACATCGTGGCCCGGGAGGGCGACACCCTCGTCGTCTGCGAGGTCAAGACCCGCAGGACGGGATGGTTCGAACACCCCATGGCCGCGGTCACCCCCGGCAAGGCGCGACGGCTGCGGCAGCTCGCCGAACGATGGATCCAGACCCACGGCGGAGCCCCGCCCGGCGGCGTCCGCATCGACCTCGTCGGCGTTCTCCTGCCCCGCCGCGGCGCCCCCGTCGTCGAGCACGCGCGGGGGGTGGCGTGATGGGATTCGCCCGCACCTGCTCCGTCGCCCTGGTCGGCGTCGAGGGCGTGCTCGTCGAGGTCCAGGCCGACCTGGAACCGGGGGTCGCGGCCTTCACCCTGGTGGGGCTGCCCGACAAGAGCCTCACCGAGAGCCGCGACCGGGTGAGGGCCGCCGTCGTCAACTCCGGCGCTGAGTGGCCCCAGAAGAAGCTCACCGTGGGGCTCAGCCCGGCCTCCGTGCCCAAGAGCGGCAGCGGCTTCGACATCGCCGTCGCCGCCGCCGTGCTCGGCGCCACCGAGCGCGTCGACCCCCGGATCCTGGCCGACATCGTGATGATCGGGGAGCTGGGCCTGGACGGCAGGGTGCGCCCGGTACGGGGCATCCTCCCGGCGGTACTGGCGGCCGCCGACGCCGGATACGAACAGGTCGTCGTGCCCGAGAGCGCCGCCGCCGAGGCGTCCCTGGTCCCCGGCGTCTCCGTCCTCGGCGTGCGCAGCCTCCGCCAGCTCATCGCCGTCCTCGCCGACGAACCGGTGCCCGAGGAGCCCCCGGACCAGCAGGGCCGCCCCGACCCGCTGCTGGCCGGACTGCGGATGCCCGGCACGGGCGCCGCCACCGGCATGTACGGCGGGGCCGCGGCACAGCACGACACCGGGCACGACCTCGCCGACGTCGTCGGCCAGACCGCCGCGCGCACCGCGCTGGAGGTCGCCGCGGCCGGCGGCCATCACCTTTTTTTGGAGGGCCCGCCCGGAGCCGGCAAGACGATGCTCGCGGAACGACTGCCCGCCGTCCTGCCCCGGCTCGACCGCGCCGCCTCCCTGGAGGTCACCGCGGTGCACTCGGTGGCCGGGCTGCTGCCCCCGGGCAAGCCCCTGATCGACACCGCGCCGTACTGCGCCCCGCACCACTCCGCCACGATGCAGGCCCTCGTCGGCGGCGGCCCGGGAGCCGCGCGGCCCGGCGCGGTCTCCCTGGCCCACCGGGGCGTGCTCTTTCTTGACGAGACCCCGGAATTCAGCGGCCGCGTCCTGGACGCCCTGCGCCAGCCGCTGGAGGCGGGCCACATCGTGATCGCGCGCAGCGCGGGCATGGTGCGCTACCCGGCGCGGTTCCTCATGGTGCTCGCCGCCAACCCGTGCCCGTGCGGGCGCTTCTCCCGCCGGGGCGAGCTGTGCGAGTGCTCCCCGGCCGCCGTCCGCCGCTACCAGGCCCGGCTCTCCGGCCCGCTGCTCGACCGGGTCGACCTGCGCGTCGAGGTGAACCGCGTCACCCGCGCCGAGCTGGCCGGCCGCGGTGGCCCCGGGGACTCCACAGCGACCGTCGCCGACCGGGTACGGGCGGCCCGGGACCGGGCGGCGGCCCGGCTCGCGGGCACCCCGTGGCGCGCCAACAGCGAGGTCCCGGGCCGGGAGCTGCGCGGCACCTGGCACCCGGCCCCCGGCGCCCTGGACGAGGCCGAGCGCTGCCTCGAACGGGGGGTCCTCACCGCCCGGGGACTCGACCGGGTCCTGCGCGTCGCCTGGACCGTGGCGGACCTCGTCGGCCACGGCCGCCCCGACGCGACGGACGTGGGGCTGGCCCTCCAGCTCCGCACCGGCGTCCCGAGGGGCGTCCCCATGGCCATCGGGGCCCCGGTATGACGGCCGACGGCGACCCGACGGGCTCGGCCGGGGCGACGGGAGCGACGGATGCCCTCGGAGCACCCGGAGCGCGGGACGGGACCGGCGCCACCGGGACCCCGTGGCGCGGCGCGCTCCCGCCCTGCGGGGGAGGAGCACCGGACCGCGACGGCGCGGCCGACGGGGAGAGGCTCGCCAGGGTCCTCCTCACCCGCGTCCTCGAACCCGGCGACGCGACCGGCGGACGATGGGTGCGCGAACGGGGAGCCCCCGATGTCGTGCGGTGCCTCCTCGGCCCCGGCCGGGCACTGCCGGGCGTCACCCGGAAGCGGTGGTCAGGGCTCCGCGCCCGCGCCGCCGCGGCCGACCCGCGGGGCGACCTGGCGACGGCCCGGGAGGCGGGCGTGCGGTTCGTCGCACCGGGCGACGCCGAATGGCCCCGCCAGCTCGACGACCTCGGCGACGCCCGGCCGCTCGGACTCTGGGTGCGCGGCCGGCCCGGCCTCCGGGTCTGGGCGCTGCGCTCCGTGGCCGTCGTCGGCGCCCGCGCCTGCACCGAGTACGGCGCCCACATGGCCGCCACCCTCGCCGCCGGCCTCGCCGAACGCGGCTGGGTCGTCGTCTCCGGCGGCGCCTACGGCGTGGACGGCGCCGCCCACCGCGGCGCCCTCGGCGCGGGCGGGGCCACCGCCGCCGTCCTCGCCTGCGGTGTCGACCGGCCCTACCCGCCCGGCCACACCGCCCTGCTCACCCGCATCGCGGAGCAGGGGCTCGTCCTGGGCGAACTGCCGCCCGGCGACCACCCCACCCCCAGCCGATTCGTCCTGCGCAACCGCGTGATCGCCGCGCTCACCCGGGGCACCGTGGTCGTCGAGGCCGCCCACCGCAGCGGCTCCCTGGTCACCGCGCGCGCCGCCGCCCGCCTCGGCAGGCACGTCATGGGCGTCCCGGGACCGGCCACCAGCGGGCTCTCCGCGGGCGTCCACGAACTGCTGCGCGGCGAGGCCGTCCTCGTCACCGACGCCGACGAGATCACCGAACTGGTCGGCGGCATGGGCGAGCTGGCCCCCGAACGGCGCGGCCCCGTCCTCCCCACCGACCTGCTGGAGGCCGGCACCCGGCAGGTACTGGCCGCGCTCCCCGCGCGGGGAGCGGTACCGGCCGCCGAGATCGCCCGCGGCGCCGGGACGGCACCGGACGACGCCGTCGCGAGACTGTACGAGCTTCGAGCACTCGGTTACGTCGAACGACACGGCGACGACTGGAAGTTGACACGCCAGACGATGATCTCCGTTCGAGGCGGCCACGATCCGCGTTGACGGAGCGTGTTCGGCCGTCCGGGGGAACCCCGACACCCTTGTGAATGACCGCAGTTGAGGTGTTCGAGTGATCATCCGGGTTGATCATCATCCTCGCTGGGGGGCGCCCAGCGGAACGTATCTGCGCACCGCTCCCGAGTGACTCTTCGCACACCGCGACGGCTCAGTCACGCTACGCTCACGAAGACCCCCCGTGAAGACAGGCGACGACCAGGCAGCGAACCGGCGGCCTCCCCAGGCGCACACATACGGCAGAACGGCACAAGGCGACGAATGCCCCAGCACACCTCCGGGTCCGACCGGGCGGCGATCCCCCCAGCCGCCCGCGACGGTGGCAGCGCGCGACCGTCCGCCCCCTCGACGCTCGACGAGCTGTGGCGGTCGTACAAGGCGACGGGGGACGGACGGCTGCGGGAACAGCTGATCCTGCACTACTCGCCCCTCGTGAAGTACGTGGCCGGCCGGGTCAGCGTCGGGCTGCCGTCCAACGTCGATCAGGCCGACTTCGTCTCCTCCGGCGTCTTCGGACTGATCGACGCCATCGAGAAGTTCGACCTCGACCGGGAGATCAAGTTCGAGACATACGCGATCACCCGCATCCGGGGCGCGATGATCGACGAACTGCGGGCCCTGGACTGGATCCCCCGCTCCGTACGACAGAAGGCTCGCAACGTCGAGCGCGCCTACGCCACCCTGGAGGCACGGCACCGGCGCACCCCCTCGGAGGGCGAGGTCGCCGCCGAGATGGGCATCGCCGTGGAGGACCTCCACGCGGTTTTCAGCCAACTCTCACTGGCCAACGTCGTCGCCCTGGAGGAGCTGCTGCACGCCGGCGGCGAGGGCGGGGACCGGCTCAGCCTCATGGACACCCTGGAGGACACCGCCGCCGACAACCCGGTGGAGGTGGCCGAGGACCGGGAACTGCGGCGGTTCCTCGCCCGGGCGATCAACACCCTGCCCGAGCGGGAGAAGACCGTCGTCACCCTCTACTACTACGAGGGGCTCACCCTCGCCGAGATCGGCCACGTACTCGGCGTCACGGAGAGCCGGGTCAGCCAGATCCACACCAAGTCCGTCCTCCAGCTACGCGCCAAGCTGGCAGGCTTCGGCCGCTGACCTGCACCGACGCCCCGCCGGACGGCCGGTGACTCCCACAGGCGGCGGCACGTCCGTACAGTGGAGACGTGCCAAGGATTCGAGCGGCCTCCGTGGCCGAGCACCGGTCGATGCAGCGTGCCGCCCTGCTGGACGCGGCACGCTCCCTGTTGTCCGACGGCGGGACGGAGGCGCTGACCTTCCCCGCCCTCGCGGAACGCACGGGCCTCGCCCGGTCGTCCGTCTACGAGTACTTCCGCTCGCGCGGGGCGGTCGTCGAGGAGCTGTGCGCCGTCGACTTCCCCGTCTGGGCCGCGGAGGTCGAGGCGGCGATGGAGAGCGCCACGACACCCGAGGGCAAGACCGAGGCATACGTCCGCAAGCAACTCGAACTCGTCGGGGACCGGCGCCACCGCGCCGTCGTGGCGATCTCCGCGAGCGAACTGGACGCCGGAGCCCGCGAGAAGATCCGCGCCGCGCACGGCGGCCTGATCGTCCTGATCGTCGAGGCCCTGGCCGACATGGGCCACACCGAACCGAGGCTCGCCGCCATGCTGCTCCAGGGCGTCGTCGACGCGGCCGTGCGCCGGCTCGAACTCGGCGCGGCGGAGGACCCGGCGGCGATCACCGAGGCGGCCGTCGCCATGGCCCTGCGAGGCGTCAGCGGCTGACCCCGCTCCACCTCCGTCAACCCCCGCCCCCTCCCGGCCGGCGCGCCGCCGCGCCACCGCCCTCAGGCGGCACCGCCGCCGGGCAGGGGCACGCCGAGCACCGGCAGCAGCCGGGCCGGGCCGCCGTTGAGCAGATACGGAGGCAGCAGGGCCAGCGGATCCAGATAGGCGCCGCCGCGCAGCAGCCCCCAGTGCACACAGCCCACGCAGTGCGGGCCCGCCGGCTCCACCCTGCCCAGCACCTCACCGGCGGCAACCGTCGCGCCCCGCTCGACCGAGGCCGTGACCGGCCCGAAGGTCGTGCGCAACGGCGGTTCACCGGTCCGGGCCAGCTCCAGCGAGACCACGCCGTACCCCGCCACCCGCCCCGCGAAGGTCACCCGCCCCGCCGCCACCGCCCGTACCGGCGCCCCCGCCGCCGCGGCCAGATCGACACCCCGGTGCCCCGGGCCGTAGGGCGTCGCCGGGGGATCCCAGCCGCGCAGCACCGGAGGGCGGGTCCCGACGGGCCAGAGCCGGGCCACCCGGGGGACCCCCTCCCCCTCCCCCCTCCCCACCCCGCCCCCCGGTCCCTCCTCCGTCACTCCCCGCGCCGCCCTCCCGGGCAGCACGGGCCGTCGAGCGGCTCCGGCCGCACCCGCCGCACCCGCCGCACCCGCCGCACCCGCCGCACCCGCCGGTCCGGCGACTCCCGCGTCCTCGGCGGCTGCCGCCGGTCCGGCGATTCCCGTGGTCGCGGCGGCTCCGGCCGCCGCGGCGCCCGCAGGCACCCCGGACTTCGCACCCGCCTCCGACTCCGCGGTCACCCACAACCCCGCAGGCGCCTCGGCCCGCGCGGGCCCCTCGGCCGTCGCCGTCAGGGCGGTCGCGCCCGCCGCGGTGATCAGCGCCACGGCCGCTCCCGCGACCGCGCCCGTCATGCCCACCGTTCGTCGCGCCCGCGCCCCCGCCGGTGCCCGGGTGCGGTCCCGCTCCAGGAACCGGAGCCTCGCGCGGGCCCGAGCCAGGAGCCGGAGCCGTTCCCGGAGCCGTTCCCGAGGCCGGGCCCGGAGCTGCTCGCGTGGCCGGGCCCGGGCCCGCAGCCATGCGCCCGCTCGCGCCCGTCCCCCTCCCCGTGCCCGCGTCCCCGCTCGCGTCCGTCCCCGTGCCGCCGTACCCGTCCGTCGCTCCGTTCGCATGGGGAAACCGTGCCGGATTCCGGCCGGGTCCGCCTGGGCCTGTGGATCAACGCGCGGTTGTGGACAACCGCGTCACCCGGTGCTCCGCGTGTCCCGTACACTTCTGGTGGCGACCCGGGTCACCGGGTCGACTTCGCACGCCCCGACACGAGGCCCTCACCGGCCGGTGTCAGCGCCCCTCGGTCCTTCGCGGCACGGCGCAACGCGGGCGTCAGGCGCGGAAACCGTCCGGTTCCCGCGGCACAACCGAGAACACCAAGGAGATACGGCCATGGCCGTCGTCACGATGCGGGAGCTGCTGGAGAGCGGCGTCCACTTCGGTCACCAGACCCGTCGCTGGAACCCGAAGATGAAGCGCTTCATCTTCACCGAGCGCAACGGCATCTACATCATCGACCTGCTCCAGTCGCTGTCGTACATCGACCGCGCCTACGAGTTCGTCAAGGAGACCGTCGCCCACGGCGGCACGGTCATGTTCGTCGGTACGAAGAAGCAGGCGCAGGAGGCCATCGCGGAGCAGGCCACCCGCGTCGGCATGCCCTTCGTCAACCAGCGCTGGCTGGGCGGCATGCTCACCAACTTCTCGACCGTCTACAAGCGTCTGCAGCGCCTCAAGGAGCTCGAGCAGATCGACTTCGAGGACGTGGCCGCCTCCGGCCTCACCAAGAAGGAGCTGCTGGTCCTCTCCCGCGAGAAGGCCAAGCTGGAGAAGACCCTCGGCGGTATCCGCGAGATGTCCAAGGTGCCCAGCGCCGTGTGGATCGTGGACACCAAGAAGGAGCACATCGCGGTCGGCGAGGCCCGGAAGCTCAACATCCCGGTCGTCGCCATCCTCGACACCAACTGCGACCCCGACGAGGTCGACTACAAGATCCCGGGCAACGACGACGCCATCCGCTCCGTCACCCTGCTCACCCGCGTGATCGCCGACGCCGTCGCCGAGGGCCTCATCTCCCGTTCCGGCGTCAACACCGGTGACAAGGGCGAGAAGGCCGCCGGCGAGCCGCTGGCCGAGTGGGAGCGCGACCTGCTCGAGGGCGAGAAGAAGGCCGACGCCGACAAGCCCGCCGAGGCGGAGGCTCCGGCCGCCGAGGCGCCCGCTGCCGAGGCCCCCGCCGAGGACGCCCCGGCCGCCGAGGCCCCGGCCGCCGAGGCCGCGCCGGCCACCGAGGCCGACCAGGCCTGACCCTCCCGTCAGCGTCGACGGCGGGAGCGGTGACACCACGACCGCTCCCGCCGTTGCGACTTCCGAGAAAGATTCACAGACTCATGGCGAACTACACCGCCGCCGACGTCAAGAAGCTTCGTGAGCTCACCGGCGCCGGCATGATGGACTGCAAGAAGGCGCTGGACGAGGCCGAGGGCAACGTCGACAAGGCCGTCGAGGCGCTCCGCATCAAGGGCCAGAAGGGCGTCGCCAAGCGCGAGGGCCGCTCGGCCGAGAACGGTGCCGTCGTCTCGATCATCGCCGACGACAACACCTCGGGCGTGCTGGTCGAGCTGAAGTGCGAGACGGACTTCGTCGCCAAGGGCGACAAGTTCCAGGGTGTGGCCGAGGCCATCGCCCAGCACGTCGCCAAGGCCGCCCCGGCCGACATCGAGGCGCTCCTCGCCTCGGAGATCGAGCCCGGCAAGACCGTGCAGGCGTACGTGGACGAGGCCAACGCGAACCTGGGCGAGAAGATCGTCCTGGACCGCTTCGCCCAGTTCTCCGACGGCTACGTCAGCGCCTACATGCACCGCACGATGCCCGACCTGCCCCCGCAGATCGGTGTCCTCGTCGAGCTGGACAAGCAGACGGACGACGCCGCCGCGGTCGCCAAGGGCATCGCCCAGCACATCGCCGCGTTCGCGCCGAAGTACCTGGCCAAGGAGGACATCCCGGCCGAGGTCATCGAGTCCGAGCGCCGCATCGCGGAGGAGACCACCCGCGCCGAGGGCAAGCCCGAGGCCGCCCTGCCGAAGATCGTCGAGGGTCGCCTCAACGGCTTCTTCAAGGACGCCACGCTGCTCGGCCAGCCGTACGCGCTGGACAACAAGAAGACCGTCCAGAAGGTCCTGGACGAGGCCGGTGTCACCCTGAAGCGCTTCGCGCGCATCAAGGTCGGCATCTGAGTCCGTACCGCGACGGACGCGCGGCCCGGTAGGGTCGACGGAAGCCGTCCGCCGTCGGTGCACGCCGCCCCGCGTCCGCGCGCGGCGGAGGACGACAGCAGAACTGACGAGGAGGCCATTGCCGCGTATGGGAAGCGATACCCGCCCCCACCGGCAGTGGCCTTCTTCGTGTGTGCGACCCACGTAAAGAGGCGAGATCTCCATGACGACGAAGGCCGAGAAGAGCGGCGACGGCAAAGCGGGCGGCAGGTTTCTGCTGAAACTGTCCGGAGAGGCCTTCTCCGGGGGCGGGGGGCTGGGCGTCGACCCCGACGTGGTGCACGCCATCGCCCGGGAGATCGCCGCCGTGGTGCGCGGCGGCGCGCAGATCGCGATCGTGATCGGCGGCGGCAACTTCTTCCGCGGCGCCGAGCTGCAGCAGCGGGGCATGGACCGGGCCCGCTCCGACTACATGGGCATGCTGGGCACCGTCATGAACTGCCTGGCCCTCCAGGACTTCCTGGAGAAGGAGGGCGTCGACTGCCGGGTGCAGACCGCCATCACCATGGGCCAGGTCGCTGAGCCGTACATTCCGCTGCGGGCCGTGCGGCACCTGGAGAAGGGGCGCGTGGTCATCTTCGGCGCCGGCATGGGTATGCCGTACTTCTCCACCGACACCACCGCCGCCCAGCGCGCCCTGGAGATCGACGCCGAGGCCCTGCTGATGGGCAAGAACGGGGTGGACGGGGTCTACGACTCCGACCCGAAGACCAACCCGGACGCCGTGAAGTTCGACGCCCTCGGCTACGGCGAGGTCATCACGCGGGACCTCAAGGTCGCCGACGCCACGGCCGTCACGCTCTGCCGCGACAACAGCCTCCCCATCGTCGTCTTCGAGCTGCTGAAGGCCGGCAATATCGCCCGCGCCGTCAAGGGTGAGAAGATCGGCACGCTGGTGGGTGACCAGAGCGGCCGGGACTGACCCGGGCAGCCACCCTCCGGCCACGGACACCACCTGTCCGGGGGACGGACGGGGCGGAGCCGGGCCGGGGGATGGACAATGTCCCGCCGGTCGGGAACCGTGCAGGAAGAAGACGCGACGCAGCCGGCCGGGGTCCCGAGGGGGCCGCGGCCGGGCCTACTCAAGACACGCAGGAGCAAGTGGTGATCGAAGAGAGCCTCCTCGAAGCCGAGGAGAAGATGGAGAAGGCCGTCGTGGTCGCCAAGGAGGACTTCGCCGCGATCCGCACCGGGCGTGCGCACCCGGCGATGTTCAACAAGATCGTGGCCGAGTACTACGGTGCGCCGACGCCGATCAACCAGCTGGCCTCGTTCTCCGTGCCCGAGCCCCGCATGGCCGTGGTGACCCCCTTCGACAAGAGCGCCCTGCGCAACATCGAACAGGCGATCCGCGACTCCGACCTGGGCGTCAACCCGAGCAACGACGGCAACATCATCCGCGTGGTGTTCCCGGAGCTGACCGAGGAGCGCCGCCGCGACTACATCAAGGTCGCCAAGGGCAAGGGCGAGGACGCCAAGGTCTCGATCCGCGCCGTGCGCCGCAAGGCCAAGGACGCCATCGACAAGATGGTCAAGGACGGGGAGGTCGGCGAGGACGAGGGCCGCCGTGCGGAGAAGGAGCTCGACGACACCACCGCCAAGTACGTCGCCCAGGTGGACGAGCTCCTGAAGCACAAGGAAGCCGAACTGCTCGAGGTCTGATGAACGACTCTTCCCGGGCAGCGCCGCCCCGAGCCGGGTACGGGGGGCCGTCCGACCAGGGACCCGTCCAGGGGGCTGCCCCGACGGGTCCCGCGTACGATGCGCACTACGCGCAGCAGACCCGCCCCATGCCGATCGTGCCCGGCGCACCCGAACCCGGCGGGGGCCGGCCCGACGCCGGGGGGACCGCCCGGCCGGGCGGCGCCCCGGCCGGTGACGGGACGATTCCCGGCCAGACCCCCCAGGTGCCGCACCCCGCGGCGCCGCAGACGCAGAATCCGGTGCCCATGTCCGACGCCCCGCAGCCGGCGCAGCCGCAGAAGAAGAGCGCGGGGCGTGACCTGGGCGCGGCCATAGGGGTCGGGGTCGGGCTGGGCGTCGTGATCATCGCGGCGCTGTTCGTCGTCAAGGCCGTGTTCGTGGGCGTGATCACGGCCGCGGTCGTGGTGGGGCTCTGGGAGCTGACCTCGCGGCTGGCGGAGCGCAAGGGCATCAGGGCGCCCCTGGTTCCGCTGGCGGTCGGCGGTGCCGCCATGGTGATCGCCGGGTATGTGCGGGGTGCCGAGGGCGCCTGGATCGCGATGGCGCTCACCGCGCTGGCGGTGCTGGTGTGGCGGATGACGGCGCCGCCTGAGGGCTACCTCAAGGACGTCACGGCGGGGGTGTTCGCCGCCTTCTACGTGCCGTTCCTGGCCACGTTCGTCGCGCTGATGCTGGCGGCCGACGACGGCTCGTGGCGGGTGCTGACCTTCCTTCTGCTGACGGTGGTGAGCGACACCGGCGCCTACGCGGTCGGCTGGCGGTTCGGCCGGAAGAAGCTGGCGCCGCGCATCAGCCCCGGCAAGACCCGCGAGGGACTGTTCGGCGCGGTGGGGTTCGCGATGGCCGCCGGGGCGCTGTGCATGCAGTTCCTCATCGAGGGCGGCTCCTGGTGGCAGGGGCTGCTGCTCGGTCTGGCCGTCGCGGTCAGCGCCACGCTGGGCGATCTCGGCGAGTCCATGATCAAGCGGGACCTGGGCATCAAGGACATGGGCACGCTGCTGCCGGGCCACGGCGGCATCATGGACCGCTTGGACTCCCTGCTGCCCACGGCGCCGGTCGTCTGGCTCCTGCTGGTCCTCTTCGTCGGCACGGGCTGATCCGCGGTTTCCCGCGGGGGCCCGTCGTCCACCGGACGGCGGGCCCTTCTCCGTTCGTCGGCCTTCGCCGCCCGCTGACGTCCGTCGGTGGCACGCCGTCGTCGCCGGGCCGGACGGGACCACCCGCCGGAGGGGTCCGGCGCCTGCCTCCGGGGCCATCGTGGCGTCCGGCGCCCCTGACTACGTTGGCGTCCCAGCAGAACGAACGAAGGAGCCGGAGGTGCCCGCGTACGGGTTCGCGCACCCGCGTCACCGCCGCCACCACCCGGACACCCTCGCCCCGTTCCGCGGCCGCTTCCCGGTCCACGGTCCGCCGACGGAAGCGGTGGAGGGGGCCGGCCCGGCAGCATGGTGCTGATCGGGTTCCCCGGCGTGGCCGAGGCCCGCGCCCGGTACGAGTCCCCGGGTACGGGGAGATCCTGCGGCCGCGGGCCGATCACGTCGAGGGGGGACCTCGTGCCGGTCGAGGGCGGCGGCCCCGGGTACGACCCGGGTGAACGCGCGGAGAGGCTCCGGGGGGAGGTGCCCGGGGAGCACACCCGGGGCGCCGAGTGGTCCCGGTCGACCGCGTCCGCCCCCGCCGGCACCGACGACTGACGCCGGCGGGCCCGGACGCCGGGGCCCGCCCCGGGTGCCCCGGCCGGTGGGCGGTGTCGGCCGGGACGGCCGGGACGGCCGGGACGGCCGCCCGGGCCGACAGCCGCAGGTCACCCGAGTGGATCTGCGACACTGGTACCACCATGCCCAAGCCCGGAGAACTCACTTTCGTCGCCCCCCGCGGAGCCAAGAAGCCGCCGCGGCACCTCGCCGACCTCACGCCGGCCGAGCGCAAGGAGGCGGTCGCCGCCGTCGGGGAGAAGCCGTTTCGCGCGAAGCAGCTCTCGCAGCACTACTTCGCCCGGTACGCGCACGACCCGGAGCAGTGGACGGACATTCCGGCCGCCTCCCGTGCCCGGCTCCAGGAGGCGCTGCTGCCCGAGCTGATGTCGGTCGTCCGGCATCTGTCGACCGACGAGGGCACCACGCGCAAGACGCTGTGGCGGCTGTTCGACGGGACGCTCGTCGAGTCGGTGCTGATGCGCTACCCGGACCGGGTGACGATGTGCATCAGCTCGCAGGCCGGCTGCGGCATGAACTGCCCGTTCTGCGCCACCGGCCAGGCGGGCCTGGACCGCAACCTGTCCACGGCCGAGATCACCCACCAGATCGTGGACGGCATGCGGGCGCTGCGGGACGGCGAGGTCCCCGGCGGTCCCTCGCGGCTCAGCAACATCGTGTTCATGGGCATGGGCGAGCCGCTGGCCAACTACAACCGGGTCGTCGGAGCCATCCGCCGGCTCACCGACCCCGAGCCGGACGGGCTGGGCCTGTCCCAGCGCGGCATCACGGTCTCGACCGTGGGCCTGGTCCCCGCCATCCACCGGTTCGCCGACGAGGGCCTGAAGTGCCGGCTGGCGATCTCGCTGCACGCCCCCGACGACGAGCTGCGCGACACCCTGGTCCCCGTCAACACGCGGTGGAAGGTGCGCGAGGTGCTGGACGCCGGGTTCGCGTACACGGAGAAGTCCGGGCGGCGGCTGTCCGTCGAGTACGCGCTCATCCGGGACATCAACGACCAGGCGTGGCGCGGCGACCGGCTCGGGCGGCTGCTCAAGGGCAAGCAGGTGCACGTCAACCTCATCCCGCTGAACCCCACGCCGGGCTCGAAGTGGACCGCGTCCCGGCCCGAGGACGAGAAGGCGTTCGTCGAGGCCGTCGCGGCGCACGGGGTGCCGGTCACCGTCCGGGACACCCGTGGCCAGGAGATCGACGGGGCGTGTGGTCAGCTCGCGGCGAGCGAGAGGTAGTCTGACCGGCGTCCGTACAACTTCATATCGTCGTACATCTGCATATTCCGACAGGGGAGCGCCACAGCGCTGAGAGTGCGGCACCGGCCGCAGACCCTCCGAACCTCGCCCGGGTCATTCCGGGTAGGGAGATCGGTCACCACTCCAGCCGTTGCGCCCTGCCCGGAGCCCGTCGGAGGGCCCCGGGCAGGGCCGCGTCTCTTCCTGGTCCACTCCAGGAGGAATGCCTTGAGCATCACCACGAAGCGCGTCACCAGCAGGCGCGTCGCCGCGGCCGTCGCCGCCCTCGGCCTGGCCGGCGGACTCACCGCCTGCGGGTCGTCCGACGACTCCGGCAGCGGCTCCGGCGGGGGCGGCGGTTCCCGGACCGTCACCCTCGTCAGCCACGACTCCTGGGCCGCCTCCAAGGAGGTCGTCGCCGCCTTCGAGAAGAAGTCCGGCTACCGGGTGAAGGTCCTGGAGGACGGCGACGCCGGCCAGGCCGTCAACAAGGCCGTCCTCACCCGGGACAACCCCCAGGGCGACGTCCTCTTCGGCGTCGACAACACCCTCCTCTCCCGCGCCCTCGACGGCGGCGTCTTCCAGCCCTACGAACCCGAGGGCGCCGACGCGATCCGCCCCGAGTACCGGGCCGACCAGGACAAGCACCGGGTCACCCCCATCGACACCGGCGACGTCTGCGTCAACTACGACAAGGCGTACTTCACCCGGCACGAGCTGGCACCGCCGCGGTCCCTCGACGACCTGGTCAAGCCCGAGTACAAGGACCTCCTCGTGACCGAGGACGCCGCCGGCTCCTCGCCCGGTCTCGGCTTCCTCCTCGGCACCGTCGCCCAGTACGGCGCCGACGGCTGGCAGGACTACTGGAAGAAGCTCGTCGACAACGGCGTCAAGGTCGTCGCCAGCTGGGACCACGCGTACAACGAGGAGTTCTCCGGTTCCGCCAGCGGCAGGAAGGCCAAGGGCGACCGCCCGCTCGTCGTCTCCTACGCCTCCTCGCCGCCCGCCGAGGTGATCTACGCCGACCCCCGGCCGGACACCGCGCCGACCGGCGTCGCCACCGGCACCTGCTTCCGCCAGGTCGAGTACGCGGGCCTGCTGAGCAACGCGAGGAACCCCGAGGGCGGCAAGGCCCTCCTCGACTTCCTGGTCAGCAAGGAGTTCCAGGAGGACATGCCGCTCAACATGTTCGTCTACCCGGTGCGCGAGGGCGCCCAGGTCCCGCCGGAGTTCAGCCAGTACGGCCCGCAGGCCGAGAAGCCGCAGACCATGGACCCGGCCGCCATCGCCGACCACCGCGACGAGTGGGTCAAGACGTGGAAGACGCTCGTCCGGACGTGACCGGCACCCCCCGCGCCACCGGCACCCCCCGCGAAACCGGGACCGCTCGCCCCGCCGGAGCGTCCCGCCCCGCCGCCGGACCGCCGTCCGCCGCCCCCCGGCGGCCCGGCGGCCCGCGGCCCGGCGCTCCCCGGCCCGCCCGCCCCGCCGCCCCGGGGCGGCGGGGCGGGCGGTGGCGCGGGAACGCGACCCGGCTCGCCCTGATGGCCGTGCCCGTCGCGTTCTTCGCCGTCTTCTTCGCCCGCCCGGTCGCCGCCATCGTCGCCCGCGGCCTCCACGCCGACGGTGTCTGGCGGTTCGGCCGGATCACCGAGGTGCTGGCCCAGCCCGACATCCGCCAGGTGCTCTGGTTCACCACCTGGCAGGCGCTCGCCTCCACCGCGCTCACCCTGCTCGTCGCCCTGCCCGGCGCCTACGTCTTCGCCCGCCTGGACTTCCCCGGCAAGAACCTGCTGCGCGCCGTCGTGACCGTCCCCTTCGTCCTGCCGACCGTCGTCGTCGGCACCGCCTTCCTCGCCCTCGTCGGCCGCGGCGGACTCCTCGACGACCTCTGGGGCGTCCGGCTGGACACCACGGTCTGGGCGATCCTGCTCGCCCACGTCTTCTTCAACTACGCCGTCGTCGTCCGCACCGTGGGCGGACTCTGGGCACAGCTCGACCCGCGCCAGGAGGAGGCGGCCCGGATGCTCGGCGCCTCCCGGGCCGGCGCCTGGCGCCGCGTCACCCTGCCCGCGCTCGGCCCCGCCGTGGCCGCCGCCGCGCTGATGGTCTTCCTGTTCACCTTCACCTCCTTCGGTGTCGTCCAGATCCTCGGCGGCCCCGCCTTCTCCACCCTGGAAGTGGAGATCTACCGGCAGACCTCCCAGGTCTTCGACCTGCCCACGGCCGCCGTGCTGACCCTGGTCCAGTTCGCCGCCGTCGGCGCCGTTCTCGCCGTGCACGCCTGGACCGTGCGGCGCCGGGAGTCCGCGCTGCGGCTGGTGGACGCCGCCACCACCGCCCGCCGCCCGCGCGGCGCGGGCCAGTGGACGCTGCTGGCCGGGGTGCTCGCGACCGCCGCCGTGCTGATCGTCCTCCCGCTCGGCGTCCTCGTCCGGCGCTCGCTGGACGCGCCCGGCCTCGGCTACTACCGGGCGCTCACCCGCGAGGACGGCGGCACCTTCCTCGTCCCGCCCATCGAGGCGGTCGGCAACTCCCTGCGCTACGCCCTCGCCGCCACCGCCATCGCCGTGGTGATCGGCGGCCTGGCCGCCGCCGCGCTCGCCCGGCGGGACGCGGGCCGCCTGGTGCGGGGCTTCGACGCGCTGCTGATGCTGCCGCTCGGCGTCTCGGCGGTGACGGTCGGCTTCGGGTTCCTCATCGCCCTGGACGAACCGCCGCTGGACCTGCGCTCCTCGTGGATCCTGGTGCCGCTCGCCCAGGCGCTGGTCGGCGTCCCCTTCGTGGTGCGCACCATGCTGCCGGTGCTGCGGGCCGTGGACGGGCGGCTGCGCGAGGCCGCCGCCGTGCTCGGGGCCTCCCCGTGGCGGGTCTGGCGTGAGGTCGACCTGCCGATGGTGCGGCGGGCGCTGCTGGTCGCGGCCGGGTTCGCGTTCGCCGTGTCGCTCGGCGAGTTCGGGGCGACGGTGTTCATCGCGCGCCCCGACAACCCGACGCTGCCGGTCGCCGTGGCCCGGCTGATCGGACGGCCCGGGGAGCTGAACTACGGACAGGCGATGGCCCTGTCCACGATTCTGATGGTGGTGTGCGCCGTGGCGCTGATCGTGCTGGAACGGCTGCGCACCGACCGGAGCGGGGAGTTCTAGGAATGCTGCTGAGCCTGGAAGGGGCGACCGTGCGCTTCGGGGGGCGCGCGGTGCTCGACGCCGTCGGCCTGGACGTGGCCGAGCACGAGGTGGTGTGCGTGCTCGGCCCCAGCGGCAGCGGCAAGTCCACCCTGCTGCGCGCGGTCGCCGGACTCCAGCCCCTGGACGAGGGCCGGGTGCTGCTCGACGGACGGGACCAGGCGGCCGTCCCCGCCCACCGGCGCGGCGTCGGCCTGATGTTCCAGGACCACCAGCTCTTCCCGCAGCGGGACGTGGCCGGGAACGTCGCCTTCGGACCGCGGATGCGCGGCGCGTCCCGCGCCGCACAGCGCGAACGCGTGGCGGAACTGCTGGAGCTCGTCGGCCTGCCCGGCGCCGCCGGCCGCTCCGTCGCCGCGCTCTCCGGCGGCGAGCAGCAGCGGGTGGCGCTGGCCCGCGCCCTCGCGCCCCGGCCCCGGCTGCTGATGCTGGACGAACCGCTGGGCCAGCTCGACCGCTCGCTGCGGGAGCGGCTGGTGGGGGAGTTGCGGGAGCTGTTCGGCCGGCTGGGCACCACCGTGCTGGCGGTCACCCACGACCAGGGCGAGGCGTTCGCGCTGGCCGACCGGGTCGTGGTGATGCGGGAGGGGCGGATCGCCCAGACCGGAACGCCGCTGGAGGTGTGGCGGCGCCCGGCCGACGCCTTCGTGGCACGCTTCCTCGGCTTCGACAACGTGGCCGGGGCGACGGTCACCGGGACCGCCGCCGCCACCCCCTGGGGCACGGTGCCCGTCCCCGCGGACGCCCCCCAGGGCGGCCGCACGCTGCTGGTGCGCCCGGCGGGCGTCCGGGTCGTCGCCCCCGGCGAAGGGCTGCGCTGCACGGTCGTCGCCCGCGCCTTCCGCGGCACCCATGTCACCGTGCGGCTCCAGCCCCGGGACGCGCCCCGGCTGGAGGCCGCCTGCGCGCTGCGGTCGGCGCCCGGCGTCGGGGACGAGGTCGGGGTGGAGTTCGACGCGGAGGAGGTCGTCGTCCTGGGGTGAGGAATCGCGGTGTCGCGGGGCGCCGTCCGCTCATAGGGTGACGATCATGACGACGCCACTGGAGTACGACCGGTACTGCGACGAGATCCCGCGCGGGCTCGGGGAGTTGAGGTCCGCGGTGACCTCCGGCACCGCCCTGTCCACCACCGTGCCGACCTGCCCGGAGTGGACCCTGGAGGAACTGGCCCTGCACACGGGCCGCGCCCTGCGGTGGGCCGGGTACCTGGTGCGCACCCGGGCCACGGAGCACGTCCCCGTGGACGCCGTGCCCGGGAGCACCGCCCCCGCGGTCCCCGGCGACGCCGGGGCGCTGGACGCGTGGCTCGCCGAGGCCGGGGCACGGCTGGTGGAGGCGCTGCGCGAGGCCGGGCCGGACGCGGCCGTCTGGTCGTGGGCCGCCGTGCACCGGGCGGACTTCTGGGCCCGCCGGATGACCCACGAGCTGGTGGTGCACGGGGCCGACGCGGTGCTGGCCACGGGCCGGCCGCTCCCCGGGGTCCCGGCCGACGTGGCGGCCGACGCGATCGACGAGTGGCTGGAGATCCTCCGCTTCGCCCAGCGGGCCCTGCCCGACGGGCGGGAGCGGGAGCTGCGCGGCGGCCCCGGCCGCACCCTCCACCTGCACGCCACCGACGCCCCGCCGGAGCTGGACGCCGAATGGCTGGTGGAGCTGACCGAGGACGGCATCGCCTGGCGGCGCGGCCACGAGAAGGCGGCCGTCGCGCTGCGCGGGCCGCTCGACTCCGTGCTGTTCGCCTTCTACCGGCGGCTGTCCCCGGACGCCCCGGAGCTGGAGGTGCTCGGCGAGCGGGAGCTGCTGGACTTCTGGCTGGAGCGCGCGTCGTTCGGCTGACGCCGTGACGCCGTGACGCCGTGACGCCGTGACGCCGTGACGCCGTGACGCCGTGACGCCGTGACGCGGTGGCGCAGGCCGTGCGCCGTGACGCCGTCACGCGGGACGTGCGGCGGGGCGGCGGGGCACGGGACGTGCGGCGGGGCGCCGTGACGCCGGGACGTGAGCCGTGCGGCGGGGCGGTACGGCGACGGCCCGCCCCCGGACCATGACGGCCGGGGACGGGCCACGCTTCGTACGGTTCCCGCGGGGGGTCAGCGGCCGCCGGCTCCGCGGCGGCGCAGGCCGAGGAAGACTGCGCCCCCGCCCACGACGACCAGGGCGGCGGCGGCACCGGCGATCAGCCCGGTGCTCGAACTCGCGCCGGTCTCGGCGAGGTGGGAGCCGCCCGCCGGGGACGGCAGCCCGCTGGGCACGGGCACCGGCAGCGCGGGAGCGGTGCTCTCGCTCGGCGTGGGGACCGGGGCCGGCACCGACGGCGACGGGACCGGTGTCCCGCTCCCACTGTCCGACGGGGACGGTGACCCCGACGGGATGTCCGTCGGCGTCGGCGTCGGCGTGGGGGTCGGCGTGGGCGTCGGGGTGGGGGTGGGCGTGGGGGTCGGAGTGGGGGTCGGCGTCGGGGACTCCTCCGGCGCGCAGGGCGTGTCCGGCGTGACGAGGTTCGGTTCGATGTCCTCGTCGAGCGACGGCTCGGCCCGGACGTGGATCCGGTACTCGGCCCGGGGCTTCCAGCCGGTGGCGAAGGTGACGGTGGTGCCCTTCTCGGAGCCCGTCACCACCTGCTCGCCGACCTTCTCGTCGGCGCCCTCGCCGACCAGGTAGACGGTGACGGTGGCCCGGGCGCCGCCCGGGTCCACGTCGGTGACGGTGATGACGCCCTCGCCCTCCTCGCACACCGCGGCGGCGGTGAAGTCCGAGATCTCGCAGGCGAAGACGTTTCCGGCGGTGCCGACCGCCAGGGCCACCGAGGCCGTGGCGATACCGAGGGCACGGGCGCCGCGGCGGGTCGCCGTGCGGCTGAGTAAGGTCAGGACGGCCACGTTGGTCCTTTTCGGAAGGCGCGTATGCGGGGGGCGAAGAGGGGGCCGGAACGCGCTCCCGCGCCACCGGCACACCCATGGGCTTCTGGTCTACAAGCGCGACCGGAGCCGGGCAACGCACATGTCGGCCAAGAAAGGTGACGCAGCGTCGCCATCCGGCCACAGAGACGTTCCGCCACCCCGATCGGCCCTTCCCGCCCCGCCGGGCACGCCCTTCGCGGCGGCCACCGCGCCGGGAGGCTCCCCGGCGCACCGGCGTCCTCCCGCCGAAGGTGCGGGC
Source organism: Streptomyces sp. NPDC107521 (assembly GCF_055598485.1). Taxonomy (NCBI): domain Bacteria; kingdom Bacillati; phylum Actinomycetota; class Actinomycetes; order Kitasatosporales; family Streptomycetaceae; genus Streptomyces; species Streptomyces sp. NPDC107521. The sequence continues at coordinate 212,252 of NZ_JBVKAT010000012.1, forward strand.
TCAGCCCTGGACGGCCGCCGGGTCCATCCAGACGACCTCCCAGGTGTGGCCGTCCAGGTCGTCGAAGGCCCGGCCGTACATGAAGCCGTGGTCCTGGGTCTCACCGGTGACCGAGCCGCCCGCGGCGACCGCCTTGCCGACCAGCTCGTCGACCTTCTCGCGGCTCTCGGCGCTCAGCGCGAGCAGCACCTCGCTGGACCGGGTCGCGTCCACGATCTCCTTCTTCGTGAACTGGGCGTACTTCTCCTCGGTGAGCAGCATCAGGAAGATGGTGTCGCTGATCACCACGGAGGCGGCGGTGTCGTCGCTGAACTGCGGGTTGATCGTGTAGCCCAGCTTCGTGAAGAACGTCTTGGCGGCCTCCAGGTCCGAGGTGGCCAGGTTCACGAAGATCATCTGCTGGTACATGGGTGTACTCCCGTGGGGTCGCGTTGTCGTGGCGTTCGCAGGGGTGGACGGCGGGGGCGTGCGGAACTCATCGGTGGCGGCGGAAGTTTCTTCGAAATTCTTTTCGAGGGTTCGCCCGGGGCCGTCCGCCGCGCTCCGGGGCCGGAGCCCGGCCGCCGTGCCCGGCCGGGACGCTGCAGCGGGCCCGCGCCCGCGCCCGCGCCCGCGCCCGGGCCCGTCCCGGCCGTGTGCCCGGGGGCGGCGGGTCAGCGGGTCAGGGGCAGGGCCGCCAGTTCCGCGACGAGCAGGGTGAGCGGTCCGAAGAGGGCGAGCAGCGCCCCGGCGCGGAGCGCGGCGGTGGCGCGCAGGGTGGCCGGGGGCGCGCCGAGGCGGAGCAGGGCGTCGTGGGTGCCCGCGCGGTCCTGCCGGGCTCCGACGGCGCTGATGAGGAGGGTGGCGGTGGTGCAGGCGGCCACCACCGAGGCGCCGAGCAGGCCGAGCGGGCCGTACGAGGGGCCGCCGTCGGTGCCGGACAGGGCGACGGCGGCGTAGGCGGCCGAGGCGACGGCGCAGACCACGCCGAGGGGGCGTCCGATGCGGCCCGCCTCCTCCATGAGCACGCGCCCGGCGAGCAGGCGCGGGGCGCCGGGGCGGGCCGCCTGGAGGAGCCGCCCGCACAGATGGGTGAGGCCGGGTCCGACGAGGGCGAGGCCCAGGGCGGTGAGGGACCAGCCGAGCAGGACCCCGGCGGTGGGCGCGTCCCCGCGTCCCCCGGCACCGGCGTAGGTCTCGGCGGCGAGGCCGGCGGCCAGTGCGGTGATGCCCCAGGGGAGGGCGGCGGTGGGGGAGCGGCGCGCGGCCGGGTCCGTCGGCGGGGCGGTGCCGTCGGCGGTGGCGGCGGGCCGGGTGGTGTCGGCCGGTGCGGCCAGGATGGTGCCGGGGGCGGTGTCCCCGCCGTCGGCCGGGACGGCACCGCCGTCCGCCGGGCCCGTTCCCGCGGTGGCCGCCGCCATGACCAGCTTCCCGTCGGCCGGGGGGGCCGCCGCGACGGCGGTGGGGAGGGTGGCCGTGGCCGTCGTGGCGCCGGTCGCGGTGTCCCCGCCGGTGCCGTCGGGGCCGGGGGCCGCGCTGCCGGGCCGGGGGGAGCGGCGGGTGCCGTAGCGGGCGTAGGAGCCGAAGGTCTCCCGGGCCCGGCCCCAGCCGTAGGCGCCGAAGCGGCCGAAGCCCCGGTTGGTGTTGGGCCGGGTGGCGCCCTCGCGGGGGCGCAGGGCCAGGGCGACGGCGAGGGAGGCGGCGAGGGGGACCAGGGCGAGCAGGGTGGTGATCGCCGGGGCGGGGAGGGCGTGGCGCTCGGCCAGGGGCAGGCCGGTGGCGGCGCCGCGCAGTTCGAGGAAGGCGAGCAGGGCCAGCAGCGAGCCGAGCGCGGCGGACAGGGCGGTGGTCGCCGCCGAGACGGCCATCAGGCGGCCGGGCCCCAGCCCGATGGCGGAGAGCCCGGAGCGGGGCCGGGTGCCCGGGTCGGTGCGGGAGACGGCGACGGCGAGGTGGACGGTGGCGGCGAGCGGCACCGCGCACCAGGCCAGGCGCAGGGCGGCGGCGCCGGGCGTGCCGGGGTGGGCGAGGGCGTAGCCGAGGGCGCACAGCAGCAGGAAGCCCGTGCCGGCCGAGGCGAGCGCGACCAGCAGGCGGCGCGACTGGACGGCGAGGTGGGCGGCGCGGGTCAGACGGAGAGCGAGCACGCCGCCCGGCCCTCCGTTCCGGGGGTGCCGGACCCGGCGGGTTCCGCGGCCGGCGGCAGGTGCACGGTGTGCACCCGGCGGCCGTCCAGCAGGGCCACGCCCCGGTCGGCGAGGGCCGCGGTGCGGGCGTCGGTGGTGGCGAGGACGACGGTGATGCCGTGGGAGCGGGCGGCCGTGGTGAGGGTGCGCAGGACGTGGGCGCGGTCGGCGCGGTGCAGGGGGGCGGTGGGCTCGTCGGCGAAGAGGACGGCGGGGCCGACGGCGAGGGCGCGGGCGATGCAGACGCGCTGGCGTTCGGCCTGCTGGAGCCGGTGCGGGCGGCGGCGGGCGCGGTCGCCGACGTCGAGGCGCTCCAGCCACTCCAGGGCCGCGGTCTTGGCCCGGCGCCGGGGGGTGCCGCGCAGCATCAGCGGCAGGGCGGCGTTCTCCCAGGCGCTGAGTTCGGGGACGAGGGAGGGGGCGGGGTCGATCCAGCCGAACCGTTCGCGGCGCAGCCGCCGGCGCCGGGCCGGGCCCATGGCGTGCAGGGGGAGGCTGTTGAACCAGACCTCGCCGTCCCGGGGGCGGACCAGTCCGGACAGGCACCGCAGGAGGGTGGTCTTGCCGCTGCCGCGCGGGCCGCTGACGGCGAGGATCTCGCCCTCGCGGACACCGAGCGAGACGCCGTTGAGGGCGGGGGAGCCGTCGTCGTGGCGGTGGTGCAGGGCGCGGGCCCACAGCACGTCGTTGTCCGGCGGGGCCTCCATGGGCGTACACCTCGGTTCTGATCCGTTGCTCCCCCGGCCGTGTCCCCTGTACGGGGGAGCGGGAGGGGGCGGCCGATGGGTCACGTGGCACGGTAGGCAGTCGCCGGGGGAGCGCCGGACAGCACGCGGCCCCGGGCCGCCGTTTCTCACTCGAACGGGCGGCTCCGGGGCCGGGGCGGTCGTCCGGGGGACGGACGGCCCGCGCGGGCGGGCGGGCTCAGAGCTTCGTCCACGCCTCCGTCAGCGTCGCGCGCAGGATCTGCTCGATCTCGTCGAAGGTCTCCTGGGTGGAGATCAGCGGCGGGGCGAGCTGGATGACCGGGTCGCCGCGGTCGTCGGCACGGCAGTACAGGCCGTTCTCGAAGAGCTTCCCGGAGAGGAAGCCGTACAGGACGCGCTCGGTCTCGTCGTCGGTGAAGGACTCCTTGGTGTGCTTGTCCTTGACCAGTTCGATGCCGTAGAAGAAGCCGTTGCCGCGGACGTCGCCGACGATCGGCAGGTCGTGCAGCTTCTCCAGGGTGGCGCGGAAGGCGTCCTCGTTGTCGAGCACGTGCCGGTTGAGGCCCTCGCGCTCGAACAGGTCGAGGTTGGCGAGGCCCACCGCGGCGGAGACCGGGTGGCCGCCGAAGGTGTAGCCGTGCAGGAAGGTGTTGTCGCCCCGGTAGAACGGCTCGGCCAGGCGGTCGGAGACGACGCAGGCGCCGATCGGGGAGTAGCCCGAGGTCATGCCCTTGGCGCAGGTGATCATGTCCGGGACGTAGCCGAACCTGTCGCAGCCGAAGGTGGTGCCCAGGCGGCCGAAGGCGCAGATGACCTCGTCCGAGACGAGCAGGACGTCGTACTGGTCGCAGATCTCCCGCACGCGCCGGAAGTAGCCGGGCGGGGGCGGGAAGCAGCCGCCCGCGTTCTGCACGGGCTCCAGGAAGACGGCGGCGACCGTCTCCGGCCCCTCGAAGAGGATCTGCTGCTCGATCTGGTCGGCGGCCCAGCGGCCGAAGGCCTCGGGGTCGTCGCCGTGGACCGGGGCGCGGTAGATGTTGGTGTTGGGCACCTTGCGGGCGCCCGGCACGAGCGGCTCGAAGGGGGCCTTGAGGCTCGGCAGGCCGGTGATGGACAGGGCGCCCTGCGGGGTGCCGTGGTAGGCGACCGCGCGGGAGACGACCTTGTACTTGGTCGACTTGCCGGTGAGCTTGAAGTACTGCTTGGCGAGCTTCCAGGCGGTCTCGACCGCCTCGCCGCCGCCGGTGGTGAAGAAGACCTTGTTGAGGTCGCCGGGGGCCTCGTGGGCGAGACGCTCGGCCAGCTCGACGGCCTTCGGGTGGGCGTAGGACCAGATGGGGAAGAAGGCCAGCTCCCGGGCCTGCTTCAGGGCGGTCTCGGCCAGCTCCGCGCGGCCGTGTCCGGCCTGGACCACGAACAGGCCGGCGAGACCGTCGAGGTACCGCTTGCCCCGGTCGTCGAAGACGTGGGTGCCCTCGCCGCGGACGATGGTCGGCACGGGGGCGTTCTCGTACGAGGACATGCGGGTGAAGTGCATCCACAGGTGGTCGTACGCGGCTCTGCTGAGGTCCTTGGGACTGTCGCTGCTCACGGTTATCGGGATCCCCACATGTAGGTCTGCTTCTTGAGCTTGAGGTAGACGAAGCTCTCGGTGGAGCGCACTCCGGGGACGGCCCGGACGCGTCGGTTGATGACCTCCAGGAGGTGGTCGTCGTCCTCGCAGACGACCTCCACCATCAGATCGAACGAGCCCGCGGTCATCACCACGTACTCGCACTCGGACATGGCGGCCAGCGCGTCGGAGACGGCCTCGACGTCGCCCTCGACCCGGACGCCGACCATGGCCTGGCGGCGGTAGCCCACGGTGAGCGGGTCCGTCACGGCGACGATCTGCATGACGCCCTGGTCGAGCAGCTTCTGGACGCGCTGGCGCACGGCCGCCTCGGAGAGGCCGACGGCCTTGCCGATCGCGGCGTACGGCCGCCGGCCGTCCTCCTGGAGCTGCTCGATGATGGCGAGGGAGACGGCGTCCGGCGGGGAGCCGCCGTTCCTGGACTCGCGGGAGTCCCTCTGGTCTGCGCTTCGACTGGCCACGGCGACACTGTGCACCACGTATCCACAGTTCCGCAAGGATGATGCGATGAAATCCGTCGTTTGGAGCATCAGACTCTGCGGATTTCGCAACGCTGGGCGGGGCGGGGGTGTTGAAAACGTCGGAGCACGGATTAGGCTGGGTGTCTCAGTCGATGGACACCCCGTGTCAATGGACACCCGACCTTGGAGGGCCGGCAGTGAGCACCGAGCTGCGTCGTCTGCGCAACCACATCGACGGTGGGTTCCGGGACGCCGCCGACGGACGGACCACCCCGGTGGTGAACCCCGCCACGGGTGAGCCCTACGCGACCGCGCCCCTGTCGGGGCCCGCGGACGTGGACGCCGCGATGGCCGCCGCCGCCGCGGCCTTCCCCGGCTGGCGCGACACCACCCCCGGCGAGCGGCAGAAGGCCCTCCTGAGGATCGCCGACGCCTTCGAGGAGCGGGCCGAGGAACTCGTCGCGGCCGAGGTGGAGAACACGGGCAAGCCCGTCGGGCTCACCCGCACCGAGGAGATCCCGCCGATGGTCGACCAGATCCGCTTCTTCGCGGGCGCCGCCCGGATGCTGGAGGGGCGCAGCGCCGGCGAGTACATGGAGGGCCTGACCTCCTTCGTCCGCCGCGAGCCGATCGGCGTCTGCGCGCAGGTCGCGCCCTGGAACTACCCGATGATGATGGCCGTCTGGAAGTTCGCCCCGGCCCTCGCCGCGGGCAACACCGTCGTCCTGAAGCCCTCCGACACCACCCCCGCCTCCACCGTCCTGATCGCGGAGATCATCGGCTCGGTGCTGCCCCCGGGCGTCTTCAACGTCATCTGCGGCGACCGCGACACCGGCCGCCTGATGGTCGAGCACCCCACCCCCGCGATGGCCTCCATCACCGGCTCGGTGCGGGCGGGCATGGCGGTCGCCGAGTCCGCCTCCAGGGACCTCAAGCGGGTCCACCTGGAGCTGGGCGGCAAGGCCCCGGTCGTGGTCTTCGAGGACACCGACATCCCCAAGGCCGTCGAGGACATCTCGGTGGCGGGCTTCTTCAACGCCGGGCAGGACTGCACCGCGGCCACCCGCGTCCTGGTCCACGAGTCCATCCACGACGAGTTCGTCGCCGCGCTCGCCAAGGCCGCGTCCGAGACGAGGACCGGCCCGCCGGACGACGAGGACGTGCTCTACGGCCCGCTGAACAACGCCGACCAGCTCGAACGCGTCGCCGGGTTCATCGACCGGCTGCCCGCCCACGCCCGGGTCGAGGCCGGCGGCCGGCGGGTCGGCGACCGCGGCTACTTCTACGCCCCCACCGTCGTCTCGGGCCTCCTCCAGGACGACGAGATCATCCGGAACGAGGTCTTCGGCCCCGTCATCACCGTCCAGTCGTTCCGCGACGAGGACCAGGCCGTGGAGTGGGCCAACGGCGTCGACTACGCGCTCGCCTCCTCGGTGTGGACCCGGGACCACGGCCGCGCCATGCGGCTCTCCCGGCGGCTGGACTTCGGCTGCGTGTGGATCAACACCCACATCCCGCTGGTCGCCGAGATGCCGCACGGCGGCTTCAAGAAGTCCGGCTACGGCAAGGACCTGTCCGCGTACGGCTTCGACGACTACACCCGGATCAAGCACGTGATGACCTCCCTGGAGGTGTAGGGCCTCTCGTTTGGATCGGGCCGGGCTCGCGGGGTCCGGCCCATTCCAGACGAGAGACCCTGGTCCGCGCGCGGTCCCGGCCCCGGGCCCTCCCGGCCGGGGCCGTCCGCGTGCCCGGGCCCGCGGGGGTCGACAAGGTGTCCGCGACGGCGGGCCGCGCTCGGCGGAGCGTCGGTTGTCCGCCGTCGGCGGGAGCGGCATCCTGCGCCCATGCCCCTCCAGCCGCCCCCGCCCGCCCCCTCCCGCCGTTCCCTGCCGCGCGGCCTGGGCGGCGCCGCCGCGCAGACCGGCCGCGGCGTGCCGGCCGCCCGGGCCGCCCCCGGCGACCGTGCCGCCGCCGACCGGTTCGCCGTCGAACACCGGCTCACCCGGGCGAACCGGCCGCTCTACATCGACACGGACGACGAAGACCCCGGCCGCCGTCCCACGCTGGAGGCGTTCCGGGAGCGGGCGGGCGTCTTCGTCGACTACGCCGAGGAGACCGACGACAACGCGGCGACCGTCCTCTCGCACACGGTGGCCCGGCGGGCCGTCCGCGGCCGGACCCCGCGGCTGAGGGCGGCGGTCCCCGGCCGAGCTGAGCCCCGCCGCCCTCAGCCGCGGGTGCGCAGGGCGGAGAGCAGGGCGGGCCGGTTGGTGGTGATCGAGTCGACCGGCAGCGCGAGCAGCCGCCGCAGGGAGCGGCGGGTGTCCGGGGTCCAGGCGGAGACCAGGCAGCCGTCCCGGCGGACGCGGTCGGCCAGCGCCCGGTCGAGCAGCGTGAACCGGTAGTTCAGCCAGCGCGGGCGCACCGCCGCCAGCAGGACGGGGCGCGGCGGGGCCAGCGTCGTCCAGGTCAGCGCGATCTCGGCGGCCGGGTCGGCGGCCCGCACGGCCAGCATGGCGGCGGGGCCCGCGCAGTAGTACACGCGGCCGCCCGCGCCGCACGCCCGGACGGTGTCCACGATCCGCCGCACCGTCCGCCCGTCCGGACCGCCCGGCAGGTCGATCATCACCCGGCCGCCCTCCGTCGCGGCCAGCGCCTCCGCCAGGGTCGGCACCCCGCCCCCGGTCAGCTCCCGCACCCGCGCGGCGGTCAGCGAGCCCAGCGGCAGGTCGTGCCCCCACAGCCGCTTCAGCGTGTCGTCGTGCAGCAGCACCGGCACGCCGTCCCGGGTCGGCCGGACGTCGATCTCGACCGCGTCCGCGCCCCCGTCCAGGGCGGCGCGGAGCGAGGCGGCCGTGTTCTCCCGGACGCGGTAGGGGTCGCCGCGGTGGGCGACGACGGTCACCCGGTGCCCGGTGCCCACCGGGTGCCCGGCGCTCACCGGGCGGCGAGCCAGGACGCGGTGTACGAGTCGATCTCCTCGTGGACGCGGGCCTTGCCCGCCGGGTCGAGGAAGGACGCCTCGACGGCGTTCTTCGCGAGCCGGGCCACGCCCCGCTCGTCCAGGTCCAGGAGGCGGGCGGCGACGGCGTACTCGTTGTTCAGGTCGGTGCCGAACATGGGCGGGTCGTCGGAGTTGACGGTGACCAGGACGCCCGCCTCGGCGAACGCCCGGATCGGGTGCTCGGCCAGGTCGGGCACCGCGCGGGTGGCGATGTTCGAGGTCGGGCACACCTCCAGGGCGACGCCCCGGTCCGCCAGGTGCGCCAGCAGCTCCGGGTCCCGGGCGGCGCTGGTGCCGTGGCCGATGCGGTCGGCGCGCAGATACGTCAGCGCGTCCCACACGGTGCCGGGGCCGGTGGTCTCGCCCGCGTGCGGCACCGAGCGCAGCCCGGCGGCGACGGCTTGGTCGAAGTACGGCTTGAACTGGGGCCGCGCGACGCCGATCTCGGGTCCGCCCAGCCCGAAGGAGACCAGGCCCTCGGGGCGCAGCCGGTCGTCGGTGGCCAGCCGCGCCGTCTCCTCGGCGGCCTCCAGTCCGGCCTCGCCGGGGATGTCGAAGCACCAGCGCAGCACGGTGCCGAACTCGGCCTCGGCGGCTTTGCGGGCGTCCTCGATGGCGTCCATGAAGGCGGCGGCGTCGATGCCGCGCCGGGTGGAGGAGAACGGGGTGATGGTCAGCTCGGCGTAGCGCACCTGCTGGCGGGCCATGTCCCGGGCCACCTCGTAGGTGAGCAGCCGGACGTCCTCGGGGGTGCGGATCAGGTCGACGACGGACAGGTACACGTCGATGAAGTGCGCGAAGTCCGTGAACGTGAAGTAGCCGGCCAGGGCCTCGGGGTCGGTGGGCACCCGGGAGTCGCGGTGCCGGGCGGCCAGTTCCGCGACGATGCGCGGGGAGGCGGAGCCGACGTGGTGGACGTGGAGTTCGGCCTTGGGCAGCCCGGCGATGAAGGCGCGCAGGCCGCCGGGGACGTCGGGGTCGACGAGTGGCTCGGTCAAGGGTTCCTCCCCCGGGCGGTGCCCCCGGGCCGCCCGGTGGGGCGCCGGCGGGACGTGGGTGATCGGCTGATCGGCGGTCCGGGATCATCGTAGGCCGGGGCGGGGCCGCGCGGTGGCGGGCCGTAGCATGACGTGACGTTCGAACAGAGGGGACCCGCGCATGCCTGAGGACGCGCAGCAGCCGCGAGCCGGGGCGCCGGGGGCGCCCGGGACCCAGGGAGCGCCGGAAGGCCCGGGAGGCCCGGGAGCGCCGGGGGTTCCGGGCGACGGCCCGTGGCCCGCGGCGGTGCCGGGGGAGCCCCGGCCGGCGGTGGCCCTGGACAAGCCGGGCGGGACCGGGGTGACGGCGGGAGCCGCCGGGGAGCCGGGGCCCGCGGGACCCGCCGGGGTGACGAGCGCGGCCGGAGGCGCCGAGCCCGGACACGCGGCGAGTACCACCGGGGGCTCCGAGCCCGTCGGGGGGACGGGTCCCGCCGGTGGCGCGGGGTCCGTGGCCACCGGGGCCCACGAGCCCGCCGGGCCCGCGAGCACCGCCGGGGGGACCGGAACAGCCGGAGCGACGCGGGCCGGTGGAGGCGTCGGGGCCGCGGAGCCCGTGGCTGCCGCGAGTACCGCCGGGCCCGCCGGGGAGTCCTGGTCCGCCGGGGGCTCCGGGGCGGCCGGGGTGGCGAGTGCCGCCGGTGGCGCGGGGGCGGCGGCGTTCGCCGCGGCGCCGGAGTCCGGGGCCGTGCCGCCCGCCGTGCCGGCCGACTCCTGGGCGCCGCCGGCCGAGGACGCCGGTCCGCGCGGTGGTGTCGCGCCGTACCCGGCGGTGCCCTCCCTCCACGACCAGCGGACGATGGCGTCCTTCCCCGGGGCCGGGGCACCGCAGCCGTGGGCGGCCCCCGCCGCCGATCCCTTCGCGCCGCCGGGCGCGGCCGCGCCCCCGTACGGCGCGGCCGACCCGTTCGCACCGCCCGTCGCCGGGGCGCCGTACGGCCCCGGCCCCGGGGTCCCGCCGCCGCCCATCGCGCCGGACGGCCCCGGTCCGGTGCCGCCCTACGGCTACCCGGGCTACCCCGGCGGTCCCGGTCACCCGTACCCGGGCGCGCAGCCGTACGGCTACTACGGCTGGCCGGGGGCGGCCCCGGGAAGCGGCGACGGCATGGGCACGGCCGGACTGGTCCTCGGGATCATCGCCGCCGTCGGCTTCTGCCTGTGGCCGCTGGCGATCGTCGTGGGCGTGCTGGGCGTGGTGTTCGGCGCCATCGGCCGGGGCAAGGCCCGCCGGGGCGAGGCGGGCAACCCCGGGCAGGCGCTGGCGGGCGTGATCTGCGGTGCCGCGGGCATCGTCCTGGGCCTCGGCTTCGGGGCCCTGGTCATCTTCGTGCCGTAACTCGCCCAAGGGCGTGGGCCGTTGCCCGGCCCGGCCGTCCCGGCCCGGCCGTCCCGGGCACGGTGTCCGGGACACCCGTCCGGATCCCGGCGAGGGCCCGTGCCGGGCGCTCCGCACCCGCCCGGTGCGTGCCCGGTGGCGCTCGCCAGGAGCCCCCGGGCGAAGGCCCCGTGCCGGGCCGCCCGCACGGGCACGATGCCCCCTGTGCCCGGCACCGCTCGCCTGGCGCCCCGCGGGGACCCGCGTCCGCGTGCCCCGGGCTCAGTCCCGTTCCGTCTCCCGGGCCAGCCGGTCCCTGGCGGCCATCAGGGCGAAGCCCAGCAGGTTCTCGCCCCGCCAGCGGCGCGGGTCGCCCGCCGCCGGGTCGTCGGCGGACAGGCCGATGCCCCAGATCCGGTCCACGGGGCTGGCCTCGACCAGCACGCGGTCGCCGGTGGACAGCAGGTGGGCGCGGAGCGCGGGATCGGCGCCGAACTTGTGGACGCCGCCCTCGGTCACCACGCGGAAGCGCTCCCGGCGCCACACCGCCTCGTCGAAGCCGCGCACCAGCCGGCCCGCCCTCTTCGCCGCCGCCGGATGCCCCGCGGCCAGCACCCGCCGCTCGGCCTCCGCGTCCCCGAACAGGCGGGCCTTGGCGGCCATCATCCAGTGCTCGGCCGTCGGGTACTCCACGCCGTCCACGGTGAACGGCGCGGGCCACCACTGGCTGAGGCAGCCGCGGCCGGGCGTGCCGTCCCGCTCCGGCCGGTGGCCCCAGAAGAACAGGTACCGGACCCGCGCGCCGCCCTCCACCAGGCGGACCAGCGCCGTTCTGTCGTCGATCGCCGTCCCCACGTCCCGTCCCTCCGGTGCCGTCCCGTCGCCGTCGCACGCGAGTCTGGCACGCGCCACGGACACTCCGTCCGCCCTTTTCCGTGGCGACTCGACATCTGGTCGACAGATTCCGTCGCGTAATCAAAAGGCAACAACGGAATCACTTGTTGGTGATCCGGTGCTCTGTCAGGATCGGCACTCACATCGAGCCCGTACCACGCCGCCCCCCGTCCGGTTCCCCCTCCGGGTCCGGGCGCAGGGGGACACGGAGGAGAGCCGACATGCCCGATCCGGGTCACGCCACCCCCCGGCGCCTTCCCGCCGGGGACCGCTTCGCCGAGGGGGCGCAGTACATCGCGGGCCGCCCGGCGCGGGGCACCTCGGGCGCCACGCACACCGTCGTCGACCCGGCGACCGGCGCCGAGGTGCTGGCCTACGAGCTGGCCGGGACCGCGGACGTGGACGCGGCCGTCGCCGCCGCCCGCGAGGCGTTCCCGGGCTGGGCCGGGGCGACCCCCGGCGAACGCTCCGACGTCCTGCACCGCTTCGCCGCCGTCCTCGCCGAGCAGGCCGGGGACCTCGCCCACGCCGAGTCCCTCCAGTGCGGCAAGCCGCTGAAGCTGACCCGCGAGTTCGACGTGCCCGGCACCATCGACAACACCGCCTACTTCGCGGGCGCCGCCCGGCGGCTCCAGGGCCAGGCGGCGGCGGAGTACGAGGGCGGCCACACCTCGTACGTCCGGCGCGAGCCGATCGGCGTCGTCGGCTCCGTCGCCCCCTGGAACTACCCGCTCCAGATGGCCGCCTGGAAGATCCTCCCGGCCGTCGCCGCGGGCAACACCATCGTCCTCAAGCCCGCCGAGACCACCCCCCTGACCTCGCTGATGTTCGCGTGGGCGGCGACCGCGGCGGGGCTGCCCGACGGAGTCGTCAACATCGTCACCGGCACCGGGCCGGTGGCCGGGGAGCACCTCGTCTCCCACCCCGACGTGGCCATGACCTCCTTCACCGGCTCCACCGCCGTCGGCCGCCGGGTCGCGGAGCTGGCGACCGCCACCGTCAAGCGCGTCCACCTCGAACTCGGCGGCAAGGCGCCCTTCGTGGTCTTCGACGACGCCGACCTGGACGCCGCCGTCAACGGGGCCGTCGCCGGCTCCCTCATCAACAGCGGCCAGGACTGCACCGCCGCCACCCGCGCCTATGTGCAGCGGCCCCTGTACGAGGCGTTCGTCGAGCGGACCGCCGCCCTCATGGACACCGTCCGCCTCGGCGACCCCTTCGCCCCCGGCACCGACCTCGGCCCGCTGGCCAGCCACGCCCACCGGGACCGGGTGGCCGGGTTCGTCGACCGCGCCCGCGGCTACGCGCGCGTCGTGACCGGCGGCGCGGCACCCGGCGGAGCCCTCGCCGCTGGCGCCTACTACCGGCCCACCCTGATCGCCGGCGCCCCCCGGGACAGCGAGGCGGTCCGGGCGGAGATCTTCGGCCCTGTCCTGGTCGTCCTGCCCTTCGACGGCGACGACGAGGGCATCCGGCTGGCCAACGACACCCCCTACGGGCTCGCGGCCTCCGCCTGGACCCGGGACGTGTTCCGCGCCAACCGCGCCACCCGGGAGATCGCGGCGGGCTGCGTCTGGGTCAACGACCACATCCCGATCATCAGCGAGATGCCCCACGGCGGCTACAAGGCGTCCGGCTTCGGCAAGGACATGTCCGCCTACTCCTTCGAGGAGTACACCCAGCTCAAGCACGTCATGTTCGACAACACCGCGGTGGTCCGCAAGGACTGGCACCGCACCGTCTTCGGGGACCGATAGCCACCACGACGCCCGGCCGCCGACCGCGGCCGCCCACCCGGAAGGGCACCACGCGCATGGAGCAGTACGAGCCCGACCGCCTCTCCCCGGCCCGAGCGGCCGCCCTGCGGCGCAGCCTCACCAACGGCAGGGCCGCGCTCACCCGGCGCTCGCTGCTGCGCGCCTCGGCGGGCGGGGCGCTCGCGGCCGGCGGTGCCCTGGCGCTGGGCGGCTGCGGCATCCCCCCGGCCGGCCGGACCGGGGGCGGCACCGCCGCCGAGGACCGGTCCGAGGAGGAGCGGACCGTCACCTTCTCCAACTGGACCGAGTACATGGACGTCGACGACAGCGGCCGGCGCCATCCGACGCTGGAGGCGTTCACCCGCCGCACCGGCGTCAAGGTCACCTACAACGAGGACATCAACGACAACAGCGAGTTCTTCGGCCGCATCCAGGCCCAGCTCGCCGCGGGCCAGGACACCGGCCGCGACCTCGTCGTCCTCACCGACTGGCTGGCCGCCCGGCTGATCCGGCTGGGCTGGGTGCAGAAGCTCGATCCGGCCAACCTGCCGCACGCCTTCGCCAACCTCTCGGCCCAGTTCCGCAGCCCCGACTGGGACCCCGGGCGCGCCTACTCCTATCCCTGGCAGGGCATCTCCACGGTCGTCGCCTACAACCGCGAGGCCCTGGACGGCATCGAGGTGCGCTCCGTCTCCGACCTGCTCGACAACCCCCGCCTCAAGGGCCGCGTCGGCTTCCTCACCGAGATGCGCGACACCATGGGAATGATGCTGCTGGACATGGGCAAGGACCCGGCCCGCTTCTCCGCCGACGACTACGACGCGGCCGTCGCCCGGCTCCAGAAGGGCGTCGACCGGGGCCAGATCCGCCGCTTCACCGGCAACGACTACACCTCCGACCTCACCAAGGGCGATCTGGCGGCCTGCCTCGCCTGGGCCGGTGACATCGTCCAGCTCCGGGCGGACAACCCGGACGTGGGCTTCGTCATCCCCGAGAGCGGCTACATCACCTCCAGCGACAACCTGCTGATCCCCAACCGGGCCCGGCACAAGACCAACGCCGAACGGCTCATCGACCACTACTACGAGCCCCGGCAGGCCGCGGAGCTGGCCGCGTACATCAACTTCGTCTGCCCCGTCGACGGGGTGAAGGACGAACTGGCGAGGATCGACGAGGACGCGGCGGAGAACCCGCTGATCATTCCCGACCGGGCCATGCAGGCCGGGTCCCACTCCTTCCGCTCGCTCGGCGCGAAGGAAGAGACGGCCTGCGAAGAGAAGTTCGCGAAGCTCACTGGGGCGTGACGACGATGAAGACCAGCACAGACGCGACCGGCCGCGGCGGCGACGTCCGCCTCACCGGCATCAGCAGGACCTACGGCTCCTTCACCGCGGTGCACCCGCTCGACCTGACCGTGCCCCAGGGCTCCTTCTTCGCCCTGCTCGGCGCCTCCGGCTGCGGAAAGACCACCACCCTGCGCATGATCGCCGGGCTGGAGGAGCCCAGCACCGGCACCGTCCACCTCGGCGACCAGGACGTCACCGCCCTGCCGCCGTACAAGCGGCCGGTGAACACCGTCTTCCAGTCCTACGCCCTCTTCCCGCACCTCGACATCTTCGAGAACGTCGCCTTCGGACTGCGCAGGCGCGGCGTCAGGGGCGTGAAGAAGCGGGTCGACGAGATGCTCGGGCTCGTCCAGCTCGGCGAGCAGGCCCGCAAGAAGCCGCACCGGCTCTCCGGCGGGCAGCAGCAGCGCGTCGCGCTCGCCCGCGCCCTGATCAACCACCCCCGGGTGCTGCTGCTCGACGAACCGCTCGGCGCCCTCGACCTCAAGCTGCGCCGCCAGATGCAACTGGAGCTCAAACGCATCCAGACCGAGGTCGGCATCACCTTCGTGCACGTCACGCACGACCAGGAGGAGGCCATGACGATGGCCGACACGGTCGCCGTGATGAACGGCGGACGCGTGGAGCAGCTCGGCGCCCCCGCCGACCTCTACGAGAACCCGCGGACCACCTTCGTCGCCAACTTCCTGGGCACCTCCAACCTGATAGCGGCCGAGGCCGAGGGCGGCTCGGGGGAGGACGTCGTGGTGCGGGCCGCCGGGGACCGCCTGACGCTGCCCGCCGCCCGCTGCCCCGCCCCGGTGGGCCGGGGCGGCACCGTCCTCGTCGGCGTCCGCCCGGAGAAGACCGGCATCACCCACGCCGACGACGCCGACTCGGTCCCCGAGGGCCGCAACCGGCTCCGCGGACGGATCACCGGCACCAGCTTCATCGGCGTCTCCACCCAGTACCTCGTCGACTGCGCGGCCTGCCCCGGCTTCGAGGTCTACGTCCAGAACATCGACCGGGACACCCGGCTGGTCCCCGGCGCCGAGGTGGTCCTGCACTGGAACCCGGCCCACACCTTCGGCCTGGACGCGGCCCAGTCCCCGCTCGCCGGGACGGCGGAGGCCCAGGACGCGGCCGGGGACGGGGCCGCCCGATGAGCACCCTCACCGAGGCGGCGGCGCCCGCCCCGCCCGCCCCGGAGGCGGCGCCCCCGCGCCGGCGCCGGCGGCTGACCCCGTACTGGCTGCTGCTGCCCGGCATGCTCTGGCTGCTCGTCTTCTTCGCCCTGCCAATGGTCTACCAGGCGTCCACCTCCGTGCAGACGGGCTCCCTGGAGGAGGGCTACGAGGTCACCTGGCACATCGCCACCTACTGGGACGCCCTGTCCACGTACTGGCCGCAGTTCCTCCGCTCGGTGGCCTACGCCGCCTCCGCGACCGTGCTGTGCCTGCTGCTCGGCTACCCGCTCGCCTATCTGATCGCCTTCCGGGCGGGCCGCTGGCGCAACCTGCTCATGATCCTGGTGATCGCTCCGTTCTTCACCAGCTTCCTCATCCGCACCCTCGCCTGGAAGACGATCCTCGCCGACGGCGGACCCGTCGTCGGCCTCCTGAACACCCTGCACGTCCTGGACGTCACCGCCTGGCTCGGCTGGACGTCCGGCGACCGGGTGCTGGCCACCCCGCTCGCCGTGGTCTGCGGCCTCACCTACAACTTCCTGCCGTTCATGATCCTGCCCCTGTACACCTCGCTGGAGCGCATCGACGGACGGCTCCACGAGGCCGCCGGGGACCTCTACGCCCGGCCCGCCACCGTCTTCCGCCGGGTCACCCTCCCGCTGTCCACGCCCGGCGTCGTCGCGGGCACCCTGCTCACCTTCATCCCCGCCACCGGCGACTACGTCAACGCCTCCCTGCTCGGCTCCGCCGACACCGGAATGATCGGCAACGTGATCCAGTCGCAGTTCCTGCGGGTGCTGGACTACCCGACGGCGGCGGCCCTCTCCTTCCTCCTCATGGCCGCCATCCTCGCCATGGTCACCTTCTACATCCGCAGGTCGGGGACGGAGGAGCTGGTCTAGCGATGCCCCTCGTCAACTGGTTCAAGCGCAATCTGGTGGTGATCGCCGGACTGCTGACGCTCGCCTACCTCCTGCTGCCGAACGCCGTCGTCACGGTGTTCTCCTTCAACAGGCCCAACGGGCGCTTCAACTACGCCTGGCAGCAGTTCTCCGCCGACGCCTGGAAGGACCCGTGCGGGGTCGCCGGGCTCTGCGCCTCCCTCTCGCTCAGCCTGCGGATCGCCCTCTGGGCGACGCTCGGCGCCACCGCGCTGGGCACCGCCATCGCCTTCGCGCTGGTCCGCTACCGCTTCCGCGCCCGCGGCGCCGTCAACTCGCTGATCTTCCTGCCGATGGCGATGCCCGAGGTGGTGATGGCCGCCTCGCTGCTCACCCTGTTCCTCAACACGGGCGCCAGGCTGGGCTTCTGGACCATCCTCATCGCCCATGTCATGTTCTGCCTGAGCTTCGTGGTGACGGCCGTCAAGGCGCGGGTCATGTCGATGGACCCCCGGCTGGAGCAGGCCGCGCAGGACCTCTACGCCGGTCCCTTCCAGACCTTCGTCCGGGTCACCCTGCCGATCGCCGCCCCCGGCATCGCGGCGGGCGCGCTGCTCGCCTTCGCCCTCTCCTTCGACGACTTCATCATCACCAACTTCAACGCGGGTTCCACCGTCACCTTCCCCATGTTCGTCTGGGGATCGGCGCAGCGCGGAACACCCGTTCAGATCAATGTCATCGGGACGGCCGGGTTCGTCGTCGCCGTACTGTTCGTCCTGGTCTCCATGGCCGTCGGCAACCGCCGGAACCGCCACCGGCCATGAGCGCGGGCCGACCACGCCCCCGGCGCACCTCGTAGGGAGTTGACATCATGGCCCCGAGAGCCATGAGCCGCAGCAGTGACCGGACCGCGTCCCTGGCCGGCGTCCGGCCCGTCCCGTACTGGCTGGACGACCCCGGCCGCCCCCGCCCCGAACCCGCCCTCACCGGCCCCGCCAACTGCGACCTGCTGGTCGTCGGCGGCGGCTACAGCGGCCTGTGGACCGCGCTGCTCGCCAAGGAGCGCGACCCCGGGCGGGACGTGGTGCTGCTGGAGGGCCGCGAGGTGGGCTGGGCCGCCTCCGGCCGCAACGGCGGCTTCTGCGCCGCCTCCCTCACCCACGGACTGGCCAACGGCCTCGCCCGCTGGCCCGGCGAGATCCACCGGCTGGAGGACCTGGGCGCCCGCAACCTGGACGCCGTCGAGGACGCCGTCGCCCGGTACTCCCTGGACTGCGAGTTCGAGCGCACCGGCGAGATCGACGTCGCCACCGAGCCGTACCAGGCCCGCGAACTCGCCGACCGGTACGGCGAGATCGAGGCCGCGGGCCTCGCCGACGGCTACACCCACCTGGACGCCGACGCCCTGCGGGAGCAGATCGACTCGCCCACCTTCCGCTCCGGGCTGTGGGACCGCCGGGGCGTGGCCGTGCTCAACCCGGCCCGGCTCGCCTGGGGCCTCAAGCGCGCCTGCCTCGGCCTGGGCGTCCGCGTCCACGAGCACACCCCCGCCCTGACCCTGCGGCGCCACGGCCCCGGCATGTCCGTCCGCACCCCCCACGGCGGCGTCCGCGCCCGCGCCGTCGCCCTCGGCACCAACGTCTTCCCCAGCCTGGTGCGGCGGGTGCGCCCCTACACCGTTCCGGTCTACGACTACGCCCTGATGACCGAGCCCCTCTCAAAGGCCCGGCTCGCCTCCGTGGGCTGGCGGAACCGGCAGGGGATCGGCGACAGCGCCAACCGGTTCCACTACTTCCGGCTCTCCGCCGACAACCGGGTGCTGTGGGGCGGCTACGACGCCGTCTACCCCTACGGGGGCCGGGTGCGCGCCGAGTACGACGACCGCCCGGAGACCTACGCCCGGCTGGCGGACCACTTCTTCACCTGCTTCCCGCAACTGGAGGGCGTCCGCTTCACCCATGCCTGGGGCGGCGCCATCGACACCTGCTCCCGCTTCTCGGCCTTCTTCGGCACCGCCCACCGGGGCCGGGTCGCCTACGCCGCCGGATACACCGGACTCGGCGTCGGCGCGACCCGGTTCGGCGCCGAGGTGATGCTCGACCTGCTCGCCGGGGAGCGCACCGAACGCACCGAACTGGAGATGGTCCGCACCAAGCCGCTGCCCTTCCCGCCCGAGCCGTTCGCCTGGGCCGGGATCGCGCTCACCCAGTGGTCCCTGGCCCGCGCCGACACCCACGACGGGCACCGCAACCTGTGGCTGCGCACCATGGACCGGCTGGGCCTGGGCTTCGACAGCTAGGGCCTCTCGTCTGGATCATGCCGGGCCCGCGAGGTCCGGCCTGATCCAGACGAAAGACCCAGCCCCCGACGACCGCCGCACCCGGACTCCGGCGGGGCGGGACGGGCGCGCCGCGGTGGCGGGGGCGACGGCAACGGGCCGGTGTGACCCGGCTCACCCCAACGGGCCGCCCGAAGCCGCGTAATGCCCGCCGAGGGGCCCTGTCTCCCTGGTGGACGCAACCCGCGTCCACCAGTGAACAGGGAGGTCCTCACATGCCCGGTGCGCAGACCGCGCTCGCCTGGCTGGCGTCCGCCGCACCCGACCCCGAGTCCTGCCGGAGGGAGTGGGAGCGCAACCCCCTGGGGGTCGCGCTGCTCCCGGCCGGACACCGCTGGGACGTGCTCATCCTGCCGAGCCGGCTCGGCCACCCCACCCTGGACGTGCTCACCCGCGTCCTCGACCAGCCCGGTCCGGTGCTCGCCGACTTCGGCGACGCCCGGACCGGGTTCTTCGTGCCGCCCGGCACCGCGACCCGCTGGCTCGGCACCGGAATCCGGACCGCCGGGGTCGGCACCTGGATCGTCGTGCCCTATCCGGGACGGCCCGCGACCGGCGGAATCCGCTGGCTGATCCCCCCGGACGGCACCGGCACGCTCACCGATCCGGGCCTGCTGGAGCTGGCGATGCACGAGGCCGCGGCGGCGCTCGCGACGGGCGGGAACGAAGGGTGATCCGCGCGAGGGGTTGACAACCACATTGGTCTGGACCAAGTTGAACGCGCTCCGCCCTCCCCATCTCCCCCATGTCCGGAGGCATTTGTGGACCGTCCCAGA